>JAJZMD010000025.1 GCA_021803085.1 Actinomycetes bacterium
CCGAGGGAGGTTCACCGTTATCACCTACTCCAACCACGCCCTCTGGCTGCCGACCATCGTTGTGGTCGTCGCACTCGTCGCCCTCTCCGTCGCCGGCACACGGGCCGCGACCAAGTCGTGGAAGGTGATCGCCCTCGAGCTCATCTGACGGCGCTGCCAGATCGGCGAACACCGGCTTGTTCACCGAAGACCGCCGTGAGATCGACCTCGGTGAGAAGACCGTCCGCCATTCAGGACTACGTCGCCGCCTCTTTCGCCGGTTACAGGCGGGCACACCCACGATGCGGTGGCGGGACGGTCGCATGGCCGTCGGCCGCCGCTACCGGCCCTGTTCGTTGCGGTCTCCGGTCCCCAGCGGGTGACTGCGCCCGGCGGTCCAGCACCGACCTCGGCCAAGGCCGTCGCCTGTGCGATGAGTGCACGGTGGACCGACGCGACCAGTGCGGCGACGTGTACGAGGACCGCGGTCCGCTGCACCTCGCCGCGAACCTGGCGTCACTGGATCCGCGCTCCGGCAATCGGCTGCGGGCTGCAGCCGCTGCCCAACCCAGCACGGCGCTCCGGCAGCGACCGAGTCCGGACGTCTGGTCAGCCCTGGAGGACGCCTGCCACGTTCGCGACGTTCTCCTCGCCCAGTGGGATCGGCTGCTCCTGGCATTGGTCGAGGCCTGCCCGTCCTTCGCTCCGATCCACAGGGAAGAGCGAGCCGTTCTCGCTCGCGATGCGGAGCGAGACCCGGGCCGTGTCGAGAGCCAGATCGACACGGCGGCGGCGCTACGCTTTCCCGGTGACCGACGCCACCCCGCCGCTGCACCCCGACCTGGTCGCCCTGGGCCCGCTGCTCGGTGCGTGGCGCGGGAACGGCAGCGGCTCGTACCCGACCGTCGCGCCCTTCGGCTACACCGAGCACCTCTACTTCGGCCACGACGGCAGGCCCTTCCTCACCTACGACCAGCGCACCCGCTCCCTCGACGACGACCGGCCCCTGCACGCAGAGACGGGCTATCTGCGACCGGCGGGCCCCGGCCGCGCCGAGCTGGTGGTCGCCCAGCCGACCGGCGTGGTGGAGGTCGACGACGGCGACGTGCAGATGTCGGACGGGGTGCTGCGGCTGGTGCTGCGATCGCGCGTGGTCGGGCTGACGACGTCGGCGACGGAGATCACGGCCGTCGAGCGCACGGTGCTGCTCGACGGCGACGTCCTGCACACGACCCTGGCCATGGCGGCTGTCGGCCAGCCCCTCACCCACCACCTGGCCTCGGAGCTGCGCCGCACCGGCTGACCCGGCGGGCGGGTGCTCGAGCACCGCCTGCAGCACCTGCCGACGGCGGCGAACGAAAACCCAGTGGCCGACTGGTTCGTCGCCGGCGCGGCCGGCGCGCAGCCCGCCTTCTCGTTCGCCGACCCCGACAACTCGATAGGGCGCACCGGCGTAGCCGGCCCGAATGGGCCGGCTATCGCCTGGAACGCGCCGGGCATTTCGAGCGTCAGGAGAGTGTGGGCATGAGACGAGCCCGAGACCCGCACCACCCCCTCCACCCCGCCCTGCCCCGTCCCGCCTTGGGACGCCGTACCACGCCGGCGGTCGCCGTCCTGGCAACCATCGCGCTGACCCTGGCCGCGTGCTCGTCCGGGCACGCTCGTTCCGCCTCGTCGGGCGCGGCCCCGTCGACCGGGTCGTCGACCGCCGGGTCGTCGGGCTCAGGGTCGTCCCCCTCGAGCGGGTCCGTCCCAGCGAGCGGCGCAGGGGGACCGGCGGGGGGACCGGTGCCCGCCGGCTTCGACGCCGTCTCGTACACCGCCGTGTCCACCACCGAGTTCTGGCTCCTCGGCGCCGCACCGTGCAGCAACCCGGTGTGCACGTCCATCGTCCGCACCACCGACGGCGGCGCCCACTTCGTCGGCATCCCGGCCCCACCGGCCCCGCTGGCCTACGGTGCGCCGGCGGGCACCTCCGGAGCGGTGACCGAGCTGCGGTTCGCCGACCCGCTCGACGGCTACGCCTTCGACCCGGGCGCCGGCACCGGTCACGAGGCCTTCTGGGTCACCCACGACGGTGGCGCCCACTGGCACGCCGTGCCGCTGGGCGGCGAGGTGCTGGCGTTCACGGCCAGTGGGGGCGAGGCGTACGCGGTGCTCGCGACCTGCACCCACTCGGGCTGCGCCGACGCCCGTATCGCCCGCTCTCCGGCGCGCACCGACGCGTGGACGTCGACGGCACTGCCGCAGGCGAGCGGGGCGGTCCAGGCGTCGCTGTCGGCGCGCGGGCGCCAGGTGTGGATCGACGCCGAGCCCGGCGGAGCGGCGGGCGGGGTGCTGCTGCACTCGACCGACGGCGGCGCCACCTTCACCGTCCGCTCCAGCCCGTGCGTGGCTGGCCTGGGGGGCACGGTACAGGCCACCAGCGAGCAGGTCCTGTGGTTCGTCTGCCCGACCGGCATGATGGCCCGGGCCTACCGGTCGACCGACGGCGCCACCACCACCACGGCACTGCAGACCGGGCAGATCGTGAACTCCTCGCGCCTGGCGGCTGCCGACGACACCACCGCCGTGCTGGCCAGCGGATCCGACCCCACGCTGCGCCGGACGACCGACGGCGGCGCCACCTTCGCCCCGGTGCTCACGCCGCCGGACAGCGGCAGCTGGCTGTACCTGGGGTTCACCTCGCCCACCGTCGGGGTCGGGCTCAGCGTCGCCGCCGGCGGCGCCCGTGTCCCGGCCACCACCCTGTGGCGGTCGACCGACGGTGGGGCCACCTGGCGGCGCGTGCCGATCTGAGGCGGCGGATCGCCGAGGCGGAGCTTGCCAAACCGTTCGATCCCTCGGCGAGGGCAACCGTCCGGGGATTCTTCGGCATGGCGGCCACCCTGGCCGCCATCTCTTCGTGGATGTCGCTGTCGGAGCGGGCCACGACCGCCCAGACCTCGGCGACCTCGATGATCGGAGTCGAGTCCGAGTCGGTCGTCGACCGCCAGACGACGCGCCAGTCACGGTCGCCGACAGTCAGCTTGCGCCAACCGATCAGCCCCCCGAGGAGCGGTTCCCCGGCGTTGGGATTCTCCTCGAGCAGGTGCATTTTCTTCGGGTGCGGCGCTCCAGGAGTGACTACGCAGCCAGCGGGATGACACCCCGGTCGTAGCGCGACTGGTGGACGCGCTGGCGTTCATGGTCGAGGTGGAACTGCCAGTAGTCGTCGAAGTCGTCGTTGGTACGGACCGCCCGTAGCTTGAGGACGGCCTCGGCGCCGTCGACGGACCAGCGTGCACCGGTGATGTCCATCCGGTCGCGCACGACGTGTCGTACGGCCCCTTCGATCACGCCGGTGGCGATGGGCCAGCCAGCGGCGAGCGCCGTGGGGTAGTCGAGGTGGGGCACCTTGTTCTTCAAATACCTGGCTGCCTCGTCGGCCTTCTTGCGTTTCGACGTGGTGAGTCCCTCGGCCGTCGCCCGCCTGCGGATGCCCGAAGCCACTTCACAGGCGTGGCCCTCGAGGACCGAGAGCGCTCTGTCGCGTACCCACTGCTCTGCGGCTGTGTCGCCTTCGGCGAAGAAGCACCATGCGGCCGCCCACAGGTATTCGAGGACGTGGACGAGGTCGACCACGATCGTGACGTCGATCCCTCGTGTGTTCGCCTCGGCGCCGATGCGGTCGATCTGGTGGTTGTTGCCGTCAACGAGAGCCACCCACCTGCGCTGGTGGCCCGGGTCGCGCCGCTCCGCCTCGTCGAAGAGGCGTCCGACGACTTCGGCGGCGTCGTCGACGACGCTCGCGGTCAGCCACTTGTTCTTCGCCTTGGGCGCCTCAGGGGGATGTTCTTCGCCGGCCTTGGACGCCATGACGTCGCGCGGGCTGCGGGGCACGGGCGTCACGTCGTAGACGGCACCGACCTCTGCCATGCGCTTGCGGTTGCGCTTCTCGCCCTTGGACAGACGTGTGGTGAGCTTGTTCGTGGCCGCCGCGGCCGCCTTGGCGGTCTGTTCGCGGAGCGAGTCGGGACGCATGACGATACCTTTGCCGTCGGCCGAGATCACGAGCACGTCGGGCTCGTCGACCTCGGTGTGGGCCCTCGTCTGGTAGAACCGCTCCACGTCTTTGGCCGCTCGGGAGGTGAGGTCCTCCACCTGGCGTTTGACCACGGCCACGCCGGTCGCCCGCTCGAGCGCTTGGCTGGCGTCGTCGAAGGATCCCCTGGTTGACTCGATGGCGGCCAAGCGCCTGAGCCCATGGGAGTGCAGCTGGTCGGGGAGGTTCAACGCCGCGTCAGCAGGATGCAGGTTGGCGCTCCTCACATGGCGGTAGGCGAGGCGCTCGACGCCGACTGAGCCCACCACCGTCTGAAGCTGACGGCGGTGGGCGGCTTCGACGACACCGTGCGCGACGCCTCCTGCGTCGACGACCCGGACGCGCCGCTCGCGAAGCGCTCGCAGGTCGAGGTGGTCCTGGAATGCGAGGCGCTGCGCCTCGCGGCCGCGGCACACGATCTCGTCTTCGAGATCGGCGTGCGAGAGCTGTGCCGACTCGCTCCCCTCGAGCCAGCCCAGCATCTCTTCGAAGCATCCCCTCGCCTGGGTGAAAGCGTCCTCGTTGGCCATGGTTCTCCCTCTAGCTCCGTCTCGGCACCGCTCGGGCCGTGCCCTACAGCATCAACGCTGTAGGGTCTGCGGCAGGGGATGGCGAGCGTAGGTGGAAGGAGCAGCGGTGGCGAAGAGGGAAACGAAGCGGCCCTGGGAGGCGACCCGCCGAGCACTCGCCGGCCAGCTGGCCGAGATCGACGGGGTGCTCCCCGGCAGCGTTGTCGTACGCCGCATGCGCTGCGGAACGGCGGGGTGTGCCTGCCACGACGACCCGCCGCACCTCCACGGCCCCTACATCCAGTGGACCCGAGCGATCCGCGGCAAGACCGTCACCCGCTACTTAAGCGAGGACGAGCTCGCTCGCTACCAGCCGTGGTTCGACAACGCCCGGCGCCTCAAAGAGATCACCGCCAAGCTCGAGATCGCGTCCCTCCACGCCCTCGAGATCGAGCAGTCCACAACGCCGAACAGACCCGTTCCTGGCGGCGACCCGACACGCCGCGCCACCCGGCGCCACCCAACCCCACGGGGTGCATAACTCCGACAACAGAGAGAACCACACGCCATCGAAGCACGCCGAGGAGACATCACCAGATCATCATCACCGAACTCCCTGGCCACAGGGCCGACGACGGTCACTCCTGGAGCGCCGCCCCCATCCGGTTCC
>JAJZMD010000181.1 GCA_021803085.1 Actinomycetes bacterium
CCACCGACGGCGCCGGGACAGCACCGGACAGGACTCCAGGCGCAGCGCCCGCCGACGGCGCCGGGACAGCACCGGACAGGACTCCGGGCGCGGCGCCCACCGACGGCGCCGGGACAGCACCCGCCGCGCCCGGCTCCGCGCCGACCGCGGAGCCCGCTGACGCCGGACCGGCGACCACGAGCCTCGGCTCTGCTGCGACGGCGTAGTCCCGTGTAGCCCAGCCCAGCCAGCCCAGCCAGCCCAGCCAGCCCAGCCCAGCGGCACAGAGGTTCGGGCCGGAGGCCGAAGCTTCCACTGTCTCGCGCCGACGGAGCTTCGGCGAGGAACCCCGAGCTGGCCCACAGGATCGCCCCGAGGGCTCAGCCCGCTGGACGTTCCCCGAGGAGCGTGCCGTCGCGGTACTCGAGCTGGCGGCGGCGGATGGCTGGGACACGAGGGCCCGGAACGACGAGACCGGTCAGGTTCAGCGGGTCGGATGCGGCCAGGGCGAACGCCTCGTCGTCGTGCCTGCCGCGAACGTGCGCGAGGAGCTCAGCCGCCTCCTCGAGCGCGTACTGCTCTCCGGAGAGCCCGGCGACGAAACGCCCACCCATGCAGAGACCGCGCGCTTCGAGCCGTCGCAGCGCGCGCACGACGTCGCGCCAGTAGAGGCGGTAGGACTCGCGCGCCCACAGCTCCCACGACACCACCCCCCACCGCACGAGCAGCTGGGCCGCGACCGCCTCTGCGAGCTCCTCCTTGCGCAGCAGCTCGCCATGTGTGGCCGGCTCGTCAAACGAGCCGCGATGCCCGCCCAGGGCACCCTGCGGGGCGCCGTCCACTTCCGAGGCAGAGGGCAGGAGCGACCACCGCCCTTCTCCGATCCCTGAACCGACAGGCGCGCGGCGGGGCGTCAGCCCGACGCGGCCCGCGGGGCGACGCCGCTGCCGGGCACGCCAGCGCTGGCGCGCGGAGAGTAGGGTCCGGACCGCTGAGAACGCATCGGCGGTCACGAAACCGCGGGCGACGAGGTCCCAGAGCCCCTCGTCCACGTCGACCGGCAGCCGCCGCGAGGCCGCCACCAGGTCCGAGCGGAAGCACGCGCCGCCCCGGCGAAGGATCGCGAGCACGTCGGACGCGGGGCCTCCACGTGGCTCGACGGGCCCGTCTCCGGTCCGCACCGCGGCGAGCTGCCACCTGAGGTCGTCGCGCAGCACGATCGCAAGGGGCGTCGCGGGTGAGGGGACGGACGACCCGCGCCGCCCCCCCGCAGACGGTGACGGGCCAGCCGCCTCCGGCCGGGGCGTCAGGCGGCCCCAGGCGACCTCGCCGGCCAGGCACAGCTCGTCCAGCCAACGAGGGTCGTAACCGCTCACGCGCGCCGTGAGGATCTCGCTCTCCCAGTCACCTGCCGGCGCTTCGATGCCCTGCAGCTGCTCGAGGACCGCGAGGAGCCCCGCGCGGCCTTCGAGGCGACTGCCAGGAGCCACGTGCTGCCAACGGGTGAGCGTGCACAGGAGGTCGGCGATGCTCGCCGGCTGGACTGCACGACGCCGCTTCCCGCGGCTCGCCTGGTACAGCCGGACGAGGAGGTGGCGCGCGCACCACCTCCCGTCGGGAAGCACCAGCGCCGCCCCGGACGCCTCGAGGCGAGCGAGTGCGGTGCGCGCCCTCGCCTCGCCGAGCGGCGCGCCACGCGGCGCACCCGCGGGGAGCGGCTCGTCCGAGACGAGCTGCGCCACGGTGACCGGCCCCGCCAGATCCAGGTGGCCGCGCACGCACTCGGCTGCGGACTCGTCGTCGTCGGCGATCGACGACGCGGCGACGCGCCGCTCGGTCGCCACCCAGTCGCCGTCCACGGCCGACGCGCGCCCCGTCGCCTCCAGCGTCTCGTACCACGGCCGCCACTCGTCGACCGGCCTGCAGCGCACCAACGACAGGAGGAGATCGTGGAGCTCGTCCACGTCCCGCGGCCGCGGGCGGACCTGATCGAGGACGGCCGCGACGGCTTCGGGGTGGAACGGCGCGAGCTCCCGGGCGGCGACGGGCAGCGGCCCTCCCTCACCCGTGCCGAGCCCGCGGCGCATCGGAACGGCACGGGTCCGCCGTTCCTCGAGCGGCGCGCCGTCGAGGAAGGTGTACGGCCGGCCGGTGAGGATGCCGTGCGCGAGCACCGAAGGTTCGGCGGACTCGACGAACCGCACGTCGACGCCGCCGCTCTCGACCGCGCGCAGGAGCTCCACGAGACCCCGGGCGTCGAGCGCCTCGCTGAGGCAGTCGGCCACGGTCTGGCGGACGAGCACGTGGTCGGGCACGGGGATCGGGCCCGGCGCGGTGTTCTCCTGGCATGCGGCGAGCGCGGGCCAGGTTGCCGCGAGGAGGTCGTCGGCCTCCATGCGCTGCAGATGGATCGGGCGGCGCTGCCCGCCCCGACTGCGCGGCAGGACGAGTGCCCTGTTGCAGTTCCACCGCCAACGTGCCCGGAGCATCGGGTGCAGGAGCACCGCCTGGGTGAGGACCGCCTCGGCGGACCTGCTCGAGACCATCGAGGGGACGTCGGAGAGCGGGAAGCTGTGCTGGGGCCCGAGCGAGAGCACGACCGTGTCGTCGTCGGCCGCGGCCTGCAGCTCGAAGTCGAACGTGACGCAGAAGCGCTTGCGCAGCGCGAGCCCGAAGGCCCGGTTCACCCGCCCGCCGAACGGCGAGTGCACCACGAGCTGCATGCCCTCGCTCTCGTCGAAGAAGCGCTCGACGACGAGGCGACGGTGCGTAGGCAGGGTGCCGAGGGCCGCCCGGCCCGCCTCGAGGTAGGCAACCACCTGGTCCGCGACCTGCTCCGAGATGCCGGCCAACGACGCGACGGCGAGCCGAGCGCCCGAGCCGTCACCTCTTGCGAGGCTGTCGTCGACGGCCTCGCGCAGGCGGCCCACCTCCTCGGAGAGCTCCGCAGTGCGCGCCGGCGCCTCGCCGAGCCAGAACGGCACGGTCGGCGCGGCGTCGCCCGCGTCCGAGACCCGCACCGTGCCCACCTCCACCTGCCGGACTCGCCAGGAGTGCGTACCGAGAAGGAAGACGTCGCCGATGTTCGTCTCGACCGCGAAGTCCTCGTTCACCGAGCCGACCGTCACTCCGTCGGGGTCGAGCACGACGCGGTAATCGCCCGTCTCGGGGATCGCCCCGCCCGCAGTGAGCGCCGTGATCCGAGCCGCGCGCCGCGGGCGCAGCCGGCCGTGGACGGCGTCGTGGTGCAGGTACGCGCCGCGCCGCCCTCGACCCGTCACGATGCCGAAGCACACCAGGTCGACGACGCGGTCGAACGTCGCGCGGTCGAGACCCGCGTACGGCGCCGCGGACCGTGCCATCGCGAACAGCTCGTCGGAGCGGCGTTCGCCGGCGGCGGCCACCTCGGCGACCAGCTGCTGGGCGAGCACGTCGAGGGGGGCGACCGACGGAGCCAGCGCGTCGAGGCAGCCCCGGCGCACCGCGGCCAGCAGCGCGGAGCACTCGACGAGCTCGTCTCGCGTGAGCGGGTACAACCTCCCTGCCGGGGTGCCCTCCACGTGGTGGTTGGCTCGCCCGACCCGCTGGAGGAACGTGCCGATCGCGCGCGGAGAGCCGATCTGGCAGACCAGCTCCACGGGTCCGACGTCGATGCCGAGCTCGAGCGAGGCGGTGGCGACGAGCGCGCGCAGCTCCCCGGCTCGGAGCCTCGCCTCCACCAGGCGCCTGCGCGCGGAAGAGAGGCTCCCGTGGTGCGCCGCGACGACGAACCCGTCAGGCCCGGACGGAGCCGCAACGCCCTCCGTGAGTCGCTCTGCGAGCTGGTGAGCGACACGCTCGGCAAGCTTGCGCGTGTTCACGAACACGAGCGTCGTTCGATGCCGGCGAACGTGGCCCGCGATCCGGTCGAGGACGTCGTCGAACTGCTGGCGGCTCACCACGGCTTCGAGCTCCGACTCGGGCAGCTCGATGGCCACGTCCAGATCGCGTCGGTGCCCGCAGTCGACGATCGCCGGCAGCGGGCGGTCGCCTGCCCCCGACAGCAGCCTCGCGACCGTCTCGAGCGGCCGCTGGGTCGCGGAGAGACCGATGCGCTGCAGGCGCCGGACCCGCCCCTCGGCCCTGACGAGCTGCTCGAGCCGCTCGAGGCTCAGTGCCAGGTGCGCGCCCCGCTTGTCCCGGGCGAGCGTGTGGACCTCGTCGACGATCACGGTCCGCACGCCGCGCAGGAGCTCCCTCGACGACGCCGCCGTGAGCAGGAGGTACAAGGACTCGGGCGTCGTGACGAGAAGGTCGGGCGGCTTCCGGCGCATGCTCGCGCGCTCGGCCGCTGGCGTGTCGCCCGTCCGCACCGCGACCGTCAGCTCGGGCAGGGCTATGCCGAGCTCCGCGGCGACTTCCCGCGTGCCGTCGAGGGGGAGCTGCAAGTTCTCGTGGACGTCCGCAGCAAGCGCGCGCAGCGGCGAGACGTAGACGACTTCCGGGCCGCTCCGGATCAGGCCGTCGACCCGGATCGGGCCGTTTCCGATCGGGCCGTCGGTTCCGATCGGGCCGTTCACTGCACCTCCTGCCGTCCCGGATTCCGGAGCGGCAAGCAGAGGGTCGGCGAGACGGCGCCGGAACGCGGCGTCGATCGCGACCATGAAACCGGTGAGGGTCTTGCCGGTCCCGGTCGGTGAGGCGACGAGGACGTCCGCGCCGGATCGGATGAGCGGCCAGGCGGCCGACTGCGGCTCCGTCGGCCCGGCGGGAAAGCGCGCCCGGAACCACCCCGCCAACGCGGGGTGAAAGTCGTCGACCACTGGTGTCGCCGGTCCCGGAGCTCGCGGAAGAGCCGTCATGTGGACGCCATTCCACCAGGCGGCTGCGACAGCCGCGCCGGCGGGGGCGCGCGACGGACGCGTGGCGCTGCGCCCGAGGCGCCGCCGTGGCCTGCCGCGCCGCCGTGGCCTGCCGCGCCGCCGTGGCCTGCCGCGCCGTCGTGGGCGTCCAGGACCGCAGCAACCTCGGCCCGCCCTGCCGCGATGAGCTCGGAGGTGCCCGAGAAGTCCCGGTAGTCCGCGGAGGGGTCTCCGCCGCCGCTGAAGACCGTGACCTCCACGCCCGAAGGGACCATCGCGAGCTCTCGCGCGAAACGCGCGTGCACCGCGACGAAGAAGCCGGTCAGCACCGCCTCGACCGGGCGGCGCGCCGGCCTGGGCCGGTAGTGGAGCGGCCCGCACAAGAGCACGTACACGCGGGTCGCGCCCGCGTCGATCGCCCGGCTGATCGGCACGTTGTCGACAACACCGCCGTCGATGAGGAGCTCGCCGCCGATGTGGACCGGCGGGAACATCGCGGGGATCGCCGCAGAGGCGAGCACGGCCTCGACGACGGGCCCCTCGGTGAGCCAGCGCTCGGCGCCGTCGTGCAGCGAGGTCGCGACGACTTCCAGCGGGACGGCCGCATCCTCCAGCCGGTCGAAGCGCAGCCCCTCCTCGAGGATCCGGCGGAGCCCCGTGTTCGCATGCACGGCCTGCCGGTGCTGGAAGAACGTCCAGGGCCCGTGCGCCCGGCCACGGGGGAAGATCGTGTCGCCCGAGAGACCGTGCCAGATTCGTTGGAGGTGCTCCATGCCGGACGGGGTCGGGTCGCCCGCATAGGCGGCGCCGTTGACCGCACCGACGGATGCGCCGTACACGCGGTCCGCGCGAACGCCGCGGTCGACGAGCTCCGCCAGCATGCCGACCTGCACCGCGCCCCGGCTGCCGCCTCCTGCGAGCACGAAGGCCGTGAGGGGAGGCCCCGACCCCTGTGGCATCTGCCGGCGGCGGGCGAACCGGTCCCACCGAAAGGACCCGGGTCCGTCGCCCTCGCGCCGGACGCTCACCTGCCCGCGCGCGGGTCCCGGCGTCGAGGTGAGCCCCCCGCGCCGGGCGCGCCACCTTCGCCGGGCGCGCCACCTTCGCCGGGCGCGCCACCTCCGCCGGGCGCGCCACCTCCGCCGGGCGCGCCACGCCGACCAGGCTTGCGGTCACGCCCGGGCCGACGCGGGCCTTGACCGGGCCGACGCGGGCCTTGACCGTTGCTCCGGCCTGCCAGCGCAGACTCGACCTGCGCGTGCGCCGCTGCCGCCGACGAGCGCGCGGCCCACTCGGCACGCCCCTTCCGGTCGCGACGCACGGCCCACCGCAGGGTCACGACCGCAAGGACCACGAGCGCCGCGAGAAACACACCGAACACGACGACGAACGCGGCGCCTCCACCGACGGCGAGGACCCCGGTCCCGAGCATCACGGTCCCGAGGCTAGGGGACGGTCCGGACCGCGTCACACCCCCGGAGCACGCTGTGCACGTGACCATCACGCCCGTCACCTCGAGCCCGGTGACGAGCCCGGCTGGAGGCTGCGCAGGGGCGGAGGAGGGCGATCTCCTCGACTGCCTCCGCTCGACGTCGACCCTGCGGCCCGTGGTGGACGAGTGCCTGGCGGGCGGGCTGCGCGCGTGGCTCGAAGACTGGGCGTGCGCGGGCAGGTCCGGAGGGAGCAGGTCCGGAGCGAGCAGCCGGAAGCCCGTCGTCCTGCGCGACGGGGTGCTTGTGCCCAGGAAGCCGGTCCGCTCGAGGATCGGGCTCCCGGAGCTCCAGGCGTGCCTCACCCGCGCGACCTTCCGCCTCACCGTCACCGACGGCCCGCCTCGCCATCCCTTCGAGGACGCGCTCTGCGCGATCTCTGTGACCGACCGCGGCCCTTTCGTCATCGACGCGATCCGCCGTCTGCCCAGGCGCGACCGCGCCACGCTCCGCACCACGCTCCGCACCCAGGCAGCGGCGATGGCCGTCCAGTGGCGACCGGTCCCGCACGGGTGGTTGCCGCGCGTCGGCGAGCGCTTGCGGGTTCCGCTCGCCGGCGGCGCCGTCGTCCTCACCTCGACCGCCGACCTCGTCCTCGGACGGCCGTCGGCGGGCACTGCCTCGGTCTGTGCCGTCAGGGTGCACGACGGTCAGGGTGGGCGCGCAGGTGACGACCCTGTTGGCCGCGCGCTCAGGGCGCTCGCGCTCGCAGAGACTCTGCGCAGCGGCGCGCGCCCCTTGCGGGTTGCGAGCTACGACCCGAGCACGGCTCGGTTCCGGTGCGAGGACGCAGGAGAGGGGCTCCTCGTGGAAGGGGTGCGCGACGTGCTCCGTGCGTTGACGGCGTCTCGGGGTCCAGGACCTGGCGGGAGGGGCCCTCACGAGCCTTCGGAGCGAGGGGGCCCTTGTGGTCGTGGGGAATCTGGAGATCGACAAGACCGTGAGGAGCGCGCGCGTCATGTCCGTGTCGGCTGAACCCCGCTCGGGCAGAGCCGGCGACCATTCGGCCCGCGTGGGCAGTGCACCCCGAGCGCAGACGATCGCCGCCTCGACCATCGCCGACGGCCTTCCACGGTCCGGCGCGCTCAGCGACGCGCTGCTCGCCGTCGCCTCCCGCTGCGATGCGCTCGCGCTCGCCGTCGCGGACGTGCGCAGACGTCTCGAGGACGGCCTCGCCAGGGTCGCGAGCACACGCACGGAGCACGGGACGCCGGCGTCGTCCGCTCCGCTGCCCCTCCTGCGCATCGGGCACTACCAAGTCGCCCGGGCGGGCCAAGGGGCCCTGGCGCGCGCTCGGTCCGGGGCAGGAGGGCGCGACGGGCCAGGTTCCTCGTTCCGCTGGACCTCGCGTGCCGCGCGTCGACTGATCGGCCTTGCGGCGCTTCGCGCCGGGCTCGACGGCCGCGCGGCGACGCCTGCCGATGCGGTCGCGGCGGTGATGGCCGACCCGTGCGGCCCGCTCGGCGTCGGGCGAGGGGGTCCCGGGGCGGCCGCCGACTGGATCGCCTCGCTCGCGCCTCCCGCCCGTGCCGTCGTGGCGGCCGAGGCGACGGCGTGGGCCACCAGACTCTGGACCGCCGCCGACTGGGATCGCTTCCCTCCTGACCGCCTCGTGGTCGGTGGTCCCGACCGGTGGTGGCGCTGGAGCGGTCCCTCGGCTGCGTGCAGGGTCGCGGTTCGCGGACGCGCGGACATCCGCGTCGCGGTGGAGCCGGGGCACGACGGCGTGCGCGGTGCTCTCCTCCTCGTCCTGGACGGGGCGCCCGGCGCCGCCACACGTCAAGCCCTGCTGCTGGGCGCGCTCGTAGACGGGCTCTCGGCTCGGCGTCCGCAGGAGCCCGCTCCCGTCCCCCCTCGGGTCATCGGCTGGTGGCCGGACTGCGGCAAGACCTGGGTCGTCCCCGTCGATGCCCGGACGCTCGTCGCCACGGCCGACGCGGTGGTCGAAACGGCCCGCGTGCTGCTCAGCGCGAGCGCGCCGGGAGGGTGGGGCGGCCACCACTAGCGTGGCAGGGCCCATGCAGACCCGAGACGACATCAGGAACGTGGCGATCGTCGCACACGTCGACCACGGCAAGACGACGCTGGTCGACGCGATGCTGCGCCAGACCGGCGCGTTCGGCCCGCACCAGGAGGTCGCCGAACGAGTCCTCGACTCCGGCGAGCTCGAGCGCGAGAAGGGCATCACGATCCTCGCCAAGAACACCGCCGTTCGGTACGGCAACGTGAAGATCAACATCGTCGACACCCCTGGTCATGCCGACTTCGGAGGGGAAGTCGAGCGGGGCCTCACGATGGTCGACGGAGTCCTGCTGCTGGTCGACGCCTCCGAAGGTCCACTGCCGCAGACGCGCTTCGTGCTGCGCAAGGCGCTCGAGGCACGTCTCCCCGTGGTGCTCGTCGTGAACAAGATCGACCGTCCCGACGCCCGTGTCGACGAGGTCGTCCACGAGGTGGAGGAGCTCTTCTTGGATCTCGACGCCGACGAGGACCAGATCGCCTTCCCGATCCTCTTCGCCAACGCGCGTGCGGGTTGGGCGACGACCGAGCGGGATGCGGAGGGTGAAGATCTGGTTCCCCTGTTCGACGCGATCATCGAGCACGTCCCCGCTCCGAAGCACGATCGGGGGGCGCCGCTGCAGGCGCTCGTGTGCAACCTGGACGCCTCGCCCTACGTCGGTCGCCTGGCCATCTGCCGAGTCCACCATGGGACGATCCGGCGTGGCGCAGTCGTCGCCTGGTGCAGGCTGGACGGCACGGTCGAGCGGGTGAAAGCGACGGAGCTCTACGTCACCGACGCGCTCGAACGGGTGCCCGCCGAGGCGGCAGGGCCTGGGGAGATCGTCGCAGTCGCAGGGATCGCCGAGGTGACGATCGGCGAGACGATCGGCGACCCGGACGACCCGCGGCCGTTGCCGGCGATCACCGTGGACGAGCCGAGCCTCACGATGACGATCGGCATCAACACGTCCCCCCTGGCGGGAAAGGACGGCGGCACGAAGCTCACCGCGCGCCTTGTGAAGAGCCGGCTCGACACGGAGCTGGTCGGCAACGTGTCCTTGCGCGTGGCGCCCACGGACCGGCCCGACGCCTGGGAGGTCCACGGCCGGGGCGAGCTGCAGCTCGCCGTCCTGGTCGAGACGATGCGCCGTGAGGGCTACGAGCTCACCGTCGGCAAGCCCCAGGTCGTCACCAGGGAGTTCGAGGGGGTGCGGAGCGAGCCGATGGAGCGAGTGGCGGTCGACGTGCCAGAGGACTACCTCGGCATCGTCACCCAGCTGCTCGCACTCCGGCGCGCGAAGTTGCTGCAGATGGTCAACCACGGGACGGGCTGGGTCCGCCTCGACTTCCGTGTGCCCGCACGCGGGCTCGTCGGGTTCCGCACTGAATTCCTCACCGAGACGCGCGGCACGGGAGTCCTCCACCACGTCTTCGACGGGTGGGCGCCCTGGCAGGGCGAGCTGCGCACGAAGCGCAACGGCTCGATGGTCGCCGACCGGAGGGGCACGTCGACGACGTTCGCGCTGATGAACCTCCAGGAGCGCGGCACGCTCTTCGTCGGTCCCGCGACGGAGGTCTACGAGGGGATGATCATCGGCGAGAGCTCGCGCTCCGACGACATGGACGTGAACCCCAGCAAGGAGAAGAAGCTGACCAACATGCGATCCTCGACCGCTGAGGAGCTCGAACGGCTGACGCCGCCGATCCCGCTCTCGTTGGAACAGGCGCTCGAGTTCATCGCCGACGACGAGTGCGTCGAGGTGACGCCCAAGGCGGTGCGGCTCCGAAAGGTCGTGCTCGACGCATCGCAGCGCGGCCGCCTCCGCAGCCGCGCCCGGTCCGGGCGGGATCCCGTCTCAGGAGCCAGCCGGAGCTAGCGCGGAGCTGGCTCCGGATCGCCCGGGGGCCTCGAGGGACGACATCCACCACTCGAGTGCTCCGGATCGCCGGTTCTCCGCACCGGCGCTAGCCTCGCTCCACGAACCGCCGCCGCAGCGGGGGAGGGATGGCAGAGCGGACGAATGCGCGGCTCTTGAAAAGCCGTGGGACTCCGGTCCCCGTGGGTTCGAATCCCACTCCCTCCGCCTGTGTCCGAACATCCCACGAGAGCCGCCTCCGACGAGGGCGCGATGCGCGCCGCCCTCGACGAGGGCGCGATGCGCGCCGCCCTCGACGAGGCGCGGGCGGCGCTGGCGCACGGCGACGTGCCTGTCGGCGCGGTCGCGCTGGCTGGAGGCGAGGTGGTGGCTCGGGCGCACAACGAGCGGGAGCTACGCAGCGACCCGACTGCCCACGCCGAGCTGCTGGCCCTGCGCGCCGCGTCAGAGGCGCTCGGCACGTGGCGGCTGGGCGGCGTGACGATCGTCGTCACGCTCGAACCGTGCCCTATGTGCGCGGGCGCGCTCGTCGCGGCTCGTGTGGGGCGGCTGGTCTTCGGCGCCCCCGACCCCCGCGCGGGCGCGTGCGGCTCGCTGTACAACCTCTGCGCGGACCCCCGGCTGAACCACGAGCTGCAGGTGACCGGCGGCGTTCTCGGGGACGACGCAGCGCAGCTGGTGCGCGAGTTCTTCGCCGTGCGCAGGGTGTGAGCGTGGAGCATCGGGCCCGCGGGCCCGAGCCGAAGCATCGAGCCTCCCTCGAGATCCAGGCCCTTCCAGACCCGATAACCTCTGCGCCGGAGGCGTGCGAGAGCGGCCGAATCGGACGGTCTCGAAAACCGTTGTACCCCCTGGGTACCGTGGGTTCAAATCCCACCGCCTCCGCTCTGCTCGGCCGCGAAGGCAAGGGCAAGACGGCGACCGACGACGAAACCCCTGCAGGTGCACGCGCCGGCACGCGGGCGGGCGACCACCGGGAACGGAGCAGGGAGGCGAGAACGGCTCAGCAGCAGTGGGGGTCCATGACCCGCACGAGTGCCCCGAGCGCGGAGCGGTCGGCGACGTAGTAGGTGCTCGCTCCTTCGCGGGTCGCCGTGAGAAGGCCCGCGCGGCTGAGCTGCCGGAGATGGTGGCTGACGGTGGCGTCGGTCACTCGCAGCTCACGGGTCAGGTCGGCGTTGCGGATGCCGTCGAGCCCTGCCGCGAGCACCAACGAGAGCAGCTTGATCCGGACCGGGTCGGCGAGTGCCTTCAGCCTGAGAGCAACCTCGAGCGCATCGGCGTCGCTGATCACGCCGACCGCTACCGGTGGGCAGCACAGCGGGCCGGAGAGCTCGATGACGGGGAGCGACTTCGGCACACCGCCAGCTTAACCTACTTCTTGACATATATCGAGGTAAGTGCGAGGCTTTCCTTAGACGTTCATCTAGGGAAGGGGACGACCGTGTCAAGAGCCCAGCTCGAGGTCGAGGACCTCGCGCCCGAGGGTGCCTGCTGCGCCACGGCCAAGACGAGCGGCTCAGCTGAGAAGGCGGCGGAGTCGGACGGGCCGGCTGGCATCCGTGACGCCGTCCGGCGTCGCTACGCCGCCGCAGCGCTCGAAGCCGCTGGGAGGTCGGCCGGCACCACCTCGTGCTGCGGCGGCGCGGTTTCGGGTGCGTACGACCCCGCAGGGACAGGGCAGGAGCTCTTCGGGGCAGCGCTGTACGACCGTGCTGACCACGGCGCCGCGCCGGACGCGGTGGGTGCGTCGCTCGGCTGTGGGGTACCGACGGCGGTTGCCGACCTGCGCCCTGGCGAGATCGTCCTCGACCTCGGATCGGGCGCAGGGGCCGACGTGCTGATCGCAGCTCGCCGGGTCGCACCCGGCGGCAAGGCGATCGGTCTCGACATGACCCCGGAGATGCTCGAGCTTGCCCGCCAGAATGCCAGCACTGCAGGCGTCGACAACGTCGAGTTCGTCGAGGGCTACCTCGAGGAGATCCCCCTCCCCGACAGGAGCGTCGACGTGGTGATCTCCAACTGCGTGATCAATCTGGCCGCCGACAAGCGCGTCGTACTGAGAGAAGCCGCACGAGTGCTCCGCCCGGGGGGGCGCGTTGCCGTGTCCGACGTGATCGCCGATCCGGGCATGGACGCCGAGACGCGTGCCGACCTTGCAGCCTGGACCGGCTGCATCGCCGGAGCCCTCACCGAGGTCGAATTCCGCGAAGCCTTGTCCAGCGCCGGCTTCGAGGACATCGAGATCGTCGAGACCCACCGCGTCCACTCCTCTGCGGGCGCTGCAGTCGTCCGTGCCCGGAGAACCGGCACCGTCCAACCGGTCTCGTAGCGGTGCTCCGCCGGTGGGTCGGCCCTGGTACGCTCCGTGCGCCGGCCGAACGGGTCGGCGGGGTCTCGTTCGAGTTCCTGTTCGAGTGGGCCTTTCGATCTGACAGGAGCTCGACGAGAAAAGCCGCCGTGCGGCTGGGACCGTCTGCAGGCACCGCCTGGTAACAGGCCTGCACCTGCAGCGCCCGAGCGTCGCGCCACAAGCGGGTGCGGCGACCGGACCGGCACCCGCAGCACCCCGGTAATACGTTGTGCAGTCGCGCAACACGCAGAAAGAGGAAGATCATGCCGATCGGCACCGTAAAATTCTTCAGCAACGAAAAGGGCTACGGCTTCGTGTCGCGTCCCGATGGAGAGGACGTCTTCGTCCACTACTCGAACATCGAGGGCAGCGGCTTTCGGACCTTGGAGGCCGGCCAGCAAGTGGAATTCGAGATCGCACCGGGACGAAAGGGTGACGAGGCGCGCAACGTCAAGGTGATCTGACCCGCTCCGCCCTCCGCCGCAGGCCTTCCGGCTCCGGCCGGTCGGCCCCGAGAACCGAGAGGAATGGGTCACGATGGCACGTCCCCGAACCACGGTCGGAAAGCTCCAGCGCGATCAGGCGAAGCGCGAGAAGGCGAAGGCCAAGCAGGAGGACCGCCAGGCACGCCGCGCGGAGCGCGGCGACGCCGAAGGTGGCCACCCAGCACCCGATGAGGACCAAGAAGCCCTCCTCGAGCAGTTCGCCCGCCTCCACGAGGACCTGGCGGATGGCCGCATCTCGCTGGACGAGTTCGAATCGCGCCAGGACGACCTCCGTCGGCGACTCCGAGTCGACTGATGTGACGGCGGCTGATCGGCCGCGCCTGCAAGGCGCGGCCGATCAGCTTCCCGGCTGCGGAGCGCCGGAGGCCCGTTCGGCCGCCATCCGCCCGCTCGTCTCGAGCCAGCGTCGCAAGCCCTCCGCGTTCGAGTGGAAGCCGTTCAGCACCTCGAGCTTCTCGCGGAATTCTGCCGAGAGGTGGCTCGTGTCGAACCGGTAGCGCTCCTCGAGCGCAGCCGCGATGTCACGGCCCTCACGCAGTGCGCGCTCTGCGGTCTCCGCCCAGCTGCGCAGCGTCGCCTCCGCCTCTTCGAGCAGGGCCTCCGTATCCTCCAACAGTCCGTAGTGGGCGAGGGCGATGCCCGAAGGCCGGCGCGCGGCGAACTTCCGCAGCGAATGGACCGCCTCGCCGAGATCGAAGTCGGGCGGGGGGGTCGCGGGCCGGAGGACGCCGGCGTCGGGAAGACGCACGCCCACGGCGTCGCCCGCGAAGAGGATGCCGCTCACCGAGTCGTGCAGGCCCAGGTGGTGCTTCGCGTGCCCGGGGGAGTCGACCGCGGTCAAGAAGCGGCCGGGTCCGATCTCCACCGTCTCTGTGTCGGCGAGGACGTGCAGGCGCTCTGGCGGCGTCGGCTCGAGACGACCGTAGAGTTCGTCGAGCAACGGGCCGTACACGCGCGCAGCAGACGCCACGAGCCGGCTCGGATCAGCGAGATGGCGGGCCCCCTTCTCGTGGACGTAGACCGTCGCGTCCGGGAACGCACGTGCGACGTCGCCGACGCCCCCCGCGTGGTCGAGGTGGATGTGGGTCACCGCCACGCCGGCGAGGTCGCCGGGCCCGACCCCGAGGTGCTCGAGCGCGGCCAGGAGCGCTCCGGCCGACGACTGGCTCCCGGTCTCCACGAGCACCGGGGCCGGCCCCTCCACGAGGTAGCCGGCGGTCATCCGCCGCCAGCCGCCGAGCAGCGTGTCGATCTGGATGACCCCCGGGCCGATCGCGACCGGCTCTGCGGGGCCGCCGTCACTCGCGGCCTCGATCCCTCCTGCGTGCACGTGCGTGTGCCCTGTGACCAGATGGCCCGGCCCCGGGTCCGGTTCACTCTCGCGGCCGTTCGCGCCCTCGTGGTCCTCGGGGCGCCCGGTCACGCCGCGTCCACCTGCACGACGACCTTGACGTCGTCGGGGGTCCGGTCGAGCGCCTCCTGCCATCGATCGAGCGGCACGGTGCGGCTCACGAGCTGACCGAGCCAGTCTCGATCGGCGCTGGCCAGCGCGGCGGCACCCGCCTCGTAGTGACGGCGATTGGCGTTCACCGATCCGACCACCGACTCGTTCGAGAGGACCATCGAGCGGTTCAGGGCACCCTCGTCGACCGAGAGCTCGCGCCCGCCCGACGACACTCCGGTGAGGCAGACGACCCCGCCGGGTCCGACGTGCTCCATCGCGTCCAGGACGAGGCTCGAGACACCCGTGCACTCCATCACGACGTCCGGCGCGTCCACCGCGTCCGCGACCGCCCCGGTGTGGTAGCTCGCGCCGAGCGCGCGCACCAGATCCGGCTTCTTGCCGGAGTCCATCTGGTCGATGACGTGCACCTCGAGGCCGCGCTGCACACCGATCAGCGCCGCGAGGAGCCCGATGGGGCCGGCACCCGTCACGATCGCAGTCTTGGGCTCCCAGTGCGCACGGTGCCCGACCTTGTCGACCTGCTCCCACGCCTTGGCGACGACGCTCGTCGGCTCGAGGAGCACCCCGAGGAGGCCGAGCGAAGGATCCACCTTCACGACGAACTCAGGAGTGATGCGGTACCGCTCGGACAGGTAGCCGTCGTGCTCCTTGATGCCGCGCTCGGTGTACCTCCCGTTGCGGCAGAAGTCCCACTCGCCGACCGCGCAGTTGCCGCATGGCACAGGGTCTGGCCGGCGCACGATCCCGACGACGAGGTCCCCCTTCGCGACGGGGACGCCCGGCGGCGCGTCGACGACGCGCCCCAGGGACTCGTGCCCGAGCACCAGGCGCTGACGGCCGGGCGGCGCCCAGCCGTACTCCCCTGAGAGGATCTCGACATCGGTGCCGCAGATGCCGACACCGACGGTCTCGACCAGCACGGGTCCGTCGGACTCCGGGGGATCGTCGACGTCGGAGAGCTCCGCGGAGTCCTTCTCGAGGGGTACCACCGTCAGCGCCTTCACGTGGTCCTGCCTTTCTCCCTCTGCCGCCTCCGGACCTTCCCGCCGTCTCCGGCGCTCCCGTCCTCGGCGCTCCCGTCCTCGGCGCTCGCACCCGTGCCCGTCGTGCCGGCTGCTCCGTCCGCTGCCCCGCGACGGGCCAACCGGGAGCTGGCCCGGACCCCTCGCAACGCGCCGATCGACCAGCGCGACGATCCGGGCGGCGCAAGGGGCCGCCGGAGGTCCAGCCGGTGCACCGGCATGCTCTCGGCGTCCGCCCGGATCGGTTTCTGGTCGGTGAGCAGGAACGCGGTGTTGACGAGCGACACATGGGAGAACGCCTGCGGGAAATTCCCCACCTGCCTCCCTGCCACGTGGTCGTACTCCTCTGCGAGGAGGCCGAGGTCGTTCCGGAGGGACAGCAGCCGCTCGAACAACGCGCTCGCATCGTCCGTTCGGCCGACGAGGTGCAGGCAGTCGGCCAGCCAGAACGAGCAGGCGAGGAAGGCGCCCTCCCGGCCGTGCAACCCGTCGACCGTCCCCTCGTCCGAGGTCCGGTAGCGGAGCACGAAGCCGTCTTCGAGCAGCTCACGCTCGATCGCCTCGATGGTCCCGACCATGCGGGGGTCCGTCGCCGGCAGGAACCCGGTGTGGGGGATCATGAGCAGGCTCGCATCGAGCGCGTCGGTGCCGTAGTACTGGGTGAAGGCGTTCTTGTCCGGGTCGTAGCCCTTCTCGTAGATCTCCTGGCGGATCTCGTCCCGCAGGCGACGCCACGTGTCGATCGGACCTTCGAGCTCGGGCCAGTCCTGCATGGTCCGCACAGCCCGGTCCACGGCGACCCAGGCCATGACCTTGGAGTGCGTGAAGTGGCGGCGCGGGCCGCGCACCTCCCAGAGGCCGTCGTCCGGCTGGCGCCACCCGTCCTCCAGGAACTCGACCAGCTTCGTCTGGAGGTCCCAGATGGCCCGGGTGTGCACCCCGCCCGAGCGCGCGGCGGAGTAGAGCGCGGACATGACCTCGCCGTACACGTCGAGCTGGTACTGGCCGGCCGCTGCGTTGCCGATCCGCACGGGCTTCGACGCCTCGTAGCCCTGGAGCCAGTCGACCTCCCGCTCGTCGAGACGGCGCTCCCCGCCCGCGCCGTACATGATCTGCAGCTTGGAGACGTCGCCCGCGGTCGCTCGCAGCAGCCAGTCGCGCCACGCCATGGCCTCTGCGTGGTAGCCGCCCAGCATGAGTGCCTCCAGCGTCAGCGTCGCGTCCCGCAGCCAGCAGTAGCGGTAGTCCCAGTTCCTCTCCCCGCCCAGCGTCTCGGGGAGCGAGGTGGTGGCGGCGGCGACGATCCCACCGGTCGGCTGGTACGTGAGCGCTTTCAACGTGATGAGCGACCGGACCACGGCCTCCTTGTAGGGACCGTCGTAGCAGCACGACTCGGACCACGCCTGCCACCACGCCTCGGTCACCGCGACCGCGTAGCTTCCGTCGGTGGGCGCGGGCGGCGACTCGTGCGACGGGTACCAGCTGAGCGAGAACGGCACTCGCTGCCCCTCGCGCAGGGTGAACTCCGAGACCGTCGTCATTCCCTCGCCCCGCGTCTCGGCGGGGGTCCACAGCGAGACCGCGTTGGGCCCGGCGGTGGCCGTGAGCAGGTGGTCGTGTCGCGTCACCCAGGGAATCTGATCGCCATATTCGAAGCGGACGCCCATCTGCATGCGGACCCGGACCGCACCCCGCACCCCTTCCACGATTCGCACGACCTCGGGCCACTTCTCGCGGATCGGCATGCACTCGACGATCCGGATGGTGCCATCCGCCGTGTCCATCTCGGTCTCGAGGACGAGCGAGTTGCCGCGGTACCGCCGGCGGGAGGCGACGACGCTGTCGGGTGCGCCTGCGGGTGCGATCCTCCAGAACCCGTTGTCCTCGGTGCCGAGCAGCCGCGCGAAGCATGCGCCCGAGTCGAAGTGAGGCAGGCACAGCCAGTCGACAGAGCCGTCCCGGCCGACCAGAGCCATCGAGTGAAGGTCCCCGATGACCGCGTAGTCTTCGATCCGCTGCGACACGACCGCCATTCTTACTCCGTCGCGCTCGCGTCGGTCCTTCGGGCGGCTCCGGCGGTCATCCGGTCGTGCATGCGCCGGTGGCGACGGCGGACGTGCGTCGCACGGCCGCAAGCACGCGCGCGCGTACAGGGGGCGACGCCAACGCGTACCCCACGGCCGGGTAGGCGGTCGAGCGCGAGAAGACGATGCCGACCGCCTGCCCGTTCGAGCCGACGAGCGGTCCACCCGAATTGCCCGGCTCGACGTTCGCGTCGATCTGGTACACCTCGCGCGTCACTGTGCCCTGGTTGTAGATGTTCCGCCCCTGGGCGGTCAGCTGCTCGGCTACTGCTGCCGGGACGACGGTCAGCGGGCCGTTCTCGGGATACCCGATGACCGCGGCCTTGGTCCCCGACGGCACTGTCGTGGCGTCCATCGAGAGCGGCGGACCGAGCGGCGCACTGGTGCGGAGGACGGCGAGGTCGTATGTCGGGTCGAAGTACACGACCGTCGCCGGGTACTGCCGGCCTTGCACGACGACGCTCGTCGCGCTCTCCCCGGCCACCACGTGCGCGTTCGTCGCCAACGCCCCCGGTGCAATCACGAACGCGGAGCCCTCCTGCACGTAGCCGCACGCAAGGCCTTGCACCTTCACCGTGGACGCCCCGGCGGCGCGGGCGATCCGCTCGGCCCAGAGCGCGCTCGGCATCGCCACGTGCACGGGGGTCGGCTCCAGCTCCGAGAAGACGGGCGGGAACCCCGAGCTGCCGAGGAACCCCTGGACCTTCGAGAAGACGTCGGGCAGGGGCGGCATCACGCCGTCCAACGCCCGCACCAGGCTCGAGCCCTCGATCGCCGAGCTCAGCCAGCCGTCGGGAACCTGGGCGAGCTCGTTCGCGACGAGCCACACGCCGAACAGCGCAGCGACGACCGCGACGCCGACGCCCGCCACGCTGTCGACCGGTCCGAGGTGGAGCCGGCGGGCCGTGAGGTTGCCCCAGGTGCCGACGACCCGGCCGAGGACGCCGAAGAGCAGCCCGAGACCCAGGACGAGTGCGAGCGCGACCGCGGCCTTCACCGAGCTGGCGTGGACCTTCGGGGCCACGGCGCCGGCGAGCAGCGCGCCAACGGTCACGCCGAGAACGAAGCCCGCGAAGAAGAGGACCTGGACCAGCGCGCCCACCCGCAGCCCGTGCAGCGCCGCGAGGGCCAGGAGGACCACCACCACGATGTCCACCCAGCTCACTCGGAGGAGGGTATCCAAGAACGCCTCTGCCCGAACATGCACCGGACCGCGGCCCTCGGTGAGCGCCTCACGGCGTCGGACGCGCGCCCCGAAGATTTCTTCTCCCGTTCGCAAGCGATTCCCCTTCGGTTCCCGTTCCGTTCACCTTTCACCGGTAGGACTTCCAGTGTGACCTCGACGGCGGCAAGCTCCCGGGCGCAGGCACGTGCCCGCTGACGTCCCGGGCAGCCGGTCCGAGCGGACCGAGGGCGCTGCGCGCCCCGGGGGCGTGGCGTCGGCGCCGGAGGGAGGCCCTTCTCAGGCTGTCGACTCGGTGCTCGATGCGCTCGACCCGGACCGGGATCGTCCGGCGAACGTCATCGAGACGCACGGCCTCGGCCTTTCCTTCGGCAGCAAGCCCGTCCTCTCATCGATCGACATGCAGTTCGGGCGTGGAACGATCACCGCGCTCATCGGCCCCACGGGCTCAGGGAAGTCGACGTTCCTCCGAAGCCTCAACCGGATGAACGACAAGGTCGTCGGGTTCCGGCACGAAGGCGACGCGACCCTCGACGGCCGGAGCATCTGGGATCCCGGGACCGACCTGTTGGACCTGCGACGGAGGGTCGGCATGCTCTTCCAGCGGCCGAACCCGTTCCCCATGTCGATCCGGGATAACGTCGTCGCAGGCGTGCGCGCCCACCGGATCGCGAAGGGCAAGCAGCTCGACGTCGTCGCGGAGCAGCGACTTCGCAAGGTGGGGTTGTGGGACGCGGTGAAGGACCGGCTGCACGACACTCCCTTCCGGCTCTCCGGCGGCCAGCAGCAGCTCCTGTGCCTGGCACGCGCGCTCGCCGTCGGGCCGGACGTGCTGTTGCTCGACGAGCCCACGTCCTCGCTCGACCCGATCTCTACCGAGTACATCGAGGCGATGCTCGCCGAGCTCGTACCCGCGCTCACTCTGATCGTCGTCACGCACAATCTCGGCCAAGCACGACGGGTCTCTCACAGGACGATGTTCTTCTACGACGGCCAGCTCGTGGAGCAGGGCCCGACCGAAGACCTCTTCGAGCGGCCGACCAACCTGCAGACCGAGCGGTACGTCATGGGGCGGTTCGGCTGACTCGACACCGATCACCTCGACACCAACCATCTCGACACCGAACACCTCGACACCGAACATCTCGACACCAACCACCTCGACACCAACCAACGACACAAGGAGGTCACGTGACTCGGAAGCTCCGAGCCAAGGTGCTCGTGCCGGCGCTCGCCGGCGCAGCAATGACGATCGCGGCCGCCGGCAGCATGGCCGGCGCCACGACCAGCGCACACGACGTGCATACGAGCAGGGAGGCGAGCCGGCACGTGGAGCTCCGCGTGCAGCCGCCCGCGGGGGGCACGATCAGCGAGGCAGGCAGCTCGCTCCTCTACCCGATGTGGAACGTCTGGGCGCCGGCCTACGAGACAGCGTACCCGAGCGTGACCCTCCAGACCGCAGCCGGCGGATCGGGCAAGGGCATCAGCTACGCCATCAACGGCACGGTCCAGATCGGCGCGTCGGACGCGTACCTCTCCAGCTCCGATCTGCAGCAGGACCCGGCACTCGAGAACATCCCGCTCGCCATCTCGACGCAGGAGGTCTTCTACCACCTGACAGGCGTGACCGCCCATCTCAGGCTGAGCGGGAAGCTCCTCGCCGAGATCTACCAGGGCAAAGTCACCAAGTGGAACGCGCCGGCGGTACGCAGCCTGAACCCCGGGGCGAAACTTCCCGACATCCCGATCGTGGCGCTGCACCGTTCCGACGGCAGCGGTGACACGTTCCTGTTCACCACCTACCTGAGCGACTCGACAAGTGTGTGGGCCAAGAAGGTCGGCTACAACACGTCGGTCACATGGCCGAAGGCCCCGCACGAGCTCGGGGAGACAGGCAACTCCGGCATGGTCGCGGGCTGCAAGGCAACCCCGGGTTGCATCGCCTACATCGGCATCAGCTACCAGACCCAGGCGCTCGGGGACGGCCTGACCTACGGCCGGCTGAAGGACGGAGTCGGCCAGTACGTGATGCCCACCCAGAAGACCATCGCCAACGAGGCCGCCGGGTTCGCAGCGAAGACCCCCAAGACAGGCGCCATCTCGATGATCGACGGAAAGATCAGGACAGGCTACCCGATCATCAACTACGAGTACGCGATCGTCTCGAAGAAGCAGCCCAGCGCGAACGTCGCGAAGACCGTGCGCTCGGTTCTCGAGTGGGTGATCGACCCGACAGACGGCAACACACCGAGCTACCTCAGCCAGGTGAACTTCCGGCCGCTGCCGGCCAAGGTCGCGGACAACTCGTACACCCAGATCCAGGCGATCAAGTAGCGGGCGGGGCTCACTCGGTGGCCGGCTTCGAAGCCACGGTCTGAGGCGGCGGACGATGGCGACGTTGGAGGGAGCCGCGGATCAGCAATCCGCGGCTCCCGGCCGGCACGTGGAGCTGCGCCGGCCGCCTCGGCTCGCGCGGATGGCCGGGGTGCTGCGCGCCGGCGAGACAGGGGCATGGAAGTGGGGGGCGCGCGTGGCCGTCCTGCTCCCCTTCGCCGCGCTCGCGTTCGTCGTCGCGGTCCTCGCCGTGAAGGCCTACTCCGCCGTCGAGGTGAACGGCACCGGCTTCTTCACCGGCGCAGCGTGGAAGATCGGCAGCACCTACGCGGCGACCACTCGCACGGACGGGGTGGCACACCCGGTTGGATCGTCTTACGGAGCTTGGCCTCTCATCGCCGGCACGCTCCAGACCTCGGCCATCGCCGTGATCATCGCACTCCCGATCTCGATCGGCTGCGCCTTCGCGCTCACCGAGCGGCTGCCTCGCTGGGTCTCCCGCCCTCTCGGCTTCGCGATCGAGCTCCTCGCCGGGGTGCCGAGCGTGGTGCTCGGCCTCTGGGGAGTTCTCACGTTCGGCCCCGCGCTCTCGAAGACTCTCTACCCGTTCATCGCCGACCACCTGCCGAACGTGCCGGTCCTGTCGTTCTTCAAGGGAACAGTCGGTCACGGGGAGGGGTTGCTCACCGGCAGTCTGGTCCTGACGCTCATGATCGTGCCGATCATCACCGCCACGACCGCTGACCTCTTCCGACAGGTCCCCTCCCTCTCGAAAGAGGGAGGGGAGGCGCTCGGCATGACCGATTTCGAGGTGGCGAACCGGATCACTCTCCGCTGGGTGCGCTCGGGGATCATCGGCGCGACGGTCCTCGGGCTCGGGCGCGCGCTGGGCGAGACGATGGCGCTGGTGCTGACCGTCGGCGCCATCTTCCAGCTCGCGCCGAACGTGTACTCGCCGATGTCGACGATCGCGGCTGCCATCGCGACGCAGCTCGACTCCTCGCTGACCGACGGCACCGGGTTCGCGGTCGCCAGCATCGCGGAGCTCGCGCTCGTCCTCGCCGTCATCTCCGTCTTCGTGAACCTGGTCGCCCGCTGGATCGTGCACCACACCTCCCGGCTCGGCGGCCCTGTCGGCCGCGGGACCTGAGGCGTCGGGATGCCGCGCGCCCGGCGCAGGGCCGTGTTCACCGTCCTCTTCCGAGCCGGCACGGTGCTCGCACTCCTGCTCGTGCTCTCGCCCGCGGTCTGGCTGCTCGGCGGCGTGGTCGCCAAGGCCGTCCCGCACTGGCAGTGGAACGTCTTGTGGACGAACCTCCGAGGAGAAGACGGCGGACTCTTGGGGCCGATCGTGGGCACGCTCGTCCTCATGGCCGGAGTCCTCCTCATCGCCGGCAGCGTCGGGGTGCTCGCCGGCATCCACCTTGCCGAGCTGGGACGCCCAGGTCGCCACGGCGGGCCAGGCGGCACGTGGCTGCGCATGGCGTCCGACGTCCTCGCAGGCTTTCCGTCGATCGTCCTCGGCTACGTCGGCTACGTGGCGCTCGTGGTCGGGCTCCACTGGGAATTCTCTCTGCTGCCGGCGCTGCTCGTGCTGTCCGTGATGGTGGTTCCCTACATCGCGAAAGCGACCGAGACGGCCCTGCGCCAGGTGCCGGTGAGCTACCGCGAGGGCGCAGAGGCGCTCGGCATGTCGATGGGACACTCGATGCGCAAGGTCGTGCTCAAGAGCGCGGCGCCCGGCATCGTGACGGGATTGCTGATCGGGCTTGCGATCGCCGGAGGCGAGACCGCGCCGCTGCTGTTCACGGCGGGATTCTCGAGCACAGTGTGGACAGGCTCGCTCGTCCACTCCCAAGGGTTCGGCTATCTCACCTACCTCGTGTACCAGTTCTGGAGCTACCCGGTAAAACACGCGAACTACCTCTCCTACGACGCGGGGCTGATTCTCGTCGTCATGGTTCTGCTGCTGCTCGTCGCCGCTCGCGTCATCGTCGCTCGCACGCAGCGCCACTCGGAGTACCGCGGTCGCTGACACGCTGGGCGACCCTTCCGTCGTCAGCTGCGAGCGCACATCCCGGTAGCCTCGGGCCCGTGGAGCCCGCTACCCACCTCGAGATCCTCTGCGAGCGGGCCGGCGCGTTGGTCGACTCGGCGGGCGGCGCCGTGGACGTCCCCGTGCCCACGTGCCCGGAGTGGACCCTCGCCGATCTGCTCGTCCACATGGGCCTCGTATGGGGCTGGGCCGCTGAGACCGTCACGACCAAGGTCCGCGCGGACCTTGGACAGGCGCCCGAGAGCCGAACAGCCCGAGCGTTGCGCACGTGGGCGAAGGGGCAGGCCGAGCGCCTGGTCGACGTCCTCGGCGCGGCGGACCCCGATGCCAACTGCTGGACCTTCGGCACACCCAGGTCGGTGCGCTTCTGGTTCCGGCGTCAGGCCCTCGAGACCGTGCTGCACGCCTGGGACGCCGAGGGGGCGACCGGGACGCCGTCGAGGATCGACCCCGAGGTAGCCGTCGACGGCATCGACGAGCACCTGAGCGTGATCCTGCCTCGGGTTGTGCGGCGCCGTCCGGACGGGTGGTCCGGCCAGTCCGTGCACCTCCACTGCACCGATGCCGGCGGCGAATGGGTGGTGCGGCTCGGACCCGACGGCGAGGTGGCGACGCGGCGCACGCACGCGAAGGCCGACACCGCCCTGCGCGGCCCGGCAGAAGCGCTGTGGCTCTGGTGCGCGAACCGCGCGACTCCAGAAGAGCTGGCCATCGAGCGACTCGGGGACGACGAGATCCCGGAGCGCTGGCGCACGCAGACGGCATTCTGAGCCTCGGCCCGTCGCGTCGCGTCGGATCGATGCGTGCCGCGACGCAGGTGTGCGCGTCTTCGGTCACCGTAGCGAACTGGCCATAGCGAACTGGCGAAGGTGACCGAAGACGACGCTGGCACCGTGCGCTCGGGCGCTCAGGCGCTCGGGCGCGGCGCTCGGGCGCGGCCGGGAGAGGCGCCCGGGCACCGATCGACGACCCGAGCCGACAAGTGGCACCCCTCAGGTTGCCTGTCTCTCCGGCTACGCGTTGTACGTGAACGTGTCGCCCGGCGCAGCGGGACTTGTGACGCCCGTGCCGGGAGCACGCACCGTGACGTAGACCACAGCGCCAGGACTGCCGAACGGGCTGTCGACCGTGATCTCGTTGGCGCTCGCGACATCGACATGGGGAGCCACCTTGCCGCCGAAGCGCACCGTGTCTCCGCTGATGAAGTTGGTTCCGGTGATGGTGACGAAGGCGCGGTTGCCTCCCCCGCTCGGTATGACCGAAGTCACCGTCGGAGGCACGAAGGTGAACAGGTCAGCCGGAGTGACGGTGCTCGTCCCCATCGGGGTCTTGACCGTCACGTTGACCGTCCCGGTGCGCACCGGGCTCCAACAGGTCACCTCGGTGCCGCTCACGACATCGATGTGCGGCGCCTGCCGCCCGCCGAAGTAGACGATGGTCTTGCGGGGCTCGAAGTCGGTCCCCGTGATCTTCACCATGTCGTGAGCCCCTCCTGAGCTCGGAGACACGGACGCGACGGTGGGCAGGGTGACCGTGACCTTCTCGGTGACCTTCTCGGTCACGGAACCCGACGAGGCGTCGTATGTCGCTTGCCCCGAGTAAGCGGCCGTTACGACGTCTGTTCCCACGGGGAGCGTGGACGTCCTACAGATCGCCTGGTGGTTCGAGCTGAGCCCTTCGTTCGCACAGTCAGAGGTCCCGACTCCGCTGAAGGTCACCGTGCCCCGACCTGTCGTCGGGCTGACCGTCGCCGTGAAGGTGACCGTCGATCCCGAGGCCGAGGGGTTCGGCGATGCGGTCACTGTCGTGTGCGTGACGATCGCCGGACTCGGATTGACCACCAAGGTGACCGTCGCCGACGTGTACGCGTAGTTCGTCGTTGTCGACGGCGTGAACGTCACACTCAGCGTGTGGGTGCCAGCGGGCAGCACCGTTCCCGATGCCGGCGAATAGACGAGCGTCCCTGCGACCGAGGCGGTGGCGTCGAGCTGTGCACCGCTCAGTGCAGTGGGGTAGGTGATGGGAGCAGGTACCGCCCAGGAGATCGTCGGCGTCACCTTCTCGACGACCTGCGTCACTGTCCCTGACGACGGGGCGAAATCGGCGGAGCCTGCGTACGTTGCAGTGACGGCATCGATCCCCACCGGCAGCGCCGAGGTCGTGCACGTCGCAGTCTGGGCAGCACTCAGCGCCACCGACGTGCACCCGCTGATGGCGGCTCCCTTGTAGGAGAATGTCACGCTCCCGGTCACAGGTGCTGTCGCACTGGCGACGTGGGCCGTGAAGGTCACCGAGCTCCCGTGCGTGGACGGGTTCAGCGACGACGTCAGCGACGTGGCCGTTGACGTCGGCCCGCTCGCTCCCGCCGGGGCGCTCAGAGCCCCGGTGGCGGCCAATCCCGCTCCTCCGAGCAGGACTCCCATCGGGACGGCAAACGCCGCCTTTCTGATCATCTTCATGTTCACGCTCCTTCCCCCGGTCTGGTGGCTACGACAAGGGCTCTACCCGGAAGCTTGTGCTTTGCAACCTTTTGGTCCGGGTTCGGGGGGTAGAAGTGCCGACTGCACGACCGAACTGCACGCCAGGAACGCGCGCGGGCTTGTCGGGTGCCATTGCTCGGCCGACCGCTTGACCAGGTACGACGCGCGAGATCTCGTGACCGGGTGCGGTCGGGAGGACGAGCGTGAGCGGACCGGCACGCTCCGAGGAGCCTGTTGCTCCCCCGCCGCGGTGACCCGGCGGCGTGCATGGGCGCGCGCGGTTGTGAGCAGCTGGAGGTTCCTCGGCCAGGGCTGCGAGAGTTGCGGACGGTGACCATCGAGATCGCGGGGATCCCAGGCGCCGGGCCACTCCCGGGCGAGCCCGGGGGGCCCGCCAGAGCCCGGTCGACGACGTCGCGCCCGCCGCGAGCACACGTCGGACTCGCACGACGGGTGAGCGTCGCGGCCCTCGTCGCGCTGCCGCTCCTCGTCTACGGCCTTCCCGCCCTCCTTGGGCACCCCGTCGTGCCCGGCGACGACCTCACGCAGAACCTGCCCCTGCGCGAGCTCGTCGGCCACGAACTGCGGTCGGGCCACCTTCCGATCTTCGACCCCTACATCTGGGGCGGCGCACCCCTCCTCGCCGGGTGGAACGCTGGAGCTGCCTACCCCCTCACCTGGCTGTTTGCCGTGCTGCCAGGTGCAGCAGGCTGGACCGTCAATCTCGTCGCCGCCTCGGCGACTGCCGGCCTCGGCTGTTTCGCGTTCTTGCGAGCGTCGAGGTTGGGCTTCCTCGGGAGCTGGGCGGGTGCGACGACGTACGCCTTCGGCGGGGCCATGGCCGCTCAGGTCCCTCACATCGGCCTCATCATCGGGATGAGCTGGGTGCCCGTCGCATTGCTCGCGGTCCTCCGCCTCACCGACGGCGCGGCGAAAGGGCGCTCCCTCATGTGGTGGAGCGCGACCCTCGCCGGGGCGGTCGCGCTGGTGGTTCTGTCGGGGGAGCCCCGAGCGGTCACCGATGCGGCGGCCGTGGTGCTGACCTACGTCGCGTGGCGACTCGTGCGGCTGGTGCGCCTGGTGCGGCCCGTGCCGGGAGCCTGGCGGAAGGCTTCGGCAGCGGTCTGCGCAGCAATCCTCGTCGGCGTCGGCATCGGCGCGGTCCAGGTCGTCCCTGGCCTCGCCGCGGTGGCGACGTCACAGCGCGCGCAGGTCACCCCACAGCTCTTCGGCGCCGGTTCCCTGCCGGCCCGTTGGCTCACCCTCCTCGGGGTGCCCGACCTCCTCGGCGGCTCCGGATCCTTCGGCCAGCCGGTGTTCTTCGGCCACTACAACCTCACCGAGGTGTCCGGCTACGTGGGCCTCCTCCCGCTCGTCGGCGCCGCGGCACTCCTGGCGAGGCTCCGTCGATCCCGTCCGGTGCCCGAATGGGCGGTGTGGGAGGTCATCGCGGCAGCGGGGATCCTCCTCGCTCTCGGCACCCACACCCCGCTCTGGCACGTGCTGATCCACATCCCTCTCGTCGGCGGTCAGCGCCTCCAGAGCAGGAGCATCCTGGTGGCCGACCTCGCGCTGGCCGTGCTCCTCGCCCACTGGCTCGACTCGTGGGCACGGAGCGGGAGCTCCGGCGTCGTCCAGGCCGAGCAGGCTTCCCCTGGGCCGGCAGGTGATGCAGAACGCGTGCTGGGCGCCCTCCCGGTCCTCGGCGTGGTCGCGCTCGTGGCTGTCGCGCTCGCGGCCGGGCCGTCGTTCCTCGAATGGATGGGCGTGGGGGCGGGAGCCGCGACCGACGCGAGCGCGCTCGGGCCGTGGCTCGTTCCGTCGCTCGTCCTCGCGCTCGGCGCGCTGGGGATCCTCGTCTGGGGACCGCGGCTCGTGCCCGCCGTTCGCAGCGCGCTCGCCGGCACGTTCGTCGTGGTCGACCTTCTCGTGTTCGCCGTCACCACCGTCGTCGCGGTCGGAGCACCGGCGAGCGAGACTGGGGCCGCCACGGCCGCTGGGGCCCCGAGCGCGTCCGCGCGCCCCGCGCCGCCGGCCAGGACGCCGCCGGCCAGGACGCCGCCGGCCAGGACGCCGCCGGTTCGCCCGATCGCGGCGCTGCACCTGCCGGGACGGTTCGCGGTCTACGACCCGGGCCTTCTCCACCCCTCGCAGCTCACCATCCTGGACGCCCCCGATGCCAACGTCGCAGACGGCACGTGGTCGGTCCAGGGCTACGGCTCGATCGTCGACGGGCACTATGCAGCCGCGACGGGAGTCCACGACGTCTCGGGAAGAGGCCAGGACGTGTTCGCGCCGGTGGCGGCGGCGGACGGTGCCTTGGACTCGTTGTCGACGGGCGCGGTGCTGACCTTGTCCCAGTACCTCGTCACCCCGGCGCAGCTCGCCCCGAAGACCACCACCGCGGCGGGCATGCGGCGGCTCCGCGCGACCGCAGACTCGACCTGGTTCCTCGGTGCTCCGCTGCAGGTGCGGTCGGCGCGAGTGGAGATCCGCGTGTCGCCTGGCGCCGCGGCAGCGGCCGTGTCGCGCCTTCGGGTCGGCACGCTCCGTCCCGACGGCGCCGTCGACTGGGCGACGTCGTTGGACCGCCATCTCGTCGGAGCTTCCGGGGCTGCCGGTACGCGGACCGCTTTTCTTGCGTGGGACGCCACCTGGCGGTTCCCGGTGGGCGCCGTCGGTCTCGTCGTCGGTCTGGTCGTCGGTCTCCACGCGCGCGTCGACGCCAGGCCCCCGGTCGTCGAGATCACGAACGGTCGGACTTTGGTGCTGGACGGGGTGCTCCAGAATGCGCTCGTCGCACCGCACTGGCGCTACAAGGGCCGGGACGGCCCGTTCGCGGTGTTCGCCGACCAACGAGCACGAGCACCGTTGTCGTTGCGGGCGCTGCCGGGGGGTTCGCTGCATGGGGCCGCGGTCCACCGGCTGTCGGGCCCCTCGCTCGAGCCGCTCGCTGCCCTCGTCGCGTCGCCGAACGGCGTCGAGGTGGTTCGCGCCGTCGCCGCGATTCCGGGGTGGACCGCGACGTGGACTCCGTCTGGCGGCGGCCACCCACCGACCCGCGCAACGACGCTCGAGGTTCGTCGCCTCGGCGTGGTGCAGGTGGTCCGCGTCCCACCCGGGCGGGGAGTCCTCAGATGGCACTACGTCGCGCCTGGGCTTCTCGCCGGCGAGACGATCTCCGTCGTGGCGCTCGCGCTCGTCCTGGCACTCGCGCTCGCAGCCGCGGTCACCGGGCGTGGGCTCCGCTCGCGGCGACGGCGGGCATCGTAGCCGGCGCCCGGCTCGGTCATCGTTCCTACAGTGGTGCCATGCCGAAGGACACCGGCTTCCATTTCCCACGCGACCGCGCCGACGAGCGAGAGCTGCTGATCGAGTGGCTCGACTTCTTGCGAGGTGCAGTGCTCCGCAACGTCTCGGGGGTGAGCGAAGAGGACGCGCACCGTCGCCCTGACGGAAAGCTGCTGCCGCTCCTGGGGATCGTCAACCATCTCGTGGGCGTCGAGCGCCGCTGGATCGACGGCGCGATGCTCGGAGGGCCGATCGAACGCACGGAGGAGGAATTCTTCCCTGGTCCCGAGCTGTCCATCACCGAGGTGACTCGTGCGTACGAGGACCGGGCGGAGGAGACGAACCGGGTCGTGCGGGAAGATC
>JAJZMD010000144.1 GCA_021803085.1 Actinomycetes bacterium
GCGCTCGCCTGCGAACCGCCCGAGCGGCGGGCGGTGCCACTCTCGCGCTGGAGCTCGCACGAGCTGGCCGCCCAGGCGGTGAGCGAAGAACTGGTCGAGACGATCTCGTCCTCGACGGTGCGCCGCTGGCTGCACGCGGCGGCGATCAAGCCCTGGCAGTACCGGTCGTGGATCTTCCCCCGCGATCCCGACTTTGCCACCAAAGCGGCGCGAGTCCTCGACCTGTACCAACGCGCCTTCGGCGGCGTCCCGCTCGGTCCGCACGACTAGGTGATCTCGGCCGACGAGAAGTCGCAGCTGCAGGCGCTTCGTCGCTGTCACCCTGAGCTCGGCACGGCCGCCGGACGCACGCGGCGGGTCGAGTTCGAGTACGACCGCGGCGGCACCCTCGCCTCCTTCGGCGCCTACGACGTCCATCTGGCACGCCTTTTCGGGAAAGTGGCCGACAAGACCGGCATCGTCCCGTTCATGGAGCTCGTCGAGGAGGTGATGACGAGCGAGCCCTACCCCAGCGCGGCCAACGTCTACTGGGTCGTCGACAACGGGTCCTCCCACAACGGGCAGCGCTCGGTCGAGCGGATGGCCGCCGCCTTCCCGCATGCCAAGCTCGTACACCTGCCCGTGCACGCCTCCTGGCTGAACCAGATCGAGATCGTCTTCTCGGTCATACAGCGCAAGGTGATCAAGCCGGCCGACTTCGCCGACCTCTCGGCGCTGGCGGACCGCCTCGTGCGCTTCACGACGCGCTACAACGCGACGGCGACGCCCTTCGACTGGCGCTTCACCACCAAGGACCTGGCCGCCCTCTTGGAGCGGCTCGACGCGCACCGGCCGGCCGATGAGACGCTGCTCGCCGCCTGACGCGCCGGCCGTCAAGATGGGGGCGTGAAGGCAGCGCCGACCTCCACCAAGGAAAGTCTCGAGTACCGCCTGCGCCGCCACGCACGGCAGCGCTGGCCGGAGCTTGCCGACCTCCAGGTCCGCTTCCGGGCGAACTTCGCCTACGTCGACGCGGTCCTGCCCGGCGGGACGGCGATCAAGCTCTGCCGCCTCCGCTACGCCGGCTCGGCAAGCCTATGGGGCTTCGCCATCTACCGCGCCAGCCACGACGACTACGAGGATTCGTTCCTGCCGAGCGGCATCATGGGCGGCAGCCCCGAGGAAGCCCTCGACTGCGCCGGCGACCTTTACCTCAGTGACCTGGCCTTATGGCTGCCGGATACGCCGACGAACTAACGCGCGGGCCCACTAGCTCCGCCCGTCGTGCGCGATCTCCGGCTGCGTTCGCACACGCGCGCTAAGGGCCGGTCCGAAAACCGGCCCTGACCTGCCATTTTTATGGTTGGTGGTGGTCAGCGGAAAGCGCACGAACCGCTGGATCGACGTCGGCGGACGGCTGATCAACGTGGGGGCCAGGGCCCGGACTGTCGCAGCCGTCGACGTACCATAGGAACCGTGACGATGAGCAGGGCGACCGCTCCGAGCGCGGCGCCGCCAGACTTGGCACTCCTTCGGGCGAAGCGACAAGAGATCCTACGGCTCGCGGCCCGTCACGGCGCGTCGAACGTCCGCGTCTACGGCTCGGTCGCCCGGGGTGCAGCTCATCCGAGGAGCGACATCGACCTGCTCGTGGAGTTCGAGCGTGGGCGCAGCCTCGTTGACGAAGTTGAGCTGCAGCGCGAGCTCGAGCGGCTCCTCGGCTATCGGGTCGATCTCGCCGAGGAGGTGCATCACGCCATCGGAGATCGCGTGCTTGCGGAGGCCCTCCCGCTTTGAGCGTGACGCGTGACATCCTCTACCTCACGCACATCACCGAGACCATCGACCTCATCAGGTCCTCCGGTCCGGACAACCCGGCGGCACTCGAGAACGATCCGGACATTCGCGACGCGACGTTGTACCGGCTCCGGACGCTCTCCAACTCCGCGAGCCTGCTCTCCCAGGCGGTCAAGGACCGCCATTCAGATCCCGTGGGCGGCGATCGCCGGGTTCCGCAACCGCCTCGTGCACGGGTACACGGAAGTGAAAGCGGAACGCGTGTGGGAGGTCATCGCGCAGTACCTCGCTCCGCTGCAGGATTTCGCTCGGGAGGAGCTGTTTCAGCTCTGGCGCGAGCGCGGTCGGGACGAGGGCTCGACATCGGATTCTGAGGCCCGCGCCCCGAGCGTTTCGCGCAAGCCGCATCTGTGGGCCGTAGGAACTCGTATTCGAACTTCGACGACGTGCGAGAACGGCTGGGCGTCGCGACGTTGAGTTGAGAGATGACTATAATGCTGGTCATAACAGAGACGTTCTCGCTTGCCCACATCAAGGCTCACCTCTCCGAGGTCGTCGACCGGGTCGAGCACCAACACGATCGCGTCGTCCTGACGCGCAACGGCCGACCTGCGGCGATCTTGGTGAGCCCCGACGAGCTCGAGGCGATCGAGGACACGCTCGACTTGTTGTCGGATCCTCAGGCGTTGAAGGAGATCAACCAGGCCCGCGAGGAGATCGCCGAAGGCCATGTCCTGGAGGCCGAAGCGTTGCGAGCCAAGTACCTCGCTCGTTGACGGCCGAAGCGTGGAGGCTTTCCATCGCTGCTTCGGTCGAGCGCTCGCTCGACCGCCTGCCCCCGAAAATCGCCACTGCCATGGTCGAGTTCATGCTTGGACCGTTGGTCGAAGCGCCTCGCCGGGTGGGCCATCCATTGCAGCGGGAACTGACCGGACTGTGGTCCGCCCGCCGGGGCGCTTACCGGATCGTGTATGAGTTGAACGAGGCTGATCTGGTCGTCAACGTGGTACGCATTGACCACCGCGCCGATGTCTACCGACCAAGGTGAGGCGACGCCGGATCACCAGTTCGAGTTACGGCATGAAGCCCCGACGATGTGGTCCTAACTTGTCATTACATGCACACGTATCCCCTGGTCACGGGCTCGCCGATCAAGCTCAGCCCGTCGAACACGGTGCTGCGGTACGGTACCGGCGACCGGTAGACGACGCTTCGCTTGAGCACAGGCTCCTGGCCGAGAACGATCTACGATGGTGGTCATGAGCCCGCAGGTCGCCACGAAGATCTCCGAGACGCCCAGCTTGGCGATGCTGCGCGCCCACCGGGAGGAGATCCTCGACCTGGCGGACCGCCGAGGGGTCTCGAAGATCCGGGTCTTTGGCTCGGTCGCCCGCGGCGACGCCACCCCGACGAGCGACATCGACCTCCTCGTCGACTTCGACACGACCCACCGAGGTCTCGACCTGTTCGCCTTCGCTCGCGAGATGGAAGAGTTGCTCGGCCGCCGAGTCGACGTCGGCACCGAGGTCCACCCGATCATCCGTCAGAAGGTCGAGGCGGAAGCAGTTCCTTTGTGACCGAGCACGACGACGCGTTGTACCTCGCCCACATCGACGAGGCGGCGACACGGATCGAGCGGAGTGCTGCACGTCGTGGCCGCGACGCTCTCACGACCGACGAAGATCTCCGAGATGCCACGATCTACCGACTCCAGACGCTGGCAGAATCGACTCAACGACTCTCGCCCCAGCTCAAGGCCTCGCACCCTGAGATCCCCTGGGACGACATCGCCGGTTTCCGCAACCGGGCTGTCCACGGCTATCTCGGCGTCAACCTCGACATTGTCTGGGACATTGTCGAACGTGACCTTCCCGCGTTGGCACGCGTGGCTCGCGTCGAGCTCGCCCTGAGCAAAGCTCGAGAAGGACGAGGGCATGACCTCGGTGACGACCTGAGCCTCGGGCTCTGATCCGTACCGAGCAGAATCTCAACTCTTCAGAGGGCCACGGTGGGCGCACTCGCCACGGCCAAGACCGAGCATGGCAGGTCCTGATGTCCGCGAACTTGAATCTTGGACAAATCTCTTGAGTGGGCGCTGAGGGACTCGAACCCCCGACCTCAGCCGTGTGAAGGCTGCGCTCTAACCACCTGAGCCAAGCGCCCGATCATTTTAAGGCTATCAGAGCAGGGCTCCGTCTCGAGAAGGGCTGGCGGTTCGCAAGCCGCAGGGCGGGACCGCCCTGACACCGGTCACCTCCTGACGAGTGCTGAGCGAATGCCCTCCGCCGAGTCGCGGCGGCCCGCGATTCGCGGATTAGTCGAGATTGACGGGGCACGTGTTCAGCGCCGGCAAGACGAGGTGGCGGAGTTGGATCCAGCCCCGGAAGTTGCCCTGTGCCGGCTCATCGTTATTGCGCGGCCGCGCGACGTGCTCGAGTGGAGAGGCGTGCGGTGGACGTGCGGCAACAAGGCGGTCGTACAGCTGTAGGTCCGCGGCGAGGTCTCGTCGGCCGTCGTGAGTCAGATATGACACCCGGGCACAGCGCGCCGCTGCGGCGCGTTTCGCTGCTCCAAGTTCGAGGGACTCGTCGGGCTGGACGTAGGGCAGGTGCCACTCGCCGGCGGCAAGGCTCCGTGGTGTCGACGCGAGGTACACGGCGCGCATGGCTTCAGCCGCCGCGCGGATCTCAGGCTGTGCGAGGGGTGAGCAGCGTTGGGTGAAGAAGCCGTCCCAATCGGTTGCCGAGACGATGATGGTCTGCCACATGAATGGCTCGAGCAGCCGATTGGTCACCGACTTATGCACACCGAGCGCCTCGAGGCGCTCGGCCGCAGCGATCACCGCCTGTCGGGTCTCGTCCCACACCACCATTGCGGCCGCCTGCTCGGATGCCGATAACGCCGCGCCTCCTTGCATCCCGCGCTGCTCCGTGGGCCACTCGAGCGGGTAAGCCGGATCCGCGCCGACGCGGTCGATCTCGCGTCGCACCGGAATCGCTCGGCTGCTTGCACTATTGCGGCTGAAGGCTCGGTGCGTATTGAACTCGGCGAGGACAAATCGGTGGAGCCGCACCTCGAGGGTGGTCAACCGCTCCCCGGCGCTTGAGACGCTGTCGGCTACGACGCGAGCTGCCGGTGACCGCTGTTTATCGTCCACGGGCGGGTCTCCTCGGGCATCGTTCGGCCTTGGCCCGCGCTGCGCAGGCGGCAACGAGGCTAATAGTCCCTTATGCGCGTCGAGGATGCTCAGCGGTGGGAGTGCCCTGGGTCAGAGATCTTCGGAAGATGGCTATCCATATAACCGGAGTAGGCTCTATATCTTGTGGTGGACGCCCTGACCGCCGGCAGGCACTATCCCCGGTCGTATGGCCAGGTCCGGGCGTGGTTCGCGACTGACGCCGACTGTCTCGACTACCTGGACTGGCTCCGCTGGCCGG
>JAJZMD010000215.1 GCA_021803085.1 Actinomycetes bacterium
CCCTCCGCGCTGGCTGCCCCGATGGCGGCGAGGACCCGCTCGCGGTGCCGGACGGTCTCGGCTCGCCGGCCTTCGACCATGGCGGCGACACGCCCCGAGTTTGGAGTGCTCACGGCTGCCGGCGGGGTCGAAGATCGACGGGGACACGGCGCGCCTGGGGCATGGCAACAGCAACCGCACGATGGGCCCGGACGGCGTCGACGGCCCGGTCGATGCTGGCACGGTCCGCCGGGTCGAGGTCGTCGAGGCCGGCGGTGATCCGGCCGATGAGGGTGCGGATGCGCCCGATCTCCTCTTCGGAGGGCATCGCTTCGGCCCTCGCCCAGTCGTCGACGTCCGTGGCGGCGAGGAGACGCTCCCGGTTGCGGAGCAGGTCGTCTAAGTAGGCGTGCAGGTCGGGCAGATAGGAGACGTCGGTGCGGAAGTGGTCGCATCCGGCGCATCGGAAGCGGAACGGACAGGCGCCGCCGCCGGCTCTGACGTTCGACGGTTCGGTGCAGATCCCGTAGGGGACGGCCACTTCGCCGAGGGCGAGCCGGGCGTGCTCGGAGTCGAGCAACGCCTGCGCCTGGCGCCAGATGCGCTTGCCGTGGCGGTCGAAGGCGAGGGCGGCGACTCGCTCAACGGCCTCTCGCCGACGGGGCTCGCCGATGTTGTAGTAGCCGGTGGTGGTGTCGAGCTTTCGATGGTCCATGAGCTCGCGCAGCACGTCGATGGGCACCCCGGCATCCGCGTGGCGTTGCGCGTAGCTGTGCCGGTAGGCGTAGAGCACGACGCGGCGACGATCGAACGGTTTCCCATCGGCGGTGGTCAACTCGGGCAGCCCCTTCACCCATTCGCGGTGCGCGAAGCTCAGGCTGAACGCGGTGATCGAATGACGTCCGTCGGGGTTGCGCCGGTCGGTGGGCAGCAGCTTCAGCTCGCCGGTCGGCGTGGCCGGAAAGCGGGCCACGACCCGGGCTTGTTGGGAGACGATCACCTGGGCGGTGGTCTCGGCGATGGGCAGGCGCCGCCCGAGCCGGTTCGCCTTGTGGTTGTCGAAGACCAACACGGCGAGGCCATCATCGTCACGGGCCAGGCAGTCGAGGGGGAGATCGCAGATCTCCTCGGGGCGCCGGCCGGTGTCGATGGCCAGCTCGATGCCGGTGCGCGTCTCGGGCGAGGCGATCCGGTCGAGCTGCGCGCACAGCTGGGTGAGGATCTCGGCAGGCAGGTCCCGTCCCAGCTTGGCCGACTCGGGCTTGTCGGGCACGTCGTCGCGGTGGATGGCGAAGTCCTCGCCGAGCCCGGCGGCGACCCGCCCGGGGCGGGTGAGCCCCATGGACCGTGTCCTGTTCAACACCGCCCGGACCTCGCGGGTGGCACGGATGCGGGCATCGGTGCTGATCCGGTCGACCGACACCAGGTAGGCGAGGCGGTTCAAGAACGCCTCCATGTCGGCCCGGCCGAGCTCGCCGGGCCGCTCACCGTGGTCGGGGCGCAGGCGGAGGGATTCGGAGAGCATGATCACACAAGCGATGTGGTGACGGACGGCGAGCCCGCCGCTGGTGCGCCGTCCGGGGCGGATCCGCCGCCTCGGCAGGTCGTCAGCCGCCCACGACTTGGAGAGCTCACGCAACCACGGCTGGCTGATGGGGCCGAACGACAGCGTGCCGGTGTGCCCGAAGACCCTCAGGTCCCAGTGGTCGCCGCCGACTTCACTCTCGGGGGTGGCGAGCGCCCGGCGGGCGTGAGCGGCGAGGGAGCGGGCGAGGCCGACGAAGCCGAGGTTGGCCTGCTCGGGGATCACGTACTCGTCGAGCGAGTGCACCTGCTGGCGGCGCAGGTCGTCGACCACGGCCCGCAGGTCGGCTTCTCTGGTCTGGACCCGTTCGATGAGGCAGCGTTGCTGGAGGCCGAACAAGACCTGGGCCACGACGAGGGGATCGACCCCGCGTAGGCTCACCTGGCCACCGGGGCCGACCGCCGGCTCGGGCCGCCGCCATCGCAGCTCGTCGAGGGCCGGGTCGGCCCGGCGTGCGTGACGCAACCGGAGCTGGTGGGCCTCGCAGTAGTGGCCGGCCGGGTGGCGGCGCTGGCGGGGGCAGGCCGCCACCAGGCACGCCCCCAAGGCGGGCAGTCCCGCGGTGTCCGGATGCGCCACGAACGCGTCGACCTCGACGTCGAGGCAGCGACGCTGGTCGTCGTGGGCCCTGCACAGCCCGGCAGGACCCGAGACCCGCTCACGGGCGCAGCCGACGACCACGCACGATGCCGGTGCCCGGCGCGACTTCCCCGGCGGCGGAAGCAGGTGCACCTGGTCGTCGCCCAGCCCCGCAGCGGCCAGGCGAGCCTGGCAGGAGAAGCAGATCCGCCGGGGGTTGGTGGCCGTCGTCGAGCACCCATCCACCTGGCACACCGGACGGACCACCAGGCGGTGCCCCTCCGGCGGGGAGAGCACCCCTCGCTCGGGATCGAAGCCCATCTCAGCCAGGAACGCCTTGTCGACGACCGCCATGATCCGTGCCGCTCGAGTGTCTCGCTCGGCGAGTGGTGCCGGGCGCGCCGACGCCGAGAGTGCCGGGGATGCGCTCATCGCCCGACGCTTCCCGGCGTGCGAGGGGTCCCGACTGCGTCGACCGCCCGGCGCAGCCGGGCCGGGTCGGGGTGCAGGTACACCTGTGAGGAGGCAACCGAGCGGTGCCCGAGCAGATCGGCGATCACGTCCAACGCTGCTCCGGCATCCGCGACGTTGCTCCCGAACGCGTGACGCAGCTGGTGCGGCGCGACGGCCACCTCCAGCCCGGCTCGGCGCGAGCAGGCCCGCAGCAGGTCGTTGATCGCGTCCGGGCGGACCGGCGCGCCGAGTGGGCGGCGGAACAGGTTCACCACCAGGAAGTCGCTTCCCAAGACGTCAGGGTGAGCGGCTCGCTCGAGCTCGTAGGTGTCCAACGCCCGCACGACCAGGCCATCGAGCGGCACGACCCGGCCATGGCGGGACTTCGCCCACGCCTGGTTGGGGTTGTCACGCCGCGACACGTGCAGATGGGGTCCCGCGACCTCGCAGCGCAGGACGGAAGAGTCGGCTGCGGGATGGACATCGCTCCGCCGCAGCCCGCACACCTCCCCCCGGCGCAACCCGGCGCGGGCCATGAGTAACACGATGAGACGGTCACGGGCCGACCGGCACGCCCGGAGCACGGCCACGATGTCGTCGTCGGATGCCCGGTTCACGACCGCTTCGGGCTCGTGCAAGCGGTGGCGAGCACGCAGCCGCCAGGGGATGCGGCCGTCCTCTCGGCGTGCCTCCTCGGGCAGGTCGGCCTCGTCCGCCACTTCGTAGACCAACGGGACCAACGCCGCTGGCGCCGCTCCGGCGACGACCGCGTGGATGACCAGGCCACGCACGGCGGTCAGCACCACGTTGACCCGCCGGGCGGCGCGCACCGGCCGGGCGCCCGGACCCGCCAGCAACTCAGCCATCCCCTGCCCGTCACCTGAGCCGGACGGCGCTTCGGCGGCATGTCGCAGCCACGTCATGAACAACCCGATGTGCTCCACGCCGGTCTGCCAGTGCAGTCCCCGTAGCTCGCACCAGCGAAGGAACAGCGCGATGGCCCCTGCGTAGGACTTGGTAGTCAGTTCCGCGGCGTCTCGGCCGAGGCGCAGGTGCCGCAAGTAGGCGTCCGCGTCCTCGACGGCGACGAGCGCATCATCGACCACCGTCCAGTAGCGGACCCCCGACGGCAGCTTGACCATGAACGCCCGCATCGCGCACCCTCCCGTGGCTGGCAGCCGGACGGCACAGGACTACCACCGCCCTGTGACACCACGTCTGCAACAGCCCAGGAGAAGCCGAGCGCCCCGATCTACACGACGGTCCTATGCCACGTCACGCCGCAGTCCCCTGACCCCATGAGAAAGTCTTTCGGTATTATACCAGCAGATCCACTCAAAGATGGCGAGACGGGCTTGTTCTCGTGTGGTAAAGTGTTCGTCGTCCACGAGCTCTCGTTTCAACGATGACCAGAGGCTCTCAGCCATGGCATTGTCGTAGGATTCGCCGACGGTCCCCATGGACTGTGTGATCCCCATCCGTTTGCAGCACTCCCGGAAGAGGCTCGACGTGTACTGGGAGCCGTGGTCGGAGTGGAAGATGGTGCCGGGGAAGCGTTTCTTGTTCCGGGTGGCTGCTGCGGCGGCGAGGGCGTCCTCGCACAGCTCTGCCCGCATGTGGTCGGCGATCGACCAGCCGATCAGCCCACGGGTGCAACAGTCGAGGACGGAGGCGACGAAGACCCACCCCTCGTCCGTCGGGACGTAGGTGATGTCGCCCAGCCAGAGCGCATCGGGCCGCTCTGCAGTGAAGTTCCGGCCCACCAGGTCCGGTGCTGATGTGGCGTCGGGGTCGCGCCGGGTGGTGCAGAACTTGCGCCGTCCGCTCTTGCCGGCGATCCCGAGCTCGCTCATGAGCCGGGCCACGCGCTTCTCGTTCAGCTTCCACCCGGCCCTGCGCAGCTCGGCGGTGATCCTCGGGGCCCCGTAACGGCGCCGAGCGTGACGCCAGGCGTCGACGATGGCATTCGCCACGACGGCCTCGTCGATCAGCCCCTCGGAGGGTGTCCTCCCCCGGGAGCGCCACGAGTAGTAGGCGGAGGAGGAGACCCTGGTCACGCTGCAGAGCAACCGGACCGGGAAGTTCGCGGTCTCGGACTCGATGAAGCGGTAGATCCGCTCACGTTCTCCGCCCGGGGACTCGAAGCCAGCCAGGCGACGAGCGATCTCGGCCTCTGCCTCAAGGGTGCTCACCCGCCGGAGCAGCGCCTCGATCCGGCGTCCCTCGCCGCCACGAGCTCCTTCGCTCATCTCGACTCTCCCTTCACCCAGTAGCGCGTGAAGCGCTTCAGGATCTCGATCTCGTCCTCGAGCTCGCGGATCCGCTTGCGCAACCGGGCCTCCTCCTTCGCGGCCTCTTGCTCTCCAGAAGAAGCCTCTTGCTTCGCGGCCCGGATCCACGTCCCGAGGGAGGTGTCCGAGACCCCCAACTCGCGCGCCACATCCTTCAGTGGCCGGCCGGAGCTCCGGTAGAGCGCCACGGCATCTCGCTTGAACTCGTCCGTGTAGCGGCGGGTCGTCGGTCCCTTCCCCATTTCCCTATCCTCCTCCAGCTGTGCTGGTTCGGGGTGTCCGGGCTATGGGGGGAGGTTCAGTTCGGGGCAAGGGGCCGCG
>JAJZMD010000168.1 GCA_021803085.1 Actinomycetes bacterium
TTCCGACGCCCGGCGGACGAGCGGCTGCAGCTCGACCGTGAGCTTCGTCGCGGCGGGAGGCCCCAGGCGGAGCACCTCGCGCACGAGGCCGAGCAGCTCGGGGCGCCGAGCGGCGAGCCGGAACACCGACCGCACCACCGCCTCCACCTTCGCCCAGCCGTCTCCTGCCCCGTCGAGCGCGGACTGCATCGCCCGAGCGAGCTCCTCCGCGCTCCGGGAGATCAAGACCTCGAGAAGCACCTCTTTGCCCGGGAACCAGTAGAGGATCGACTGCTTCGTGATGCCGAGGCCCGCCGCCAGCGCGTCGAGCGAGGTCGCCTCGTAGCCCCGGGTCCCCCACGCCGAGAGCGCCTCGTCCAGGATCCGCTCGCGCGTCGGGGTCGGCGCCACGTTGAGCACCCCTGAGACCCTACTCCATGTCCCTACCAAATGGTAGACACAGCGCCTACCAGGTGGTAGACCAATGGGATGGGGATCCCCGCCGCCCTCGCAGGCAAGCGGTTCTTCGTCACCGGGGGCACGGGCTTCCTCGGGACTGCGCTGGTCGAGCGCATCCTGCGCACCGTCCCCGACGCCGACGTCGTCGTGCTGGTGCGCCCTGGCCGCAGGGCGACCGCCTCGGAGCGCGCGGCGCGCGAGATCCTTCGCAACGACTGCTTCGACCGGCTCCGCGAGGAGCTCGGCGACCGGTTCGGCGGCGCCGCGGCCCGGCTCGTCGCCGTGGCCGGGGACGTGAGCCGTGACGGGCTCGGCCTCGACGCCGAGGGGCGGAGGCTTCTCGCCTCCTGCGACGTCGTCGTCCACGCGGCCGCGACGGTCAGCTTCGACGCGCCGCTCGACCAAGCCGTCGAGATCAACCTGCTCGGGCCGTCCCGCGTGGCCGCGGCGCTCAGCGCCGCCCGCGCCGCCCGCGCCGCCGAGGAGTGCCCCGAGCGCGCCCACCTGATCGCCGTCTCGACCGCGTACGTGGCCGGCACCCATCAGGGCGAGGCGCGCGAGGAGCTGCTCAGCGAGAGCCGGTTCTCGCTCGAGGTCGACTGGCGCGCCGAGGTCGACCACGCGCGGGGGCTGCGCCGGGACTTCGAGACCGAGTCTCGGTCGGCCACGACGCTCGCGTCGCTCGCGAAGAAGTCCCGTGCAGAGCTCGGAGCAGCAGGCGAGCACCTCCTCGCCGCGCGCGCCGAGCGGCTGCGCGACGAATGGATCGAGGACCGCCTCGTCGACGCCGGCACCGCACGCGCCCAGTCGCTCGGCTGGCCCGACGCGTACCCGTTCACCAAGGCGCTCGGGGAGCGGGCGCTCGTCGAGACGGCGGACGTCCCGCTCAGCATCGTCCGCCCGTCCATCATCGAGTCCGCCCTCGCCGAGCCGGTGCCCGGATGGATCCGGGGGTTCCGGATGGCCGAGCCGATCATCATCTCGTTCGCCCGCGGGCTGCTGCGCGAGTTCCCCGGCGTGCCCGAGGGCGTGACCGACGTCATCCCCGTCGACATGGTCGTGGCCGCGATCATGGCGATCGCGGCCGCACCCCCGCCGGAGCGGCCGGCCGTGTACCACGTCGCCTCCGGGGTGGCCAACCCGTTGCGCTACGGCAGGCTCGTGGAGCTCATCCAGGAATGGTTCGGGCGGCATCCGATCTACGACGACCGGGGCCAGCCGATCAGCCTCCCGGAATGGTCGTTCCCAGGCCGCGGCCGGGTGCAGCGCCAGCTCCTACGAGCGACGAAGGCGATGGACGCCGCGGAGCGGATGCTCACCGCGCTCCCCCTTCGCGGGAGGCAGGCAGCGTTCTCGGCGACGGTCGAGGAGCGCAACACGCTGGCGAAGCGCGCCCTCGGCTACGTCCAGCTGTACGGCGCGTACACCGAGACCGAGGCGCGCTACCGCGTCGACCGGCTGCTCGACCTCTGGCGCACCCTCGACGGATCGGACCGCAGCGCGTTCTGCTTCGACCCCTCGGTCATCGACTGGGGCCATTACGTCCACGACATCCATCTGCCGTCGATCGTGGCGCACGCCCGCGTCAGGACGACGCCCGGGCGCCCGACGCTCGACAGCCGTCCCGAGCGCGCGCGCCGGTCGATCCTCTCGCCGGACCGCCACCTCGCGGCGTTCGATCTCGAGCACACCCTCATCGCGGCCAACGTCGTGGACAGCTACGCGTGGCTCGCCTCGCGCCACCTCTCCGCGGCGCGCCGGCCGAAGCTCGTGGCGGAGCTGCTCGCCGAGGGGCCCTCGCTCCTGGCGCTCGACCGGCGTGACCGGGGCGACTTCCTCCGGCTCTTCTACCGCCGGTACGACGGCGCACCCGTGGCGCAGCTCGAGGAAGACGCATGGGAGCTCTTCCACCGCCAGCTCCTCCCCCGCACGTTCCCGGCGGGGCTCTCGAGGGTCCGGGAGCACCGCAGGCTCGGGCACCGGACCCTTCTCATCACCGGAGCGCTCGACTTCGTGATCGCACCGATGCGCCCGCTCTTCGACGACATCGTCTGCGCGCGCATGGCGCAGTCGGGCGGCCGCTTCACGGGGCGCCTCGACGAGCTGCCCCCCATCGGGGAGGCCCGGGCGCAGCTCCTCGCCGACTACGCGGCGGCCCACGGTCTGGACCTCGCAGAGTCGGTCGCCTACGCGGACTCTGCGAGCGACCTGGCCATGCTCGAGGCGGTCGGGTTCCCTGTCGCCGTGAACCCCGAGACCCGACTCGCGGCGATCGCCCGGCGAAGGGGCTGGCACGTCGAGCACTGGGGGCGCGCGGCGGGCGGCGCGTCGCGTCCGCTGCCGATCGGCCCGCTCGACGTGCGCCCCCTCTCGAAGGTCCGGGGGCGGCCGTGAGGTCGCTCTCGAAGGTCCGGGGCCGGCCGTGAGGTCGCTCGTCTTCGAACGGAACCTCCCCCGCTTCGCGGCGTCCAGGCTCGCCTCGACGCTCGGGTCGGGCCGGGGGGCGGCTGTCGGCCCGCTCCGGCTGCTCGACACCGAGCCGCCCGCGCTTCCAGGACCCGGCTGGGTGCGGGTGAGCCCGCTGCTCTCGGGCATCTGCGGGTCGGATCTCGCGACGCTCGACGGCAGGAGCTCGCGCTACTTCGAGCACGTCGTGAGCTTCCCCTTCGTGCCCGGGCACGAAGTCGTGGGGGTGCTCGAAACCGGTGGCCGCGTGGTGATCGAGCCGGTTCTCGGGTGCGCCGCCCGCGGGATCGACCCGCCCTGCCCGGCGTGCGCGCGCGGCCAGCTCGGGAACTGCGAGCGGCTCGCGTTCGGCCACCTGAAGCCCGGCCTCCAGACCGGCTACTGCGCCGACACTGGCGGCGGGTGGTCCCACGCCGGCCTCGTCGCCCACGAGAGCCAGCTGCACCCCGTTCCCGACGCGTTCCTCGACGAGGACGCGGTGGTCGTCGAGCCCGTCGCGTGCGCGACGCACGCGGTGTGCGACGCCGCGCTGGGGGGCGGCGAGACCGTAGCCGTGGTCGGCGCGGGGACGCTCGGGCTCGCCGTCGTCGCGGCCGTGTCCGCACTGTCTGCGGCGGGGCACGTCGCCGCGCCCGGCGCGCTCTTCGTCGGCGCCCGCTACCCGCACCAGCGCCGGCTCGCCGGCGAGCTGGGCGCGACCGCGGCGCTCGCCCCCGACCAGCTCGGGAGGGCTGTTCGCCGGAAGACCGGCTCGCTCTCGATGGCGGACCCCCGTCCGCGCCGACCCGGCGGGCCGCTGACGGGGGGTGCCGACGTGGTGTTCGACTGCGTCGGGTCCGCCGACTCCATCGGCCAGTCGCTCGCCGTGGTCCGCCCGCGCGGCCGCGTGGTGCTCGTCGGGATGCCAGGACGCGTCCACGTGGACCTCGCTCCCCTCTGGCACCGGGAGGTCCGCCTACTCGGCGCGTACGCCTACGGCACCGAGCGCCTGGCGTCGGGCGCGACCGCCCGCACCTTCGACCTCGCCTTCGAGGTCGTCGCGGCGCACGGCCTCGGCCGCCTCGTCTCGGCCACCTACCCGATCGAGCGGTTCGAAGAGGCGGTGCAGCACGCCGGGGCGGCCGGCCGCAGAGGATCGGTGAAGGTCGCCTTCGACCTGCGCCACAAGGAAGCACGCCACGGCGAGCAGCCCCACGGCGACGCGCACGGCGACGCGCACGGCGACGCGCACGGCGGCGAGCAGCGCCACAGCGACGCACGCCACCTCGCGCGGTCCACGACCTCCGGCCGCGACGGCCGGCCGAGCACAGGAGGCACGTCATGACGCCCCGCCCAGGGCTCGTCTTGGAGGTGGACGGCTCCACCCCGCCGACCCTCTTCTGGCACGGCGAGCGCTTCGTGCTCGAGAAGCTTCCCGAAGGGAGCCGCGTCATCTACGCGCCGGAGCCGCTGGTGCCGCTCGAGGACCCGGTCGGTGCCATCCGTCACGCGCTGCTCCACCCGCTGGGCGACCGCGACCCGCTGCCCGCGTTGCTATGGCCCGGCATGCGCCTCACCGTCTGCTTCGACGACGTGTCGCTGCCGCTCCCGCCGATGCAGGCGCCCGACGTCCGCCAGCTCGTGATGGAGCAGGTGCTCGACATGGCGGCGGAGGCAGGCGTGGACGACGTGGTCCTCGTCGCAGCGCTCGCGCTCCACCGGCGGATGACCGAAGCCGAGCTCCGTCACGCGCTCGGCGACCGCATCTACGAAGCGTTCGCTCCGAGCGGGCTGCTCACCCAGCACGATGCCGAGGACCCCGACAACCTCGTGCACCTCGGGACCACCGGCAAGGGCGAGGACGTCGAGATCAACAAGCGCGCGGCGACGAGCGACCTCCTCGTGTACGTGAACATCAACCTGGTCGCCATGGACGGCGGGCACAAGAGCGTCGCCACCGGGCTCGCCAGCTACCGGAGCCTGCGCCACCACCACAACCCGAAGACGATGGTGCACAGCCGCTCGTTCATGGACGCTCCCTCCTCGGAGCTCCACTCGTCCAACTGGCGGATGGGCCGCCTCATCGCGGACAGCGGCGTGAAGGTCTTCCAGATCGAGACCACGCTGAACACCGACACGTTCCCGCGGCAATTCGGGTTCCTCCAGCGCCGCGAGTGGGAGTGGAGCGTGCGCGACCGGGCGATGTACGCCGCCGCGGCCGCGGCCCTCGACCGGACCCCGCCGCGCGTCGCCCGCCAGGTCTTCCACTCGATCCGCGCCCCGCACGCGCTCGTGTCCGTCCAGGCCGGCGAGGTGGAAGCCGTGCACGCGGTCACGACCGCGAACATCTGGAAGCAGCAGGGGGTGGAGGTCGACGGGCAGACCGACATCCTCACGATGGGCCTCCCCTACATCTCCCCGTACAACGTGAATTCGATCATGAACCCGATCCTCGTCGCGTGCCTCGGGCTCGGCTACTTCTTCAACCTCTACCGCGGCCAGCCCCTCGTGCGCCGCGGCGGGGTGGTGATCCTGCACCACCCGACGCCCTGGGAGTTCCATCCCGGGCACCACCCGAGCTACATCGACTTCTTCGAGGAGGTGCTGAGCGACACCACGGACCCCGTCGAGATCTCGAAGACCTACGAGGAGTCCTTCGCCACCGACCCCTGGTACGTGCACCTCTACCGGACGGGCCACGCCTACCACGGCGTCCACCCCTTCTACATGTGGTACTGGTGCGCGCACGCGCTCGACCACCTCGGCCGCGTGATCGTGGTCGGCGGGGACCCTGCCGCCGTGCGGCGCATGGGCTTCTCCCCTGCCACCAGGCTGGCCGACGCGCTCGAGATGGCGAGCGACGTCGTCGGGCGCTCGCCGACCCTCACCCACCTCCACACCCCGCCGCTGCTCTTGGCGGACGTGCGGTGAACCACGCCCGGTTCCCCTTCCGCGCGCCCACGTGGCCGGCGGGGGTCCCGCGCCCGGCGCCCGAGCGCCGGGTCGGGCTCGACTACGACCACGAGTGGTCGCGCCGCTACCCGGTGCGTCTCGCGCGGGCGATCGTCCTCGACAACGTCACGCGCCCGGCGGCGCGGCTCATCGCTCCGGCGACGGTGCGGGGCGCCGAGCACCTCCGCCATGTCGCGTCGCCGGTGATCTTCGCGGCGAACCACGCCAGTCACCTCGACACCCCGCTCCTGCTCACGACCCTCCCGGTCCGGTTCCGCCACCGCACCGTGGTGGCCGCCGCGGCGGACCACTTCTTCGACCGGCGCTGGAAGGCGGCCGTGTGGTCCTTCGGCGTCGCCGCCATCCCCTTCGAGCGGGCACGGGTCAACCGGCGCTCCGCCGACGTCGCGGCCGAGCTGCTCGGAGCCGGGTGGAACCTCGTCATCTTCCCCGAGGGAGGACGGTCCCCCGACGGCTGGGCCCAGCCGTTCCGGCCGGCGAGCGCGGCCTACCTCGCGCGGCGCACCGGCCGCCCAGTCGTCCCGGTCCACGTCAACGGGACCCGCCACGTGCTCCCGAAGGGCGGTCAGCGCCTGCCACGCCGGTCTCCCGTCTCGGTGGTCTTCGGCACGCCGCTCACCCCGGACGAGGGGGAGGACGCTCGCCGTTTCGCCGTCCGCATCGAGACGGCGGTCGCGGTGCTCGCCGACGAGGTGGCGAGCGACTGGTGGGACGCCCGGCGGCGCGCCGCGCGTGGCGCCACCCCGTCGCTCCGGGGCCCCGAGACGACCGGGTGGCGGCGGTCCTGGGCGCTCGACCCCCGGCCGAAGGCCGGCCCCGACCCCTGGCCGTCGGTCTGAGCCTGTATGACTTTCGGGCGTGTCACTGAGCGACGGCCCGACGCTCGACCTCACGGTCGTGGTCCCCTACTTCAATCCGGGTGACCGTGTCCGCGAGACGGTCGACGAGCTCGTGGCCACTCTGTCGGGCACGGGCGCGACCTTCGAGGTGATCGCCGTCTCCGACGGGTCGACCGACGGGAGCGAGCAGGCGCTCGCGGGCTTCCCCGCCGACCAGGTGCGCAACGTCCGCCTGCACCGCAACTACGGCAAGGGCGAGGCCCTGCGCGTCGGGTTCGCCATGGGGCGCGGGAGGTTCCTCGGGTTCATCGACGCGGACGGCGACCTCCCCCCGGACCAGGTGACGATGCTGGCCGCCATCGCCCACGACACGGTCTCACCCGCGCCCGACGTCGTCCTCGGTTCGAAGCGCCACCCCGACTCCCAGGTCGTCTACCCGCCGCTCCGGCGCCTCTATTCGTGGGCATGGCAGCAACTGGTGCTCGCGCTCTTCGGCCTCCACGTGCGCGACACCCAGACCGGGCTGAAGCTCGTACGGCGCGAGGTCCTCGCCGACGTGCTCCCGCGGATGCACGAGAAGCGCTTCGCCTTCGACCTCGAGCTGCTGGTGGTGGCGAGCCGGCTCGGCTACCGCCGCTTCGTCGAGGTGCCCGTGCGCATCCGCCAGCGGTTCGGCAGCACGGTCTCACCCCGCGCGGTGGCCGGCATGCTCGCAGACCTCCTGGCGATCTTCTTCCGCCTGCACCTCTCCCACTACGACGAGGAGCCCAGCTCGTAGCGGACCCGGTGCCGCAGACGCCGCTCGCGCACTGCGGCGATCCTCTCCTCGCGCAGCGCCGCCTCCTCGGCGTCGTCCAGCGGCTCGAGCCGGCGACCGGTCGCCCACGAGAGCAGGAGGTCGGCGAGCGCGGGGTTGCGCGCGAGCGCCGGGCCGTGGAGGTAGGTGCCGATCACCCGCCCGAAGACCGCGCCCTCGGTGCCGTCCCCGTTGCCGACGCCTGCCGCCACCTCGGCGAGCGGCGCGACGTCGGGGCCCCGGATCGTGAGCCCGCCGTGGTTCTCGAACCCGGTGAGCTGTGGGAGCCGGCCGTCGGCGGGCTCGGCGAGAAGCTCCCCCACCGCCCGGCGCCCGTTGCCCTTGACCGTGCGCACGTCCAGGAGCCCCACCCCGGAGATGGCCCTGCCGTCCGCACCCGCGAAGCTCGTGCCGAGGATCTGGTAGCCCGCGCACACCGCCAGGACCACCGCCCCCCGCCCCACGGCTCGCTCGAGCGCCCCCTCGTCACGGAGCCGCTCGGCCGATGCCGTCTGCGCCGCGTCCTCGCCGCCGCCGAGGCAGTAGAGGTCGCCGGTGGGGAGCGCCTCGCCCGACGTCGCGTCCACCAGCTCGGCGGCGATGCCACGCCAGCGCGCCCGTTGCGCGAGCACGACACCGTTGCCCCCGTCGCCGTAGGTGCCGAGGAGGTCGGGGTGGACGACCACGATCTCGAGGCTCACGCGCCCGTCCTCGTCGCCCGTGCCATGAGGTCGGTGAACGCGGTGTAGTTGCCGATGAAGTCGACCTGGCCCTCGGAGGACGCCGCGGAGGACGCCGCGACGGGCGCCGGTGCACGCCGCGCTCCTGGCCCCGCCGCCGCTGCGCCGCGCCCGGCCATCCAGGCGGCGCGTACCGCCGCCACCTCGTCGCGCACGGTCCGGTGGGGAACCTCGGCGTAGCGGAGGCGCACTGCGAGGTCGCGACACCGCTCGCCGGTCGCGACGACCGTCCGACCCCGCAGCCGCTCGAACGGCACGTCCCAGAGCCAGGACGGATCCCGGCCGTCGGCGACGCGCGCGTTGATCCCGACGACGACGGGGCGCTCCCCCGGGCAGACGAGGTCGAGCAGCTCGCGCCAGCCTGCCGGGTTCTTGGCCAGCATCAGGCGCGCCGCGCAGCCGGCGACGCCCACCACTGCGAACCGGCCCGCGACCTCGTCGACCTCGCCGACGCGGCGGACCGCATCCTCCCACCCGGCACCCATCGCGGCCGCCGCCGCCGCGGCCATCACCGCGTTCGCGCGGTTGAACCTTCCGGGCAGCGCCAGCGCGACTCGAAGGCGCCGGCCGCCGGCGAGCACCACGTCGTCTCCGTCGATCCGGACGTCGAGCGGGGGTCGGGAGAAGCCGCACCTGCACGCCCAGCCACCGTCCTCGCCCGCCGCGAAGCCGATGCGACCCTCGCAGGAGGGACACCCCACCGCGTCCTCCCGCCACGACAGCCCCGCACCCACCCAGACCGGCTTGGCCGCACCCGAGGCGGCCCACACGACCAGCGGGTCGTCGGCGTTCGCGACCGGCACCGTGGCCGGCGACGCAGCCAGGGCACGTCGCCACTTGCTCGCCACCATCCGGACCTCGCTCGTGCGGTCGAGCTGGTCCCGGGAGAGATTGAGCAGGACGACCACCTCGGGGCCGAGCGTTGCGATCAGGCGCGGCAGGTACCCCTCGTCGACCTCCAGGACCGCCGGCGCGCCCGGCGGCGCGGCGGCGAGCGCGGTCACGTGCCCGGCAGGCATGTTCGAGCCCGTCGCGTTGATGGCGGCGGGGCCGAGCGCCCCTTCGATCGCGACGGCGAGCAGCCGGGTCGTCGTCGTCTTGCCGTTCGTGCCGCTCACGAGCGCCGTCGGGCGTCCGGCGGCGAGGCGCTCGAGGAGGAGCGGGTCGAGCGCGAGGCCGACGCGGCCGCCGGCGACCGTGCCGTGGCCCGCGCGGGCGCGCCGGGAGAGCCCGTTCACCGCGCGCGTTGCCGCGGCGGCCGCCCGCGTCCGCACCGGCAGCGACCCGGCGCTCACGGGGCACAGCCCGGCGCTCACGGGGCGCAACCCGGCGGGTACGTGCGGGCGAGCTCCTCCGCGCTCGGCTCGCGGCGGACCCTGCCCTCGGGCGGGAGCAGCGCGGAGATCGCCGCCATGACGGCGGCGGTGTCGGCCTCCGGGTCGTCGAGCCCGAGCGCGATCGGGGCGCCGACGCGGATGCGGACGGTCGGCGGGTGCAGCACCGCCGCGACGTCGGGGATGCGCGACCGGCGCGGCCACACCCTCTCGGTGCCCCAGACGCCCACCGGGACGACCGGAGCCCCCGTCGACGCCGCGAGGCGCGCCACCCCCGTCTTCCCGCGGAGCACCGGGTCGAAGAAGTCGCCGCCTCGTGGGATGGTGCCCTGGGGCAGCACGATCACCACCTCCCCTGCGTCGAGCGCCTTCTCGGCGAGGTGGAAGGCCTGGCGAGACCCCGCTTCGCCGGCGCGGTCGACGCCGATGCCGCCGATCGCCCGCGCCACCCGCCCGATGACAGGCGCGTCGAGAAGCTCTCTTTTCGCGAGGAACCGGACGGGGCGGCCCAGGCGCGCCGCGAGGAGCCCGAGCGCCGCCACGTCGAAGAAGCTGCGGTGGTTCGCCGCGACGAGGACGGGACCGTGCCGCGGCACGTGCTCGACGCCTTGGACGTCGAAGCGCGCGTACGGGAACAGCTCCGGCCGGACCCAGAAGCGCAGCAGGTCGTACGGCTCGTAGCCGAGCAGCGACGGCACCCCTTCGGGACGGTCCCAGTGCTCGACCGGCCACCGCCGCAGGGCTGCGACGACGGCGAGCCTGCGGTCCGGGTTCACGGCGTGGGGATGGCCCACGCCCGAGAGCAACGGGAGGTCGAAGACGCTGTCGGAGCACGCGTGGCTCGCGGCGAGCTCCACGCCGGCGGCGCGGGCCCACCGGCGGACGGCCGTCGACTTGCCCCTCCCCCAGACGAAGGGGCCGGAGAGCCGCCCCGTGTAACGGCCGTCGGCGGACTCGTAGCGGGTGGCGATCACGTCGTCGAAGCCGAGCGACGCCGCGAACGGCGAGATCATGTCGGCGGGCGTCGTGGTCGTGAGGACGAGGCGGTACCCCGCACGCCGGTAGTCGGCGAGGACCCCGGGTGCGTACGGGGCCACGAGGTCGACCAGCCCGGGCACGGCCGCACGCCCGGCCTCCTGGACGTCGGCTACCGCCGATCCCCACACGGCGACGGCGGAGGCGCGCGCGAGCACCATGACCGGCAGGTTCTCGCCGAACCGGTCGTAGGCGACGTAGAGCAGCGCGTACCCCGGAACCGGGAGCGCGACCCCGGCCGCCTCGAGCGCCTTGTGGAGCACCGGGCCGCTCGCGCGGCGGAGCAACGTCCGGTCGAGGTCGACGAAGACGGCTCGGTTGGTCGGGTTCCCGGCCACGCCGGGAGGTTACCGACCGGCCGGGGAGCCGGGGAGCCGGGGAGCCGGGGAGCCGGGGAGCCGGGGAGCCGGGGAGCCGGGGAGCCGGGGAGCCGGGGAGCCGGGGAGCCGGGGAGCCGGGCGGGGCATCGATGCCCCGTGCAGCGGGCCCACCCCGCGGACCCGCCCCCGACCGCCGCCCACGGTTCTCGGGGGCGGCGGACCCCCGGACGCGACGAAGGGACCGTCGGGGGGGTGACGGTCCCTTCGACTGACCAGCCAGGAACGGAGGGGGGGAATCCGGTTTCCTCGAGGTCTGTATCCATTGTGGAGGATACGGACTGATCTGTCAACCAGCTTTACGAACTGTTTACTATCGTGTTTTGAGATAGTATCGATCACATCAGGTCACGACCCGTGACCTGGCCGCCAACCGGGGCGGCCGGGACGAGCGGCGCGACGGCACGGACGATCGCGAAGAGAGGATCCGAGAGGCAGGCCACGTGGATCTGCGACACCTCCAAGCCCTCGTAGGCATCGCGGAGACCGGAAGCTTCTCCGCCGCCGCAGCCGCGCTCGGCACGGTCCAGTCCAACGTCTCGGCGCACATCGCACGGTTGGAGCGCGAGCTCGAGGTCGTCCTCGTCGACCGCACGTCAGGTCGCCTCACCGAGGAGGGGGAGGTGGTGGTCTCCCGCGCCCGCCGGATGATCGGCGAGCTGGACGCCATGGTGGCCGACGTCGTGGCGATGCGCCACGAGGTGAGAGGAATGGTCCGGCTGGGGCTGATCGGCACCGCAGGGAGATGGCTCGTGCCGCGGCTGTTCTCGGCCGTGCGGGCGCGCCATCCCCAGATCCGCCTGACCGTCACCGACGGCACCAACACCACCCTCGAGGCGCAGCTCGCCTCCGGCCAGCTCGACGTCGCCGCGGTCACGCTGCCGGTGCAGAGCGACGAGCTCACCACCTCCCCGCTCTTCGAGGAGGACCTGGTCCTCGTCGTCCCCGTCGACCACCCGCTCGCGCGCACCGCCGGACCGCTCCCGCTCGCCGACCTCTCGGACCTCGAGCTCCTGCTGCCCGCACCGGGCACGGCGCTGCGCGAGGAGATGGACGTCGCGGCGCGCGCCGCCGGTGTGAGCCTTCGCCCGTCGATGGAGCTCGACGGCCTGCGCATGATCGCCTCGCTGACCTTCGACGGCTACGGACCGTCCATCCTTCCGGCCACCGCGGTCCCCGCGCACCTGCGCGCGGACTACCACATGCTCCCCATCACCGGCTTCCCCCCGAGAAGGGTCGGCGTGGCGCTGCGCCTCCGAGGCGCGCCGTCGGCCCCGAGCCGGGTCGTGATCGACCTTCTCCATTCCGTCGTGCACGACCGGTCGCTGGCCCCCGAGTGGCTCCACCCCGCGACGTCCGCTCCGCGGCGCGCGAGCTCGCGCCGCTAGATTCCGCCCGGTGGACGGCCCGGTCGACGACGACCTGCTCCTCGCGGTCACCGACGCGGCGCTCGACGCCGCGAGCCGGGCGGGGGCGTCGCATGCCGCCGTGAGGGTCGAGCGGGTGCGGACGCAGATCGTCGTCCTGCGCGACGGCAGGCTCGAGACGGCCGTCGACGACACCGAGCTGGGGACCGGGGTGCAGCTGGTGCGCTCCGGCTCGTTCGGCTTCGCAGGGAGCGTCTTCGTCGACGCGCCGACCGCGGCGCAGCTGGTCGTGGAGGCCGCCGGGGCGGCGCGGGTGACCGCGCCCGCACGAGGCCAGCCCGTCGTCCTCGCAGACGAGCCGTCGCACGGCCATGTGGAGTGGGCGTCGCCGTTCCGGCGTGACCCCGTCGACGTCCCGCTTCCCGACAAGGTGGAGCTGCTGCACGACTGGAGCCGGAGGCTCATGGCGGCTCCGGGGATCGACCACGTCACGGCGTACGTGATGGCCGTCCACGAGGACAAGTACCTCGCCGATCTCTCGGGCACCGTGGCCCGCCAGCGCCGGGTGCGGATCCATCCGGCCCTGGAAGCCCTCTCGGTCTCCGACGCCGGCGACTTCGAGGAGATGCGCACGCTCGCGCCCCCCGTCGGCATGGGGTGGGAGTACCTCGAGGGCGACGGATGGGACTTCGACGCCGAGCTCGCGCAGCTGCCCGAGCACCTCGCCGAGAAGCTCCGTGCCCCGTCGGTCGCAGCGGGCACCTACGACCTCGTCATCGACCCCACGAACCTGTGGCTCACGATCCACGAGTCGATCGGCCACGCGACCGAGCTCGACAGGGCGATGGGGTACGAGGCGGCGTTCGCAGGGACGTCGTTCGCGACCCCCGACGGCCTCGGCGTGCTGCAGTACGGGTCGCCCGCCATGCAGGTGGTCGGCGACCGCACCACCGAGCACGGCCTCGCTACGGTCGCGATCGACGACGAGGGCGTGGCCGCGCAGTCCTTCGACATCGTCCGTGACGGCGTCCTCTCCGGCTACCAGCTCGACCGCGCGATCGCCGCGTCGCAGGGTCTCGGCCGCTCCAACGGCTGTGCCTTCGCCGACTCGCCCCTCCACGTGCCCATCCAGCGGATGGCGAACGTCTCGCTCCGACCGGCCCCCGGGGAAGGTCCGTCCACCGAGGAGCTCGTGGCCGGCGTCGACCGTGGGATCTACGTCGTCGGAGACAAGAGCTGGTCGATCGACATGCAGCGCTACAACTTCCAGTTCACCGGCCAGCGGTTCTACGCGATCCGGGACGGGAGGCTCGAAGGACAGGTCCGGGACGTCGCGTACCAGGCGACCACGACGGAATTCTGGAGGGGGATGGAAGCCGTCGGCGGCCGCGGGACCTATCTTCTCGCCGGCGCGTTCAACTGCGGGAAGGGCCAGCCCGAGCAGGTGGCCGCGGTCAGCCACGGCTGCCCCTCGGTGCTCGTACGCGCCGTGCGCGTGCTGAACACCCGGGAGGAAGCGGGACGGTGAGCAAGGACCGCCTCACGCACCCCTCTCAGGTGGCCGAGCGCGTCCTTCGTTCGGCGGGCCGGCCGTGCGTCGCCATCGTCGAGGAGACGCACGAAGTGGACGTCCGCTTCGCGAACAACACCATCACCACCGACGGCGTACGCGCCGATCGCCGCGTGACCGCCATCCTGACCGAGCCCGCCGGCGTCCCCGGAGGGCCCGGCCGTGCGGGCGTCGCGCGCCGAAGCGGGGAGGTGGACGTCGACGAGCTGGTGGCCGAGGCGGGCGCGGCCGCCGGCACCGCCGACGACGCCGCGCCGCTCGTGGTCGGAGACGCGGACGCGGACTTCGACGCGGCGCCCGCCCTCACGGGGCTGGACCGCCTGTCGCCGGTCGTCCGCAGCCTCGCCGCGGCCTTCTCTCGCGCCCGGGACGCCCGCACCGTGCTCTCCGGCTTCGCCGAGCACAGCGTGACGACCACCTACCTCGCGTCGTCGACCGGGCTGCGCCGCCGCTACGTCCAGCCGGCCGGCGCCTTGCAGCTCGTCGGGCGCCGGGACGGCGCCTCGGCGTGGGCCGGGGTCGGCAGCGCCGACTTCGTCGACGTGGAGCTCGAGCCCCTCGAGGAGCAGGTGCGCCGCGGGCTCGGATGGTCCGCCCGGCACGTCGAGGTTGCGCCCGGCCGCCACGAGGTGCTCCTGCCGCCGGGCGCGGTGGCGGACCTCATGATCTTCCTCGTCGATGCGGCGAGCGGCCGCGAGTCGGAGGAGGGGCGGACGGTCTTCTCGAAGGCCGGCGGCGCGACGAGGGTCGGCGAGCCGCTGACGCCGCTCGGCTTCGACCTGTGGAGCGACCCGGAGGAGCGGGGGCTCGAGTGCGCGCCCTTCCTCGCCACCAGCGTCTCGAGCGCCGACGTCTCGGTGTTCGACAACGGGCTCCCGCTGCGACGGACCGACTGGCTGCGGGCTGGCCGGCTCGAGCGGCTCCGGTACCACCGCGCGGGAGCCGAGCGGTCGGGCACGGCCGCCGCCGCGCCGGCCGGCAACCTCTCGCTCGCGCTGCCGGGCGCCGCGGGCACCCTCGAGGACCTGATCGCCGCGACCGAGCGCGGGCTCCTGCTCACGTGCCTGTGGTACATCCGGGAGGTCGACCCGAAGACGCTCCTCCTCACCGGGCTCACGCGCGACGGCGTCTACGTCGTCGAAGACGGCGAGGTCGTCGCCGCGACGAGCAACTTCCGTTTCAACGAGAGCCCGCTCGACGTGCTCGCGCGCTCGACGCACGCGACGTCGACCGCGCGCTGCTACGCGCGAGAGGGCGGCTCGTGGATGAACCGGACGGCGATGCCGGCGTTGCGCGTGCCGGACTGGAACATGTCGACGGTCAGCCAGGCGGTGTGACCCGCTCTTCGCTCCGGGGTGCGCGCGCTCCGGGGTGCGCGCGGGCCGGGGTGCGCGCGGCGAGAGGCAGTAGCGTCGTGACGGTGCCGCGCGCCTCGACCCCTCCTGAAGCCGCAGAGGACCATGGCCCGCTGCGTGCAGCGGCACACCGCCGCTGGCGCGAATCGGTGCTCCCGACCCTGGTCCGCTACATCACGATCCCGTGCCTGTCCCCCAGCTTCGACGACGGCTGGGAGGCGGCGGGCCACCTCGCCGAAGCCGCGTCGGTGCTCCAGGAATGGGCGAGGGGACGGGCCGTCGACGGGCTCGCCGCCGACGTCGTGGACCGGCCGGGGCGCACCCCCCTCCTCCTCGTCGACGCGCCGGGGACCGGCGGCGCAGCCGGCACCGTGCTCGTCTACGGCCACCTCGACAAGCAGCCTCCCCTCGGCGTGTGGCGCGAGGGGCTCGGTCCGTTCACCCCGGTGCAGGAGGGGGACCACCTCTACGGCAGGGGCGCGGCCGACGACGGCTACGCGCTGTTCGCCGCGCTGACCGCGGTCGAGCTGCTCGACGACGCCGGGGTCCCCCGGCCGCGGGTCGTCGTACTCGTCGAGGCGAGCGAGGAGAGCGGGAGCCCGGACCTTCCCGCGCACCTCGCCGACGTCGCCGGCCGTCTCGGGCACCCCGACCTCGTGGTGTGCCTCGACTCGGGGTGCCTCTCTTACGACCGCCTCTGGCTCACGTCCTCGCTGCGGGGCAACCTCGTCGCGACCGTCTCGGTCGAGGTGCTCACCGAGGGGGTGCACAGCGGGAGCGCGGGCGGCATCGTCCCGACATCCTTCCGGCTGCTCCGCGTCCTCCTCGACCGTCTGGAGGACCCCCGCACGGGAGAGGTGCGGCTGGCGACGCTCCATGCCGAGACGCCCCGGGCCACGACCGGCGCGGCGGCACCGGACTGGGACGCGACCGAGGTGTTCCCGGTCGTCCCCGGCCTCGAGCTCGACGGCACGTCCGACCGTGACCGGCTCGCGCGGCGCGCCTGGGCGCCGGCCCTCGCCGTCACGGGCATCGACGGGGTCCCGACCGTGCGCGAAGGCGGGAACGTCCTTCGCCCGTTCACGACCGCGAAGATCTCGCTCCGCCTCCCTCCGACGGTGGACGCGGCCAAGGCGATGGAGGCAGTCGAGTCCGCCCTCCTCGCCGACCCCCCCTCGAACGCACGCGTCCACGTCCACTTCGACGCCCCCGCGACAGGGTGGGTCGCGCCGCCGCTCTGCGAATGGGCCGACGCCGCCTTCACCCGTGCGTCGGAGGAGCTGTTCGGCTCGGCGCCCGGCACCCTCGGCGAGGGCGGCACCATCCCGTTCCTCGCGATGCTCGGCACGCGGTACCCCGGCGTGCCGCTCGTCGCGACCGGCGTGCTCGGCCCCGGGAGCAACGCGCACGGGCCCAACGAGTTCCTCCACCTCCCGATGGCCGAGGCCGTCACGGTCGCGACGGCCCGGCTTCTCGAAGCGGCGGCGAGCCGACTTCCCGACGCGGCGGCGAGCCGACTTCCCGACGCGGCGGCGACCCGACTTCCCGACGCGGCGGCGAGCCCCGGGCCGGCTTGACCCATGGCGGCGTCACCGGTCGATCCGCCGCTCCTCGCGGTGCGCCAGGCGGTCTCCCTGGCGCTCGCAGAGGACTGGCTGCCGCTCGGCGATCTCTCGGCGTCCCTCGTGGAGGAGTCGCGCACGACGGAGATGGCGGTCGTCGCCCGCGCCGCAGGCGTCGTCGCGGGACGCCTCTGCGCGCTCGAGTCCTTCCGCCAGGTCGACCCCTCGGTCGACGTCGCCTGGCGTGCCGCCGACGGCACCGACGTCGCCCCCGGAACCGTCGTCGCCGAGGTGCGCGGGCCGCTCCGCTCGATCCTCACCGCCGAGCGGACCGCGCTGAACTTCCTCTGCCACCTCTCCGGCGTGGCGACCGCGACCCGGCGCGTCGTGGAGGCCGTCGCGGCGGCCAACCCGTCCACGACCGTCGTGGACACCCGCAAGACGTTGCCCGGGCTCCGGGCCCTTCAGAAGGCGGCCGTCCGTGCGGGCGGCGGCCGGAACCACCGCGGCTCGCTGTCCGACGGCGTCCTGCTGAAGGACAACCATCTCGGGGGCGTCCCCATCGACGACGCCGTCGCGCGGGCGCGTGCGCGGTTCCCCATGCGGATGGTCGAGGTGGAGTGCGACCGGCCCGACCAGGCGATGGCGGCGGCGGCGGCCGGCGCGCACGTCGTGATGCTCGACAACATGACGCCCGACGAGGTGGCGGGCACCGTACGGGCGCTTCGCGCCGCGGGTCACGGAGTCCTGGTCGAGGTCTCTGGGGGCATCTACTAGGCGACCGCGCCTGGCTTTGCCGCCGCCGGTGCCGACCTGCTCTCCGTCGGCGCGCTGACGCACTCCGCGCGTGCGCTCGACCTCGGCCTGGACCTCGTCGCGACCTGACGGCGCGCGGCTCCAACCCGGTCAGCTCCGAGGCACGTCCTTCCACGGAACGTCGCGATCGACGCGAGGTTCGCCGGCGAGACCGAGGACCCGCTCGCCCAGGATGTTGCGCATGACCTCCGAGGTGCCGCCTTCGATGGAGTTCGCGCGGGTCCGGAGGAAGAGCCGCGCGACGTCGTGCGTGGAGACCGTGAGCTCGGAGGGTCTCACGCGCGGGTAGTCGGTTCCGTAGAGCATCCCGTCCGCGCCCATGAGGTCCACGCACAGCTCCGCGGTTCGCTTGTTGTCTTCTGCGTACGCGAGCTTGGCGACCGACCCCTCCGGTCCCGGCGTCCCTGCACGCCGGTTCTCCAGCGCGCGCAGGTTCGTGAGCCGGGCGACCTCGTGCGCCACCCAGCGCTGGACGAGCCGGTCACGGAGGACGAGGGCCTGCGGGGAGAGATCCCCCTTCCAGCGTGCACGCCAGAGGCGCAGCGCCTCTGAGATGGGCCCGCTCCCGCGCTCGGCCACATTCCCGCCGATGGCCACGCGCTCGTTCATGAGCGTCGTCAGCGCGACTCGCCAGCCGTCGCCCACCCCGCCCAGGCGTCCGGCGTCGGGCACGCGCACGTCGGTGAAGAAGACCTCGTTGAACTCGGCCTCCCCGGTGATCTGGTAGAGGGGGCGGACCTCCACCCCGGGCGCGTGCATGTCCACGAGGAAGCAGGTCATGCCCGCGTGCTTCGGGACGTCGGGGTCCGTTCGGGCGAGCAGCAGCCCGAAGCGGGCGAGGTGCGCGAGGGTGGTCCAGACCTTCTGGCCGTTCAGCACCCATTCCTCGCCGTCGCGCTCCGCCCTCGTCGCGAGGCTCGCGACGTCCGAGCCTGCGCCGGGCTCGCTGAAGAGCTGGCACCAGATCTCCTCGCCCGTGAACAGCGGGCGCAGGTACCGGTCGAGCTGCGCCTCGGTGCCGTGCGTCAAGAGGGTGGGAGCCACCATCCCGTACCCGAGGGTGTTGCGGAGCGCTGCCGAGGGACCTCCCGCCGCTCGCACCCGTGAGAGGACACGCTGATGGAGAGAGGGGACCAGGCCGAGGCCTCCTCGGCCCTTCGGGTAGTGCACCCAGGCGAGCCCCCGGTCGAATTGCGCGCCGAGAAAGACGTCGGGCGGCGTCGACGCGGGAGGGTGCTCCGCGACGAGCGCGTCCACGAGCTCGTCGACCACCTGGTCGGCGACCCCCTGGTCGGCGACCCCCTGGTCGGCGACCCCCTGGTCGGCGACCCCGTCGACCCCTTCTCCCCCGGCCGTCGTCTCCGTCGACATCAGGCGGGCTCCTCTCCGTCTTCCCCCCGGACTCAGACCTGCGTCTCTGGCGTGCGCTCGTCGGTCTGCGTCTCTGGCGTGCGCTCGTCGGTCTCCGTCTCTGGCGTGCGCTCGTCGGTCTCCGTCTCTGGCGTGCGCCCGTCGGTCTCCGTCTCTGGCGTGCGCCCGAACTCACCTTCGCCGCCGATCAAGAGCGCGTGCACTGTCCGTTCGACCTCGGCGGTCACGAGCACGAGCACCTCGTCTCCGGACTGGAGCACGGTGTCGCCGCGCGGCACGACGAGCCGGTCGCGCCGAACCAGCGCAACGACCGTCGCGTCCCGTGGGAAGGCCAGATCGGCGATGGCTCTCCCTTCGGCTGGCGAGTCGTCCGCCAGGGTCACCTCGACGAGGTGCGCGCTCCCGCCTTCGAATTGCAAGAGACGCACGAGCGCTCCCACCGACACGGCCTCTTCCACGAGGGCGGTGAGCAGATGGGGCGTGGAGACGGAGACGTCGACGCCCCAGCCCTCGTTGAAGAGCCACTGGTTCTTCGCGTTGTTCACGCGTGCGACGACCCTCGGCACCGCGAACTCCTGCTTCGAGAGGAGCGAGGTGACGAGGTTGTCCTCGTCGTCGCCGGTCGCGGCGACGACCACGTCGACGGACTCGAGGCCGGCCGCGTCGAGGGAGCTGACCTCGCACGCGTCCGCAGCGATCCACTGGACCTCCGGGAGCTCGAGGCGGCGCCGTTCCACGAGCTCGGGGTCGAGCTCGAGCACCAGGACGCGGTGCCCCTTGCTCGCGAGGTCCCGGGCGATGGCCGACCCGACGCTCCCCGCACCCGCGATCGCCACCTTCATGCCGGCGCCCTCATCGTGCCGCGCCCGGTGGCGGGCGCGGGCAGGTGCGCGAGCCGTTGCTCCAGCTCGTCCAGGGCATCCGCCACCACCGCCACGTGCAGCACGTCCCCCTCCTGCCCGACGAGGTCCTGCGCGCCGAGGCGCGGGCTCCCCGCCCGAGTCACGGCGACGACCGAGACTCGCCCCGGCACGGCGAGCTCGTCGAGCCGGCGCCCGGCCCAGCCGTCGGGCATCGCCCGTTCGACCAAGACAAGCTTGCCGCTCGCGTCGGACCACTCGCGGGTGGACATCGCGGGGAGGAGCCGCCGGCGCACCTGGTCGATCGTCCAGGTCACCGTCGCGACGGTCGGGATGCCGAGGCGCTGGTAGATCTCCGCCCGCCTTGGGTCGTAGATGCGCGCGACCACCCGCTCGATGCCATAGGTCTCGCGCGCGATCCTGACGGTCAGGATGTTCGTGTTGTCGCCGCTCGTCACCGCCGCGAGCGCATCGGCTCGCGTCGCACCCGCCCGCTCGAGATCGTCACGGTCGAACCCCGAGCCGTTGACCCGCTCGCCGTGCCAGTCGTCGGGCAACCGGCGGAACGCCCGCGGGTTGCGGTCGATGATCGCGACGCTGTGCCCCTCGCGGGTGAGCGACGTCCCGAGACCGGAGCCGACCCGGCCGCAGCCGACCACGACGACGTGCATCCGCCAAGTGCTACACGGCCCGGCGCCGCGTGTAAAGCTCGCCCGCCCCGCCGGCTTCGTTCCGGGGACCTGACCGCGCCGTTCTACGCTTGGCCGGTGAACGAGCCCGACCGGACCCGCGTCGAGCACGACCGCGACCCGGCCGGATCGCAGCGCGCGCCCCGGGCAGCTTCTCTTGGGACCGAGCCTCTCACCCGGCCGGTGCAGCAGGGCTCCCGCGACGAGCAGCCCGGCGTCCCGACGCCGCCGCCCTCGGTCGCCAAGCCCCTCACGGTGCCCGTCGACGCCGCGGCAGCGTTCCCCGAGTCCTTCGGCTACCGGGTGAAGAACGCGCTCTTGGGCAGGCCGTTCGTCTCCGAGCAGCTCCGCAACGAGCGGCTGGGGCGCACGGTCGCCCTCGGGGTGCTGGCGCCGGACTGCATCTCCTCGTCGGCGTACGGCACCGAGGAGATGCTCACCCAGCTGGTGCCGTACGTCGGGCTCGCCGCGTTCACCCTGGTCGTGCCCATCACGCTCGCGATCCTGGGTGTCCTGTTCTTCGTGACGCTCTCGTACCTGGAGGTCATCCAGCTCTACACGAAGGCCGGCGGGTCCTACGTCGTCGCCCGGGACAACTTCGGACCGAAGGTCGCCCAGGTCGCCGCCGTCGCGCTGCTCATCGACTACACCGTGACCGTCGCGGTGCAGACCTCTGCGGGCACCGCGGCGCTCACGAGCGCCGTGCCCTCTCTGGTCCCCTGGACCGTCCCCATCACCCTCGGCGTCGTCCTCGTCCTTCTGTACGGGAACCTCCGCGGGATCCGGGAGGCCGGGAAGTACTTCGCCTTCCCCACGTACTTCTTCGTCCTGAGCCTCGGAGGCATCATCCTCGCCGGCTACGTGAAGGCAGCGCTCGGCGAGCTCCACGCGCGGCACTTCCCGCCCGCGCACCTGATCTACGGCGGTCACTTCGGGACCCGCGGCAGCGGGCTGCTCATGGGGCTCGCCTTCATCTCGCTCCTCCGCTCCTTCGCGAACGGGGGCTCGTCGCTGACGGGCCTCGAGGCGATCTCGAACGGCGTGAGCGCCTTCAGACGGCCCGAGTCGCGCAACGCGCGAGTGACGCTCGTCGCGATGAGCTCGGTCCTCGCGTTCTTGGTGCTCGGCGTCACCATGCTCGCCCGCTTCACCCACTCGGTGCCCTACGCCGCGGGCTCCCCCACCGTGCTCTCCCAGGTGGTCGAGGCCGTCGTCGGTCACGGGGTCCTGTTCTACGTGGTGCAGGTCGCCACGCTCCTGATCCTCTACACGGGGGGCAACACCAGCTTCAACGGGTTCCCCTTCCTCGCGAGCTTCGTCGCCGGCGACTCGTTCCTCCCTCGCCAGCTCACCCGGCGCGGTCACCGCCTCTCGTTCTCGAACGGCATCATCGTGCTCACCGTCATCGCGCTCGTGCTCATCATCGCGTTCCGTGCGAGCGTCGACTCGCTCGTCTCGCTGTACGCGATCGGGGTCTTCACCGGCTTCTGCATGGCCGGCTCGGGCATGGTGAAGCACCACCTCACGCACAGGGGCCCGCATTGGCGGCGCAAGATCGCCGTGAACGGCTTCGCCGCCGTGCTGACCGCCGCCGTGGTCCTCATCTTCGTGTTCGCCAAATTCCTCGAAGGTGCCTGGGTCGTCGTCCTCGTCGGCCCGCTGCTCTACTGGGGGCTGATCCACATGAACCGTCAGTACGTCGAAGAAGAGCGCCAGCTCCAAGCCGGAGCGGCCAAGGGTGCCGAGGCGCCGGTCCTGCGGCGCCACGTCGTCATCGCGCTCGTCGATCAGCTGGACATGGCCGCTGCAAGGGCCGTCCAGTACGCCCGCGCGCTCTCCCCCGACGAGCTGCGCGCGGTGCACTTCGACATCGACAACCGGGCGACGCGTGCCCTCGTGGAGGACTGGAGCCGCCTCGGCCTGTCGCGTCTGCCGCTCGACATCGTCGAGGTGCCCGACCGCCGGTTGCCTCGCGCGGCTCTCGAGCTCGTGGCCGACGTCGTCGCAGACGGTGAGACCCAGTGCACCCTCCTGCTGCCGCGCCGGGGCTTCAACAACGCGTGGCAGCGGCTCCTCCACGACCGGACCGCCGACAAGATCGCGGCGGTCGTGAGCCAGGTCCCCCACGTCGTGGCGACCATCGTGCCGTTCAACCTGTCGCGCACGCGCAGAGGCGGCGGGGTGCTCCCGCCCGCGCGCCCCGCCGCCCCGGTTGCCCCCGGGTCCGTCGCATCGGACGCAGCAGGAGACGCCGCGGGGGACGGAGCGGCCGCCCCGAGGGGGCGCGGAGCCCACGACGTCGAGGAACGGGCATCCTCGGGTCACGCGGCCGGCAGGTGGAAGGCGCCAGGCGCCCACGAGCGCCGCGCGTCCGAGGACGCCGACGGAGGGACGGATGCCGACCGGGCCCTCGCCCGGCGTGCGGTCTCCGCGCTCCCGATCTGCGAGGTCGAGTGGCGACAACGAGTCCAGGTCGCCGGCCGGATCAAGTCCGTGCGGGTGCAGCCGAGCGGTGGGACGTCCACCCTCGAGTGCACCCTTGCCGACCGGACCGGGGCGATCCTGCTCGTCTTCCAGGGGCGTCCGAGGATTCCCGGCGTCGAGCCGGGGGCGAGGCTCGTCGCAGAGGGGATGGTCGGCGCGTGGGGACGCAAGCTCGCCATCTTGAACCCCGACTACGAGCTCGTCGGCGGGCACGACACAGAGGAGCCGCTCGCCGACGCGCACTGAGCGAGCCCGCGTCAAGTGGCCATCGCGGCGGCGGACGCCGGACCCCGTACACTCCAGTCTCGGGGAGGCAGGCTGTTGGACGCGGTGAAGCGGTGGGTGCTCGGCACGCTCGTGGCCTTCGCCGGGATCGGCGCCCTCGGCGGGGTGATGGTGCCGCTCCGGGGGGACCTCTCCATCGCCACCCCTGCGCTCGTCCTCGTGGTGCCGGTGGTCGCAGGGGTCGCGGTCGGCGGGCTGACGAGCGGGGTGCTCGCGGTCGCCGCCGGCTTCATCGTGTACGACGTCCTCTTCGTCCCCCCCTACGGGACGCTGGCCGTGGGAGCATGCCAGAACTGGACGGCCCTCGGCGTCTACGCGGTCGTCATGCTCATCGTCGCTCGGATCTTCAGCTTCCTCCAGCGTGCGCGGCTCGACGCCCACCACGACGCGGACGCCACCCGGCGCCTGCACGAGCTCTCCGACCTCCTCATCGGCGACCAACCCGTGACGGGGGTCCTCGGCGTCATCGCCGACTCGCTCCACCAGGCGTTCGGCGCCACCTGGGTGGCCGTGCTCATCCCCGACCCCGACGACCACGACCGGCTGACGGTCGCGGCGACCGCCGGCGATCCGCCGGCCGGCGACGTCGAGGCGCTCGTGCCGGTGGGCGGCCGGACCGAGAGCCTGCGGCCGTGGACGGGCACGGGAGCGAGGTCCGACGGCGTCGTGCGGATCGCCCTCGTGGCGCGTGGACGCCCGGTCGGGCTGGTGGGCATGGCGGGGACGTCGCTCGACCGCCGCAGGCTCGAGCTGGCACGGACGTACGCGAACCAGGCCGCGCTCGCGCTGGAGGCGAGCCAGCTCAGGGAGCAGGCGACGCGCACCGAGCTGCTCGAGCAGGTGGACGCGCTGCGTGCCGCGCTCATGGGCGCGGTCTCCCACGACCTGCGGACGCCGCTCGCGTCGGTGAAGACGGCGGTCAGCACGCTGCGGCGTGCGGGGGTGCAGGGGTCGTTGAGCGAGTGCGACCGCGAGGAGCTGCTGGCGCTGATCGAGGATCGCTCCGACGCGCTCGACCGGCTCGTCGCCAACCTCCTCGACATGACGCGGATCCAGTCGGGCGCCCTGGAGCTGCGACGCGCGATCACCGTCGTGTCCGAGATCGTGGAGGGGGGCTTGCGGGCCAGCGCCGTCACACCCGGCAGGGTGTCCGTCGACCTTCCGGGCGACCTTCCCCCCGTGGACGTCGACGCCGTGCTCATGGAGCAGGTGGTCGCGAACCTGCTCGACAACGCCGAGCGCCATTCCCCGGACGAGATCCCGGTCCGCGTCGCTGCCGAGGCGTGCGGCGACGTGGTCGAGCTGTCGGTGACGGACCGGGGTCCCGGCGTCCCCGCGTCCGAGCGCGAGCGCGTCTTCACGATGTTCAGCCGGAACGGCGCGCAGGGGCGCGCCGGGCTCGGGCTCGCGATCGCCAAGGCGTTCGTCGAGGCGCACGAGCAGTCCATCCACGTCGAGGACGCGCCCGGAGGCGGCGCCCGGTTCGTGGTGACCCTCCCTGCGGCACCTCTCCCGATCGAGGTCTGACGGGCATGGCCCGCGTCCTGGTGGTCGACGACGACCGCGCGCTCCTGCGTGCCCTCGAGATCGCGCTGAGCGTCCGCGGGAACGAGGTGCTCCTGGCGAGGACGGCAGCGGACGGGATCGCCCAGGTCTCGATCACGTCTCCCGACGTCGTGATCCTGGACCTCGGGCTTCCGGACATGGACGGCATCGAGGTGGTCCGCAGGGTCCGACAGTGGACCCGGGTCCCAGTGATCGTGCTCTCGGCGTCCGCCTCCGAGGACAAGAAGGTCACGGCCCTCGACGCGGGCGCGGACGACTACGTGACGAAGCCCTTCGGCATGGCCGAGCTCGAGGCCCGACTGCGGGTCGCGCTCCGTCGGCGCGCCGAGGACGGGGACCGCTCCCCGACCACCGTCGGCGTCGGGGAGCTGGAGGTCGACCTCGTCCACCACATGGCGCGCCTCGCGGGGAAGGACCTGGAGCTCACCGGCCGGGAATTCGACCTCCTCGCCTACCTCGCCCAGCACTCCGGCAAGGTCTGCACCCATCAGATGATCCTGCGCGACGTCTGGGGCTCCTCCTACGGCTCGGAGGCCAACTACCTGCGCGTCTACGCCCATCGGCTCCGTCGCAAGCTCGGCCCCGCGGGTGACATGCTGCGCACGCAGCCGGGCGTCGGCTACCAGCTGGTCGAGGATCCCGCCTGAATGCTCCTGCGCGGACGACGACGCCTGCCGGTTGGGTGGGTCTGGCCGCTGCCGCGACTCGTCGCGGACCTCCTCGCCCTGGCGTTCGCCGCGTGGGAGGGGGTGCAGGGGCGGTACTCCGCGGCGTCGCACGCAGGCATCCTCGCCGCGATCGGGATCGTGCTCCTCCTGGCGGCGCTGGCCGGCCGGGGCAGGCAGCGCAAGCGGAGCGCTGCCTGGGTGGGCGACGGGACCCGGGCGATCGCCACGGTGCTCGGCCTGGGGCGCGACGGGAGTGCGGCCGCGAGGGGCGGGCTCGTCTGGGCGCTGCTGATCGCGGCCACGATCGGCTGGGACATGACCAGCTTCGTCGAGCAGAAGCACGACCTGCCGACGTTGAGCCGCCTCTTCGGCGCCGTCACCGATCACGACTGGGGCCGTGCGCTGTTGTTCGCGGCATGGCTGGTGCTCGGGCTCTCCCTCGCGCTCGGGCGCCGGCTGCCAGGGAAAGGTCACGGCGCGGCCCTCGGCGGGGGCGCGCCCGCCGGGCGGCGCCCGAGCCGGCCCTCGCGAAGCCAGGGGGGCCACGCATGACCCTCGGAGCGGTCGTCTGGACCGTCATCGCGGCCGGGTGGCTGGCGTGGCTCGTCGTCACCCGGTGCATTCGGACGTTGCCGGGGATCGGCTCGGTGGTGAACGCCTTCCTCGGCTCGTGGCTCGGACGGGTGCTCGCCCTCGCCGCGTGGGCGGAGGCCGGCTGGCACGTCTTCGGTCAGCGGCCCTGACGCGCGGGACGACGCTCGTCTGCGTCAGCCGGGATGCTGCTCGCGCTCGAGGCGCTCTCGACGGGCGGGGACGACGATCGACTCGTTGCGGACGTGGACGAACCAGGCCGTCATCGCGAGCACGCCCTGGATGCCCATGCCGACGAAGCCGAGGAAGATGAGGAGCCCGAGCGTGAGGTAGGCGTTGTTCGGTCCCACAGAGTGCTTCCCGAGGATCCACGTGATCAGCGCCATGAGGAAGAACCAGAGTCCCCACCACGAGCTCGCCGCGGCGACGGCGGTGCGTGCGGTCCGGCGATAGCCGCCGGAGAGCGCACGGAGCAGCTTCGGGATCACGGCGCCAGAGATCGCGAGGAACGCGAGGAGGACACCCCCGGCGACCACTCCGGGCCACCAGGTGTCCGTGTAGACGGCAAGGGTGGCGAAGCACATCGCGCAGGCGAACACGAGGGTCAGCCCGATGAGCGTCAGGTACAGCGTCCGCACGGCGTGCTCACCTCACCTTCCTCGCCGGCACCATCCTGCCGGCGCTCGACGTCGCGCTCGCCGCACAGCTTGCCCTACGCGCCGTCGCCCGGCACGTCCGGCGGGCAGTCGGCGCAGCGGCCCAGCATGGCGAAGTGCCGCGGGTCGATCGTGAAGCCGTACCGCTCGGACGCCTCCCGGGCGAGCCCGACGAAGAGCGCCTCGGGCGCCTCGAACCGCCGCCCGCAATGCCCGCAGATCAGGTGCGAATGGGCGTCGCGTGCGAGCTGGTACGTGGCCGGCCCGTGGCCCAGGTGGGTGTGGACGATCACGCCCAGGCGCTCGAGCTCCTCCAGGTTCCGGTAGACGGTGGAAAGGTGGACCTCGGGCGCCCGAGCCTGGACGGCGGCCGCCAGCTCCTCGACCGAGCGGTGGTCGTTCGACGAGAACAGGACCTCGAGGAGGACCCGGCGCGACGCGGTGGCACGCCCCCCGCTCGCCCGGACGAGCGCCAGCACCTCTTCGACGGAGGCAAGTGGCTCGCCGGTGAGGGGCCCCGTCACGCCCGCCACGCTATGCGGCTGCGTCCAGTGCAGGCCGCGTCCGCGGCTGCTGCGAACCGTTCGCAACCCGGCGTCGTGCAGGTGCACGCACAGCTCGGTGCCCGGCCCCGAGCGCGCACGGATCAGCCGGTCACGAGCGCGAGCGCGAACCCGTCGTAGCCTTTCGATCCCACGGTCTGGACGGCCGTGACGAGCAGCCGCTCCTCTGCTCCCAAGAGCTCCAGCGCGCCGCGGGTCCCCGTGACCACGGCATCCATCGAAGTCCGATCGAGGATCCTGCCGCCGATCACCACGTTGTCGACCACGATGAGCGTCCCGGGCCTGGCCAGCCGAAGAGCCCAGCGGACGTACTCGGGGTAGGCGGGCTTGTCTGCGTCGATGAAGACCAGGTCGAACGGGTCCCCGCCCTCCTCCTCGATCGCAGCGAGCGAGTCGAGGGCTGGTCCGAGCCGCAGGTCGACGACACCATCCACCCCCGCGCGCTCGAAGTTGCGCCGGGCGATGTCCGCGTGGTGCGGATCGAGCTCCAGGGTGGTCACGGTGCCGCCCTCGGCGACCGCCCCGGCCATCCAGATCGCGCTGTAGCCGGCAAGGGATCCGATCTCGAGGACCCGCCGGGCGCCGACGGCGGACACGAGGAGGCGGAGGAGCATGCCCTGCAGCGGCGAGACGCCGATCTGCGGCAGCCCCGCGGCGTCGGCCGCGCGCAGCGTCTCCTCGAACGCAGGGTCGTGCGGGAGGAGCGTGTCGGACAAGTAGCGGTCCACGTCGGCCCAGCGCGTGGCGTCGGTGGCGTCGGCGGAGCTCATGGAGCCGTTACCCGATCCGTGCGCAAACGTGCACACGGTCAGGCAGCCTCGCCTTGCGACGAGGCGGTGACGGTCCTAGCCGGTTGCCCGGTGCCGTCTTCGCGCTTCACGGGGGCGTCCGGCTGGTGCCGGGGGTGTGCCCCTCCACGCGCGTTCTGCGCCTCCGGGCCACTCCCGGCGACGTCGAGCTGCCGGCGGCCATGGGCCGCCAGGTTCAGCGCTGCGTTCAGGTCGCGGTCGATGACGAGACCGCACTGCTCGCAGTGGTAGGTGCGCTCGTCGAGGCGCAGCTTGGCTTTCACCGCACCGCACGACGAGCAGAGCTTCGAGCTCGGGAAGAACCGGCCGGCGACGATGAGCGTGCCAGCGCGCCATTCGAGCTTGTAGGCGAGCTGACGGCGGAGCTCGCCGGGTGACGCGTCGAGGATGGAGCGGTTGAGGCCCGCCTTCGCACGCCGGCCGTTGCGCTCGTGGCCGCCGGCCGAGTCCGGCCGGGACTTCGGGGCTGCGGTCATGCCCTTCACGTTCAGGTCTTCGACGACGACCGTGCCGTAGGTCGCTGCGAGGTCCGAGGTGAGCTGGTGCAGCGCATCGCGTCGGGTGCCCGCCACCTTCGCGTGGCACCGGGCGAGCTTCTGCTTCGTCTGTGCTCGGCGCCTCGAGCCCCGCTCGCGACGCGACAGCTCGCGCGAGAGCCGGGCCATGCGGCGCTGGTAGCGGCCCAGCGCCTTCGGGTTCGGAATCACCGCGCCGTTCGACAGCACCGCGAGGTGCTTGACCCCGAGGTCGACGCCGACGACGGCGTCGGGGAGCCGGGCGGGAGCGTCTACGCGTTCGACCCCGCAGCCGAAGGAGACGAACCACCGCCCGGCCCCTTCAGAGACGGTGGCCGA
>JAJZMD010000105.1 GCA_021803085.1 Actinomycetes bacterium
CGGGGCGCCCGTGTTGGTCGGTCAAGGTGAACCTTGGTGCCTGGGCGCCCGGCATGTCGCTCAGGCCCATCAGCTGGACGAGGGGGTTCGGGGTGGATGCAGCGTTCTGGGCGCGCTGGTACAGGTAGGCGCTGACGGCCATCGCCACCACCAGTGCCATGGTGAACGGCAGCACGGCGAAGGTGAGCCAGCGCGGGAACATCGGCTTCGGCCCAGGGGTGGCCGGCTTCGGCGACGCGGCTTCCTCGGTGCTCATTGCCACGACGGGCGCCTGCCAGGGTCGGCGTGAGGTCCGCCGACCGTCCTCGGATCTGCCCGGTCGTCGTCGGCGGCGTCGGCGGCCCTGCTCACGGCGCTCAGATTAGTACTGGCTGTCGTAGCCCGTCACCAGGCTCCGCCCGGTAGGGCTCCGGTGCAGCGTTACAGGGGGCAGAGGTGGGAGAACAGTGCGGCCAGCTGTGGGCCTGCAGTGACCGCACCAGCAGTCGCAACGACGGTGGTGAAGGCGAGCAGGCTGACGGTCGGTGCCGACAGGTCGCGCTGACCGTGGCCGCCGTCGAGCATGGCGATGCGCTGGGCCAGAGCGTCGGCCCCGTTGAGCGAGGCGACAGCGCCGTTGGCTGGGACGGCGTCGGCGGCGACGAGGAGGGCCCCGCGCAGCGAACAGGGGTCGGCGATGTCAGCGGCGTCGCGATCTGCCCAGCACTCCAGGGCCACTCGTGCCGTCCGGGCGGTGCGTCGAGCCCACGGCACGAACCACAACACGCCGACACTGGCGTCGATCGCGTCGAGCCAGCGCTGGTGGTGCCGCCGGAGGTGGGCGTGTTCGTGGGCAACCACGGCGGCGAACTGCCCCTCGTCGAGCCGTGCGCGCAGGCCTCGAGCGATCACCACTTGGTGGGCTCGGCCGGCCACGCTATAGGCGAGGACGGCTTCGGTCGGTAGCGTGACGAGCTCGAAGCCGTCGTGCGGCTCGTGGACGCCGACGTAGGACGGCACGCGCAGGGTCATCCGGCGCCGGCGGGAACGAAGCAGACGCCACGCCGTGGTCGCGAGCCCCGAGCCGAGCAGCCCCGTTGCTAGCCAGGCGGCGAGGAGACCTCCGGGTTCGAAGCGCTGCACGAGCACCTCGCAGACCTGCGCCAGCGATGTCCCCCCGGCGGCGAGTGCCAGGACCGGTGCAGCGAGCAGCGCGAGACCGACAAGGACGTAGAACCCGGCCACGAGCAGGCTCGCCGAGGTAAGAAGCGCCCAGGTCCGAGGAGAGCCCCCACCGGTCCGCCGACCGAGCACGCCGGGGAGGGCCGCGAGCAAGCCGGCGGAGAGCATGAGGACGATCATGTGCGCCGCCGCAGCCCGAGAAGCCTGCGCAGCTGGGCGCGTTCGGCGTCGTCGAGGCGTTCGATGAGATGTCCGAGCGCAGCCGGTCGGTCGGCGGCAGCGGCCAGGATCGCTTCCATTCGCTCGGCGACCTCTTCCTCACGGCTAGACGTCGGACGGTAGGAGTAGGCACGGCCGGTCTTCTCCCGTTCGACCAGGCCTTTTCGCCACAGCCGCACCAGGACCGTCATCACGGTCGTATAGCCGAGGGGACGGCCGGTGTCGAGACGTTCGTGGACCTGGCCGGGCGTGAGCGAGCCGTCGTCGTCCCAAAGCACCTCGAGGATGGACTGCTCCAAGCTGCCGGGGGGGCTGCGGTGCAGCACGCCGATACGGCGGCGCCCGGCCCGCGGTGATCGCTCGACCATGCCCCATGATGGCACCGCCAGGCCGACCGTCGGTCGACCACGGCGACGCTGTACCGTGCGGGGGTATAGTACGGGGCATCGGCGGCAAGATTGGAGACGGTCGCACGTGTACGGCTACTCAGGCGACAAGGAGGCCTACCAGCAACGGTTGCGGCGGATCGAGGGGCAGGTGCGGGGCCTGCAGCGCATGCTCGACGACGACCGCTACTGCATCGACATCTTGACCCAGGTGGCGGCGGTCACCAAGGCGCTGCACGCGGTGGCGCTCGGCCTTCTCGAACAGCACTTGGGGCACTGCGTGGCAGAGGCGACGGCGGCAGGTGGCCCCGCCGGCGCGGCAAAGGTGAAAGAGGCGTCCGACGCCGTGGCGAGGCTGCTGCAATCGTGACCCGGGACCGAGCCGACACCGGAGTGTCTGTGGACGCGAGGCCGGCAAACCAGGCGGTCCGAGCGCGAACCATGGCGGTCGGGATCGAGGGCATGACCTGTGCCTCGTGCGTGCGCCGGGTCGAGCGGGCGCTCACCGGCGTCGACGGTGTGGTGTCCGCCCGGGTGAACCTGGCGACCGAATCGGCCGAAGTCGAGCTGGCCGAGCCGGTCGCGCCGGCCGAGCTGTCCCGAGCCGTGGAGGCCGCCGGGTACCGGGTCGTCGTCGGCCACGCCGACGGCCCCGGCGCGACGGCAGCGGCCGACGCGGTGGTGCTCGAGGTGAGCGGCATGACCTGTGCCTCGTGCGTGCGCCGGGTCGAGCGGGCGCTCACCGGCGTCGACGGCGTCGCTGCGGCCCGGGTGAACCTCGCGACCGAGTCGGCCGAGGTCGAGCTGACCGGACCCCTCGACCCCGCAGAGCTCCTCGGCGCCGTCCGCGCCGCCGGGTACGAAGCCGTCGTCGCCCAGCCCGCCCGCGACCCGGCAACCGACGCCGCCGCCCGCCGAGCCCGCCGCCAAACGGACCTCGCCCGCCGCCGCGCCAAGCTCGCGGTCGGGGCGGTGCTCAGCGGGGCCGTGCTGGTGCTCGCCTACGGGTTCGGGCAGCCCGGCTGGTCTCCATACGCGCAGCTGGTGCTCGCCCTGCCCGTCTATCTCTGGGTCGGCTCGGGGTTCCACCTCGGCGCCATCCGGGCGGCTCGGCACCGGACGGTCAACATGGACACCTTGGTGGCGCTCGGTGCCAGTGTCGCATTCGCCTACTCGGTCGTGGCCACCTTCGCCCTTCCCGGCCGGCCGACGTACTTCGACGTCGCCGCAGTGATCGTCACCTTGATCTCGGTCGGCAAGTACCTCGAGGTCCTCACGAAAGGCCGAGCCGGTGACGCCATCGAGGCGCTCGCCGGGCTGCGCCCGCGCACGGCCCGCCTGCTCGCCCGTTCCGGTGCTCCGGTTGACGCCGGCCCGGCCGGGCCGCTGGAGGTGGCCGCTCAGTCGCTGCGGACCGGTGACGTGGTCCTCGTGCTGCCGGGCGAAGCGTTCCCCGCCGACGGTGCGGTCCTCGGTGGCAATGCCGCTGTCGACGAGTCGATGGTCACCGGCGAGAGCATGCCCGTCGACAAGGCGGTCGGCGACGAGGTGACGGGCGGGACGGTGAACGGGCTGGCCCCGCTCACGGTGCAGGTGACCCGGGCGGGCGCCGAGACCACCCTGGCCCGCATCACCGCCCTCGTCGAGGCGGCGCAGCTCACCAAGTCCCAGGCACAGCGCCTCGCCGATCGTGTCTCGGCGGTGTTCGTGCCGGTGATCCTCCTCGTCGCCGCGGCCACCTTCGCCGGGTGGCTCATCAGCGGGCACTCACTCGCCGCCGCGCTCGTCCCGGCCGTCGCCGTCTTGGTCGTGGCCTGTCCGTGCGCCCTCGGCCTCGCTACTCCCGTCGCGGTGATGGTCGGTACCGGCAGGGGAGCGGAGCTGGGGCTGTTGATCTCGGGGGCGGAGGTGCTGGAACGGGTGCGGCACCTCGCTGTGGTGGTGGTGGACAAGACCGGCACGATCACTGTCGGCCATCCCGAGGTCGTCGACGTGGTGCCGACCGACGGCACGGACGGGGACGAAGCGCTTGCCCTGGCTGCAGCCGTCGAGTCCGCATCCGAGCACCCGCTTGCCCGAGCGGTCGTTGCCGCTGCCGCTCGGAGTGGGTTGGCCGGTGCGGAGGTGCAGCAGGTCCAGGTGGTTCCCGGCGCCGGCGTCGAGGCCGTCGTGGGCTCGAAACGGGTGAGGGTTGGATCGGTCGACTGGCTTGCCGAGCCGGATTCGGATGCGTCTCGGACCGCAACGGCGGCCCAACGGATCGACACGCTGGCGGCCCGGCTCGCCGGCCAGGGCGAAACTCCGGTCGGCGTTTGGGTCGACGGGGAGGTGCGGCTGCTCCTCGGGATCGCCGACCCGCTGCGCCCCGACGCGGCCGCCGGGGTGGCGCACCTACGGGCCGAGGGGCTGTGGGTCGTGGTGGCGACCGGTGACCGCAGAGAGGTCGCCGAGTCGATCGGCGCCTCGGCCGGTGTCGACGAGGTTCACGCCGGGCTGCGCCCCGAGGACAAGGCCAAGCTGGTCGAGCGGCTACGCGAGCAGCTCGGTCCGGTGGCGATGGTCGGCGACGGCATCAATGACGCGCCGGCGCTCGCGGTAGCCGACATCGGCGTGGCGGTCGGAAGTGGCACGGCGGTGGCGATGGCCGCGGCCGACATCACCCTGGTGCACGGCGACGTCGCCGCCGTCGCCGACGCCATCGAGTTGTCACGAGCCACTCGCCGGGTCATCTGGCAGAACCTCGGGTGGGCCTTCGGCTACAACGCCGTGCTTGTGCCACTGGCGGCGTTCGGGATCCTGCCGCCCATGCTCGCTGCGGCCGCCATGGCACTCAGCTCGGTCAGCGTGGTCACCAACGCCCTCCGGCTGCGGCGCTTCGGCCGATCGGCATCCATCGACGGCGCTCCCACCGCCCACGAGTCCGCCACTCCGGAGAGAGCCGCTCCCACCTTGGTAGCGCCGCACGGGCCTTCCCATCAGCAGCCGACCTCAACGACATGCGAGAAGGAGCACCGCAATGACCACCCTTGACCTGGTTGCCGACGACATCTCCTGCGGCCACTGCAAAGCGAGCATCGAGTCGGACCTCGGACAGCGCCCCGGCGTGCACGGCGTCGTGGTCGACATCGACACCAAGTCCGTCCACGTGACCTACGACGAGGACCAGACCTCCGCCGAAGCCATCAAGGAGACCCTGGCCGAAATCGGCTATCCGGCCGCCTGACCGACAGGATCGACGCCCGCTTTCTCCGCGGGATGTCCGCGTCCGACGTCGGCAGCCCCACGAGCACCGCGGGGGAGGAGCACGGCGCTGCCCCGCCGTGGTGCCGACGCCGCAACTGGGGGTACGACACCGTGTCGCATATCCTCATGGCCGAGCGACAAGTGAGAGG
>JAJZMD010000284.1 GCA_021803085.1 Actinomycetes bacterium
GGCCTCGTAGAAGCGGATCGTCTTCGGGTTCACCCCGAGCCGGTCTGCGAGCTCGCCGATGCGCATCAGGCGACCGGGTCGTAGCCGATCTCGGCCAGCGCCGAGCGCAGGTTGGCCTCGTTCAGCGTCAGCTCGTCGTAGCTGATTTTCACCTGGTTGGTCTCGGCGTCAGGGGTGACCCGCAGTACGCCGCTCAGCCGTGACAACGCGGTAGCCATGGTGTGCTCGCAGCTCTCGCAGTGGATCTCTTGCACCGTGATCGTCGTGGTCTGGGCCATGGCCCACCTCCTCGGTCTCTCCCGACCTTCACCATAGCCTTCCCCTTACTGGAAGGTCAAGAGGCCAGGCCGATCCTGAGGCCCTATCGGTTCGCCGCCGAGAGACCGTCTCCAACTTTCCCTTGACATTCCATCTGAGTGGAAGGCATACGGTGGCCGCAGGAGGTGAGCCACCATGGCAACCACACTCGACGAGCAGAACAGCAAGGCCCCCGGAGTCCCCGGTGAGGCGACCGGTACCGAAGAGGGCTGGCTGGCCGACCGGGTGCGCACCGGCGAAGACGGAGCGGCTCGGCTGCAGGTGAAGCTCGGCAACCTGCACTGCAGCTTCTGCGTCTCGACCATCGAGAAAGCCGTCGGGCGCCTGGAGGGAGTCGACGCGGTCTCGGTGTCGTTGGCTCACGAGGAGGGACTGGTCACCTTCCACCCCGAGGCTGTCGGACCGCAAGCCATCGTCGACACGCTGCGTGCGGTCGGTTACTCGGTGCGCGACCCGAGGAAGGTCGGGCTGTTCGAGGAGGAGCAGGCTGAGCTGCACGCCGAGCGGGACCGCTTCCAAGTCGGTCTCGCCCTGACCACTGTAACCCTCGGACTGATGATCTTCTTCTGGGTGACCGGGCATCCCCTGTCGGTCACCTGGGGCGAGCGCCTGTTCGCATATGGGCCGTGGCTGATCCTCGGCATGGCCGTCTCGATGACCTTCGTGGTGGGCCGGCCGATCCTGAAGATGGCGGTGTCGAGCGCCCGACGGCGGATCTTCAACCAGCACGTGCTGCTCGAAGCCGGCGCCTTCGGCGGCCTGATCGGCGGACTGCTCGGGCTGTTCGTCGCACCCAAGGTGTTCCCGCCCGGGGACTTCCTCTCGGTGTCGGTGTTCATCACCACCTACCACCTGCTCTCCGGTTACGTGTCCTCGCTCGTGCGCTCGTCGTCGTCGGCCGCGGTGCGCCGCCTGCTCGACCTGCAACCCGACACCGCCCGGGTGATCCGCGACGGTGTCGAGGTCGAGGTGTCCGTCGGCGAGGTGTCCCTCGGCGAGCAGATCCGAGTACGCCCCGGCGAGCGGGTCCCCCTTGACGGCACGGTCGTCTCGGGGAGCTCGGCCATCGACGAGTCGATGGTGACCGGCGAGCCAATCCCTGCCGACAAGACCGCCGGCGACGAGGTCATCGGCGGGTCGGTCAACGCCACCGGGGTGCTCGTGGTCGAGGTGACCAAGGTCGGAGAGGACACCTTCTTGGCCCAGGTCGCCCGCCACATCGAAGAGGGCCGCGCCCTCAAGCCCGGCATCATCGTGCTCGTCGACCAGGTCTTGAAGATCTTCGTGCCCGTCGTCCTCGCCGCCGCTGGACTGTCACTTCTCGTCTGGACGCTCGGTGACTGGGCCTCGACCGGGCAGGTCGACCTCTCCCGGGGGATCTTCGCGGCATTGGCCGCGCTGGTGATGGGCTATCCCTGCGCTTTGGGCATGTCCACGCCACTCGCGATGATGCGCGGCGGGGGCATGGCCGCCGAGAGCGGGATCTTGATGCGCTCGGGTGAGGCCTTCCAGGTCTTCGGCGACATCGACACCGCGGTGCTCGACAAGACCGGCACGCTCACCGCCGGCAGGCCGAGCGTCGTGGACATCGTGACCGCCGGCACGACTACCGAAGACGACCTGCTGGCAATCGCCGCCGCGGTCGAGATCTCCTCCGAGCATCCCCTCGCCCGAGCCGTGGTGGCCGCCGCCGACCAACGCCACCTCGAGATCCCTGACGCCACCGGGTTCTCCTCCATCACCGGCCAAGGCGTCACCGCGAAGATCGCCGGAGAGAGCGTGGCCGTCGGCAAGCCGGACTGGGTGGCGGCTCACGGCGCCGAGCTGGCACCCTTGGCCGATCGCATCGAAGCGATGCAGGGGACCGCCCAGACCGTCGTCGCCGTCGCCCGTGACGGCAAGCTCGCTGGCCTGGTCGGCATCGCCGATGCGATCAAGTCCGATGCGGCCGAGGCTGTCGCCCGGCTACGAGCCGCGAGGATCACCCCGGTGATGGTGACCGGCGACAACCTGGCCACCGCACGAGCCGTAGCGGCCGAGGTCGGCATCGACGCGGTCCACGCCGGCATGCTCCCCGACCAGAAGGCCCAGATCATCCGGGACCTGCAAGGCCAAGGGCACCGGGTGGTGATGGTCGGCGAAGGCATCAACGACGCGCCCGCGCTCACCCAAGCCGACATCGGCATCGCCATGGGGGCGGGCACCGACATCGCCATCGAATCCGCCGACGTCGTCCTCGTCGGAAACCGCCTCACCGCCGTCGCCGAGGCCCGAGACATAGGCGCCAACAGCTACCGGAAGACCAAGCAGAACCTCGCCATCGCCTTCACCTTCAACGGGATCGGCGTGCCGCTAGCGATCACCGGGCTCGTCCAGCCCGCCTGGGCGATGATCGCCATGATCTCCTCGGTCTCCCTCGTCCTCGCCAACTCCTTCGCCACCCGCCTCTCCGCCGGGCTCGCCAAAGACATCGCCGGGTTCCTCACCCGCTCAGCGGTGTCCGCTCTCCGCCAACTCACCCCGACCGGGTCGCGACACTGGGCGCTCACCGCCCGGGCAGGAGCGATCCTCGCGGTCGTCGCCGTGGCGCTTGGCGTCGGTGTCGGTTTCGTCGTCGCCCTTGGCGCACCGGTGGTCGGAGGGCTGTGAGCCGGGACGCACGTCGAGAGCAGACCTACGCGTGCCTTCTGAACCCGCCGTGACTCGAACCGTCCCTTGCGGCCCCTGTCGACCGGCAACGCCAGCGGCGCACCGACGAGCAGGGCGACAGCAATCAATAGGGACATTGACCAGCATCACCCAGCGCCATGACCCGATGTCGATGAGAGGCCCACTGAGGAGAACGCCGAGTAGCCCGCCGGCGCCGGGCATCGCCGCGTAGACGACCATGGCCCGGTGCCGACGGGGACCGTCAGGGAAGGTTCGACTGACAAGCACCATGGTGATCGGCGAGGCGAGGGCGGCGCCCATACACTGCGCGGCGTGCCGCGATCAGCCAGGCCCGGTCGGTGGCCAGATCACCAGCGAGGGAGGCGAAGGCGAATACGGCGACCCGATCATGAACAGCCGGCGCGGCCCGTAGCGGCCCCCGAGGCGTCCCCGAGCAACAGCACCCCCAGAGGACCGACACGTAGGCGGTGACGACGCACTCGAGGTTGACCGTCGAGGTAACCATTCACGTCGGTGATGATAGGAGTGAGGGCGTCGATCATGGCCGGCGCATCGTGATCCGCCATAGGCGCCGGGGAAGGCCACCTTCTTCGAAGGCCGTCACGTCTTCGAGCGAGAAGCCCTCCGCGAGCCGGTCGACGAGTGGGCGGTCGAAGAAGTGGACGACGAACCCGCCGTTCTCGTAGAGGTTGTCACCGAGGTCGCGCCCGGCGCCGTAGTGGGCGTCGCCGACGTGGCGGACCGTGTAGATGCACAGTCCGCCGGGGCGGAGCACCCGGTGGACCTCGCCGGCGAGGGCTGCGAGCTCGTCGCTCGTGAGAGCCATGGTGAAGAGCATGTGGGAGTAGCACGCGTCGAAACTGGCGTCGGCGAAGGGCAGTGGCTGGCGGACGTCGTGGGTGAGCGTCGTGAGCCGCCCGCCGAGACCAGCATCCCTGGCGCTGTCGCGGATGCCGGCGAGCGGCCTGGCTGCATAGTCGAGCGCGGTCACGTCGAGACCGGCGCCAAGCAGGCTCAGGGTGTCACGCCCTTGACCCGCACCGAGCTCGAGCACCTTGGACAGGTTCTCGACAGAGAAGCGGCTTGAAGCGTCGCGACCCGCCTCGCTCGGTTCGGTCCCGTACATATGCGGGTTCGCCTGGAGGGTTGCCTCCCAGTGCTGGCGCTGGGCGGCGATGAGCCCACCGGGATCAGGAGTGCTTGACGTTGGGCTCATCGGATCTTCCTCGGAGCGGCGGCGTTGCCCGCCAGGTCCTGGCGGAACATCGACTCGTTGGGATCGGTGCGCAGGAAGCCCTCCAAGCGGGTCTCGAGCTCAGGGAGGTCGATCTCCCCGCGGGCGAAGCGGTCCCGGAGGACGACCATCGGATCCTCGGCCGGCGGAGGTGCCACGACGTCCATCGTGGTAGTCGGTGAAGCACCGAACCCGTATCTGGGCCCCATGGCTCCTCTGTGGTGGGACAGCCGGATCGCGATGAGCACGGCGATGGCCATCATCGGGATCACGAACAGCACGGGCCAGGGGAAGAACCCCCATCCTGTCGGCATCATGACTGCTCTTCTCTGCTTGTGGCGGTGATCGAGACGTTCGGACGGGACACGTCGGAGGCGAGATGCCGGGTGCGTCGGCCCGCTCCGCCGTGGTCTACGAGCGTCTGGGTCTCAGCACCAGGGTCAGGCACGGCCGCCGGCATTGGGCCATGGACGCGGCCACGCTTGGTGTCGACAGGTGCCTCGACTCTCGAGGTGAGCCGCCGGGTGAGCTCACCGGCCGCTGCGGTGCCGTCGGGGCCGACGAGCACCGGCAGGGAGCGATAGCCGAGGGCGATCACCGTGTCATAGGCACGAGGATCGGTGGTGACGTCGTGGGTCTCGACGTCCACGCCGTGCGTCATGAGCGAGTGACGAAGGGCGGAGCACGCGGCGCATCGGCCCTGGCAGTACAGGTGAGCGACGCTCATCGCGGGCTCCGGTCAGCAAGCAGGGCACGTGCCGCGTCGATAGCGGGGCGGAGCGCCTCGCTCGAGGCGCAGTAGTAGATGTAGGCACCTCTGCGCTCGGGGCGCACCAGCCCACGGTCACGAAGCACCCGCAGGTGGTGGGAGACCGCCGGCTGGCGCAGACCGGTGGCTGCTGCGATGGCTCCGACGGGCACGCAGGCGGTGTCGAGCACGGAGAGGATCCGCAGCCGGGTGGGATCCCCGAGCGCCTGGAACACCTCGGCGAGCTCGGCTGCCTCTCCGGTGCCCATCGGGGACTCATGCACCCCGTCGAGCAACTCGGTCTCGCTCTCGGTCGTCGTCACGGTCATCGTTCCTCCATCGACATGGTCAACCTATCTGTATCTCTAGATATTCCGACATATAGGGAAAGCGGTGTGCTGCACACCCCGGCCGGGTCTCCCCAACCGGCTAGGTCCGAAGCGGACATAGTGGTGGCATGTGCAGACGCTGCGGGTGCCTCCGAGCGGGCAAGGACGCGACGCCTCGTGGCGCGCCGGTCCAAGGCAGCCTCGAAGCCGCCGTGCTTGTCGCCTGCGCCGAGGCACCGCGCTACGGCTACGAGATCGCCACCTGGCTCTTCGCCGAGGGCCTCGTCAGCGCCGCGGTGAGCCCCGGAAGGCTCTACGAGACGCTCGGGACGCTCAGCCGGACTGGCGCGCTCGTCGGCGTCGACGAGGAGAGCGACAAGGGCCCCGCCCGGCGCCGCTATCACCTCACCGAGACCGGCCGGGAACGCCTGGCGGCTTGGGCGGCGAGCCTGGAGCGCACCGCGGCAACCCTCGCTCGCCTGCTCTCCCGGATGGCAGCCCTCAACGGTGCTGTCCCGGCCCGCACCGACCACAACCCCGCCGAAGGAGGTGAAATCATGCCCTGCCAATGCCATTGTGGTGGACCTGGGGCTCGCAACGCCGAGTCCCCCACGGCCGCCACCGAACCAGCTAGTGCTCCCCAGCCCGCGCCAGCGCGCAGCGTCGAGGAGCGACTCGAACACGTCGAAACGCTCCTCGAGCGTCTCGTCACCCGCTGAGCCCGTGACCCAGCCCGGGGAAGACCCCTCCGGGCTGGGTCCTGCACCTCCCCCCAACGCGGTATCATCGGGCGATGACGATGGCATCGTCTGATACCCGCAGCAAGCTGGCACCGGCGGTCGCGCTGTTCCGCTCGCTCGCCGATCCCGCCCGTCTCCTCATCGTGCGGCGCCTCGCCCAAGGCGAAGCCCCGGTGGTGGAGCTGACCGCGCAGTGCGGACTCGCGCAGTCCACGGTCTCCGAGCACCTCGCCTGCCTGCGTGACTGCGGCCTGGTCGGCTCGCGACCAGTTGGACGCGCCTCGGTGCACTTCATCGCCCAACCCGCCCTCTTCGACCTTCTCGACGCAGCTCAGGTCCTCCTGGCGGCCACCGGCGAGGCCGTCGCCCTCTGCCCCAGCTACCGAGACGACCAGTGAGCTCCGGGAGTTCACCCCCGCGTTCACCGTCCCTTGCGTGCTCCGCCCCCGACTCGGGCATCGAGCCCGGAGCACACCCGCAGGGAAGTGCCGCGTGGGAGCGTGCCGCGAAAAGGGCGCGGGTGCTGTCCTGGGTCACCCTCGGTTGGCTCGGTATCGAAGCGGGCGTCGCCATCGCAGCAGCACTCGCCGCGGGATCAGTCGCCCTGCTCGGCTTCGGTCTCGACTCGGGCATCGAAGCCCTCGCCAGCATCATCGTCATCTGGCGCCTCACGGGAGCGCGCCGCACCTCGAACAGCGCTGAGCGCCGCGGCCAACGCCTCGTCGCGATCTCCTTCCTGATCCTCGGCCCCTACATCGCCGTCGAGGCACTGATCGACCTCGCGAGTGGCACCCGCCCCGAGACGAGCCTGGTCGGCATCGCTCTCACGGCATTCACCGCGGTCTTCGAGCCCGCGGTCGGCATGGCCAAACGCCGCCTCGGCCGGGCCCTGGGCTCGGGCACCGTCGGCGGCGAAGGAACCCAGAACCTGCTCTGCGCGGCCCAAGCCGCCGCAGTGCTCGCCGGCCTCGTCACCAACACCCTCTTCGGCGCGTGGTGGGTCGACCCAGCCGTCGCGCTCCTCATCGCCGCCATCGCCCTCCGTGAGGGACAACGGGCCTGGCGAGGAGAGCAGTCGAGCTGTGCGTGTGGCTGCGCGCCGGACCCGGTGCCACAGCCGGGGATCTCCTCGCCTGCATGAATCACACGGCACACACGATGCGAAGTCTCGGGCGCTCACCGAGGGCTTGCCTCGACTCTCGCTGCCCGCCCCCCGGGACGACGGATCCAAGGGATCGGCCTGGTAGAGAAAGTCGTGAGAGCCGAACGGTAGGGCAGTGCCTCGAGCAGTTCGGCGATCTTGTCCGACCACCTGCCGTGGCGGATGGCGCCGGACACGCAGGTCTCGACGCGATCGGCACCCCATGGCGATCACCGTGTCGAGATGCCCCCGCACCGCCTTCAGCCACTACAGCACGTCGCGCCTGAATCGATCGATCATCTGGCTCGCCTCTACTTCTCCACCTGCTGCTTACCTACTCCCCTCGGCAGAGTCCAAGACAGGACACGAGCGCTCAGGGTGCCACCCATTCGGGGTGGTCCTGCCAGGCAGGAGGCTGCCGGCGCCGCTTGGGGTCGGTCTCGCGCAGCCACACCAAGAGGACGACCCCTGAGGCGCCGACGAGGGCGACACCGGCCCAGATGGCCGCCGTGATGCCGCCGGCCACGGCGATCCCACCGAGCACGAGAGGCCCGAGCGCGTAGCCGCCGTCACGCCACAGCCGGTAGACGCCGAGGGCGCCGCCCCGCCAGGCCGGATCGGCCGTGTCGCCGACGACGGTGATGAGATTGGGATAGGCGAGAGCCATGCCCACCCCCATGAGCGCCGCTCCGGCGAACCATGCGCCGTGCGCCGAGGTGGCGACGAACAGGGCGAGGCCGCCGGCGATGAGAAACGTCCCGGCGGTGATGGGCAGCTTGCGCCCGACTCGATCGGCCAGCGCTCCGGCGGCCACCTGACCGAGCCCCCACACCCAGGCGTAGACACCGACGAGGAGACCAACCTCGACGAGCGACACCCCCTGGCGAACCAGGTAGAGCGGGAAGAACGCCGCCACCAGGCTGTCAGCGAACTTGTTGATCAGGCCTGCTTGGCACACCGCCAGCATCGAGCGGTCGTGCCAGCTCATGTAGGCGGCGAGCCGGCGGAGCCGCGGTGCCGGGGCGTGGCACCCTGCGGGAGCCTCGACCCTGTCGGTTTGCGCAGGTGCCGAGCGGGCAGCTTGGGCGGCCGACTCCGAGTGGGCGAAGGGGAGCGTCTCTTTGGCCGGGCCGACCGTGATGAGCGCTCCGAGGACGACGACGCCGATGGCCAGCAGGTAGGGGGTGGGGCGCAGCCCGTAGGAGGCGACGAGCAACCCCGCGGCGAAGCCGCCGAGACCGACGCCGATGTAGCCGGCCGACTCGTCGACCCCGACCGCCAGCCCGCGGTTGGTCGGGCCCACCAGGTCGATCTTGGCGGTGACCGACATCGTCCAGGTGAGCGCCTGGTTCACCCCCAAGAACAGGTTGGCCACGATCACCTGCCACCACGCGGTGGCGAAGATGATGACGAGCGCATAGGGCACAGCGAACGCCCAGCCGACGAGCAGGATGCCCTTCCTGCCTCGGCGATCCGACAGACGCCCAGCGACCAGGTTCATCACCGACTTCACCGCCCCGAAGGCGGAGATGAAGCTCACGGTGTAAAGGACCGAGGTGATCCCGAAGGCGTGGCGAGCGAGCGGGGGCAGGGCGACGCGCTCGACGCCGATGGTCATGCCGATCAGAAGCGTGATGGCGGTGAAGATGGAGAACTGCCACCAGTTCTCCCGGAGCCCCAGTCGGTGCCCGGCCGGCGTCTCCTCGCTCACGGGTGGTCGTGGCCGAGGACCGCCCAGGCGTCCCAGCCATCGTCGACGACGACGAGCTGGTGGTAGCCCGCGCGTTCTAAGAGACTGGCGCCGAGCGTGGCGCGGTAGTCGTGGCCGCAGTGCACCGCCAGTGCCATCCCCCGGGGCAGCTCCGCGTTGGAATCTGGGATGTCGTGGGCGGGGATGTTGACACTGCCTGGAATGTGACCGGCGTGCCACTCGGCGGTTTCGCGGACGTCGACGACAGGGAGGAGCTCGTCGGCGTCGAGGCGCTTCGCGAGGGTCGCGGCCGAGATGGTCTCGTAGCTCACGACGTCGCGCCCCGCTGCGCGCCAAGTCTCTATCCCACCTTCGAGGAAACCGACGACGCGGTCGTAGCCGATACGCACGAGCTGGCGGGTGGCTTCGGCCACCTGGGCCCTGCCAGCTCCGTCGCGATCACCCGAGCCCCCCGCGTCTGCCACGAGCACGAGGGGGCGCTCGGGACCGACCAGCCAGCCGACCCAACCCGAGACGTTGCCGTCTGCTCCAGCGGCCACGCTCTTTTCGATGTGGCCGGCTCTGAACGCGCCGGGCGGACGCACGTCGACAACGAGCGCACCCTGGGCGAGCCAGGTGTCCAGTCCATCGATGTCGAGCGGCGGTGGGGTCAGGAGCTCTGGTCCGAGCAAGGGGGCTCCGGCCTGGTTGAGGCTGCGCATGCGGGCGTAGTAGGAGGGGTAGGCCCCCGCGGTCAACGCTCGGATCACGAACTGGCGGGAGGAGCGGGCGGTCGCGAGTGGGTTGGCGGCTCGCTCGGCACCGATCGTGGTCGTCAGCTCGCTCCCCGCTCCGGCGGCACAGAACGAGCCGCCGCCATGGGTCGGGTAGACGACGACGTGGTCGGGGAGCTCGAGGATCTTCTCCTTCAGGGTTCGCTCCAAGTCGTGGGCAAAGCGCCAGGAGAGTGCCGGGCCGAAGAGGTCGGTGCGTGCCGCAGTGCCGACCATGAGCGCTCCACCGGAGAACAGTGCCTGAGGCTCTCCGGCGGGGTCGACGAGGACGTAGGCGACGTGCTCGGGAGTGTGCCCGGGGGTGGCGAGGACCCGCATTCGCCATGAGCCGACTTCGATCTCGTCGCCGTCGCCGAGGCGTTCGTAGGGATAGTGCAACCCGGCATCACCGCTCGCCCCGAGGCGCACACCGGCCGATGCCACGAGCTCGCGCGCACCGGAGACGAAGTCGTTGTGCACATGAGTCTCGAACGCCCAGGAGAGCTCGACCGCCTCGGCAGCGACGACATCGAGGTACTGGCCGATGTCGCGCACCGGGTCGACGACGACCGCCACACCCGACTCGTGTTCGATCACGACATGGGCGGCATTGCCGAGCTCGGCGCTACGAAGCGAGCGGATCTCCATCCCCGTGCTGACCCCTTCTACTCGTGTCCTCATGTGAGTATTTGATTATAGCAGCGCCAATCGAACTCCTCGGCTCCTCGTCGGGATCAACCTGGGCTTCCCCGGCGGTGCTCGACGCTCTGCCGACTGGAGCGTTCCAGCCGGCGAGGGAGCCTGCCCGGGTCGTCACCGACGGCAACCGGCAGCCCGGCCCGACGCCACTCGGGGAAGCCGTCCTCCATCCGCTCGGCGACAAACCCCGCGCGACGCAGAGCACGCACCGCTGCCGGAGCGAACACGCAGTACGGCCCGCGGCAGTAGGCCACGACGTCAATGTCAGCGGGCAGCTGCCCGATCGCCTCCGGAAGCTCGTCGAGCGGCACCGAGCGCGCCCCGGGGATATGCCCGGCGCGATACTCACCCACCGGGCGCACGTCGAGCACGGTCACAGCGCCCGCCCGGATCCGTCGAAGCAGCTCGTCGCGTCCCATGACCTCGAGGTCCTCGACCGGACCGAGATAGGCACCGGCCAAACGGCCGAGATCGTCACGGTCTGCTGCAGCCACCGTACGCAGCGCCGACCACAGCTCTTCGACCTCCACCCCGGCAAGGCGGTAGTAGATCCTCGTGCCATCGCGGCGTGAGCGCACCAGCCCGGCGCGAGCCAAGGCACGCAGATGATGGGAGGCGTTGGCCATGCTCTGGCCGATCTCAACTGCCACCTCGTCGACGGAGCGCTCGCCTTGTGCCAACAGGTCCACGATCTCGACCCGGCGCCCCGCCGACAGCGCCCCCGCCACCTCAGCCAGCGCGTCGAACAGCGCCGCCTTGGCTTCCCGGGTGCCAGGACCGCCCGAGCCCACGGCCGCCTCAACTGCTCTCATGAGTACTTGAGTCTAGTGCCGACGCGACGGGCTCACCTGAGACGCTCAGACGGCACGCACCTGGGGGAGACTTCCTCGAACTGTCTGCATTCGCCCGCACAGGGGATCCTGAGCAAGCCCCGAGAAACACTTCGAGAAGCGCGCATCTCCGACGCCGGCTGAAGCGTCAGGCCTCTGGTCGGGCGTCCACACCCCTGCGCCAGGTTCGCGCCAGCGGTCCGCGGGCCGACCTCTGAACTTCAGACCGCTCGGTTCCAAGCCAGCCAACGCCGAGGCGTGTCCCAGGGACGTCAGTCTCGTTTCGGTGCTTCGGCGTCCTCCTCCACGGCGGCGTCGCCATCGGCGAAGCTGTCCCCATGGAGCCCGGTACTGTCGAGCCCGTCGTCACCGTCTTCCGCTCGCGCCTGCGTGACAACGCCGAGACGAATGGCTACGCCGAGCTCGCCACAGCGATGGAGGCCCGTGCCCGCCAGATGCCCGGGTTCGCCGACTTCAAGACCTTCGTCGCCGCCGACGGAGAACGGGTGTCGTTGGTCACCTTCGACACCATCGCCCACCACCAAGCTTGGCGTGACGACCCCGAGCACCGATCGGCCCAGCAACGCGGCCGCGAAGACTTCTATCTCGAGTACACGATCTCGGTCTGCTCCGAGCTCTGGAGCCGGCACTTCGACACTACCGATGGGCGCGGCCCCGAGGGTGAGTCGTGATGCGGGTGTTCTTGGCCGGAGCAACCGGGGTCATCGGCACCCGGCTGTTGGCGCTGCTCCATGGCGCCGGCCACGAGGTGGCCGGCGTGGCCCGCTCGCCCGGCAAGGCTTCTGCGATCGCGGCCCTCGGTGCCGTGCCGGTCGTCTGTGACGTGTTCGACGCAGGCGCGCTCGTCGACGCCGTCGTCGGCTTCGCCCCGGACCCCGTCATGCACCAGCTCACCGATCTCCCCGACCAACTCGACGAGATCGCCGGCTACGCGTCATCCAACAACCGGATCCGTACCGAAGGGACCCGCAACCTGCTCGCCGCCGGCGCCGCGGCCGGCACGCGTCGCTTCCTCGCGCAGAGCATCGCCTGGACGCCGCCGGGAAGTGGCGACGCAGTGGCCGAGCACGAGCGTCTCGTCCTCGATGCCGGAGGTGTCGTCGTCCGCTACGGCCAGCTCTACGGCCCGGGGACCTACTACCCCGACGGGCTTCCAACGCCGCCGCGGATCCACGTCGAGGGTGCCGCCCGGCGCACCATGGCGCTCCTCGACGCGCCAAGCGGGATCGTCGTCCTCACCGACGAGAACGAGCCGTGAGGAACCGACAGATGAGGACAGGGATGCTGCGGGACCACGGCATTCAGGGGCCCATCACCCACCCGAGAACCACCCCCTCCGAGACCAGCCCAACTTCGAGCCCATCTCGGCGAGTAGGGCACTGCCCCATGCTGCGGTAGGGCTGCGTAGGGCAGACCGGGACACGAGAGCCGCCTTCGATACGAGCGACCGCGAAACCCCAGCGTGCGGCCCATGCGACGCCGAGATCGGCTGCGTAGGGCTGCGTAGGGCAGGGTGATCAGGAGTCGATAAACGAGTCCATAAACCCTGTGGACAACCCCATGGAAATGCCACCAAACAGCACGAAAGCCCAGGACGGTCAGCCCGAAAGGCGCGAAGATCCAAAACTTGCGGTGGAGGTGAATGGACTCGAACACACGGCCCCTACATTGCGAACATGGCGGCGTTCGCGCTGAGTAGGCACCGCCTACGCATGCCCTGGGCACGCATAGGCAGCTCGCCTTCGAGGTCGACCGTCTCCCGCGAACCGCCAGCGTGCCGGCCGTCTCCGAAGTGCCCACCCTGCATAGGCAGCGTAGGCAGAAGTTGATCAACGCCCGAGAAAAAACGCCCGAGAAACTCGATCTTCGAGTGGAGGCCAAACGCGAACCCGCTGGTGACGGCGTTGTGCATAGGCAGAAGGGCGCGAAGAACCAGACTTAATGGTGGCGGGGGCACCATGTGAACCTCCGCCTGCTTGGTTACGAGCCTGACGGGTTACCCCGGAGCCCGGGAACATCACGATTGTGGGACGCACGCGGAGTATGACGGGCCAGCCGGAAGGCTGCAACGTGCCATGAAGGTGAGACCTGTGACCTCCGGTCAGCGAGTTCCGAGCAGTCGGCCCCTGTGTTCGTCCCGTATCACTCGACAGGCCTACGGGCCGGCCGGCATCGTCGCCCCCAGGTAGCTCAGGTCCCCGAAAGGTGCACCGATGGTGGTCGGGAACGGCTCGACCCGCACGTCGGCGCCGGTGTAGGGGGCGTCGACCATGACCGCCTGGCCGCCTTCGGTGCCGACGTACAGCCCGACGTGGTCGACCGCGCTGTCGCTGGTGCCGAAGAAGACGAGATCGCCGGGCTGGAGCGGCTCCGCGTCGTACTGGTCCTGGGCGACCCGGGGGATGGCGATGCCTGCCGCCTTGTAGGCGGCCTGGGTGAGCCCCGAGCAGTCGAAGCCGACCCCCGGGGTCTCCCCGCCCCACACGTACGGCGTGCCGACTTGTGCAAGGGCCCAGTCGACGGCGACGACCCCGGCGGTGCCCGAGGTGACGGTCTGGGTGGTGGTCTCGCCGTAGGACTGGGCGAGGTCGAGGACCTCGGTGACATACCACGACGCGTGGTTGAAGGCGTAGATCGCCCCGGAGATGTCCGCGCCGTTCCTCGCCCCGTTCGCGCACAGCATGCGTGCTGCGGCGTAGACGGCGTCGACCGGGTCGTAGATGTCGGGCGGGTTGACCCCACCGGGTGGCACCGGGGTGTCGTACTCGGCGAACGTGGCGGGTTCGAACTGCATTGGCCCCTCGGCGAGACCTTCGGCATTGAGCCCGGACGTCACCCCGGGCAGGGTGGACTGGCCGTTGTTCGACTCGACGGTGCCGATGCCTGCGAGCACGGTCCACGGCAGTCCTGGGCAGACGGTGGCGGCCTGTTGGTAGAGGGCGAGCATGGACGGGGGGATCTGGGCCTTGGCGGTCGAAGACGGCGGGCTGCCGCCGCCGAGGAACGAGGCCAGCCCGGCTCCGGCGGCTGCGGCGCCAAGGACGGCCAGCGCGACGATGGTTGCGGCGCCGATGGCGAGGCTGCGGCCGAGGCCCTGGTCGCTGGCGAAGAGGTCGGCCGAGCTCACCGGCGGGGCGGGTCGGCTTCGAGGAGCCGGCTCGGGTGGCCGAGGTCGATCATCGGCCGTGGGGGGCCACCTCTCCCGACGGGGCGCCACAGCGGGCCGTCGGGGGCGGTGTCGGACCCGATGACGGCGGTGGCGACCGGGACGCCGGGGTGAGCGAGGACACGGCGTGCGGCGTGCTCGCGCCCGGGTGAGGGGAAGGCGAAGAGGACCCAGGTGGGGTGGCCGACGGCCTGGGCGAGGCGGGCGTAGCCCTCGAGCTTCTTGGCGAGGCGGGCGAGGGTCTCGCTTGCGGTGTCGTACTCGAAGCAGAACGGGAGGCGCAGCCCGGTGTCGACCCAGACGCCGTAGGCGTCGGGGCGGACGATCTCGCCCCACAGTGCGGCGCAGCGCCGGGCCGACCACCACTGGTCAAGCGCGCAGCCCGGCCGGCTGCGGGCGGCACGGATGAGGCGGGTGAACACCCCGTTGCAGCCGACGAGGTGGGCGAGCTGGCGGTTGGTGGCGAGCGCGGCGCCGGACTGGCGGCGCCAGGCGAGCTCGCCGACGCTGACGCCACGTTCGGCGGCGAGGACCGCGGCTCCTGCTGCACCGAGGGTGAAGTGGTAGGGGCTCGTACCCGACCAGGAGCGGAGACGGAACCGGTCGAGCACTTCGAGGCCGTAGAGGACGGCGAGGCGCTCTTGGGCTTTGCGCAGCGAGTCGAAGTCGACGTCGGCGATCTGCGCGGTGGTGAGCACCCGGTGCTCTGCGAGGAGACGGCAGATGCGCCGGTCGCGTTCGGTGAGCCGTCCCGCGAGGGCGAAGAGCCGGTCGTCACGACCGACCGGTCGTGCCGGGCCGATCCGGCCCTCGCCGTGGAATCGGTTCCTGCTCATCGCTGCGGATGCTCCCTCCTCCCCCCTTTGTCGGGTCTCGCCGACGACCCGGTGCCGGCGCCCTCGACGTGGGGGTTCGCGCCGTGGTGGGGGGTCGCATGAGAGAACGACCCCTGAGACGACCCCGCAGACGACCCCTGAGACGACCCGTCCCCGGCACAGGCGCTCCCGGCTGCCTCGCGTGTGTAGGTGGAGGTCACCACGGCTCGGGGTGCTCGTCGCTGGTTGGCTCGGCGCTGGCCGCCTCGGCGCTGCTCGAAGCGTCGCTGCTCGGATCGGTGGTGCTGGCGGGGTCGGCCATGGCCTCGGGGGCAGCCTTCAGGTGGGGGTGCTCGCCGGGTGGTTCGACCCGCCGGCCGAAGGCGGTGCGGGCCGCGGTGGCGACCGTCTCGGCCCGACCGGGGGTGGCCGGCGGGGTAGGTCGGGTGCGGATCGTGCAGGCGGGGGTCTCCTGGCCGTCGACGACGAGGCGGGCCGCGGCCTGGTAGGCGCCGAGGTGGGCGAGGTCGTGCTCGGAGACCTCGGGTGCCATGTGGCGGCCGAGGACGTGTGCGTCCTCGGGGCTCATGGAGAACCACACCTTGGTGCGCGCATTGGAGCTGACCGCGTCGCGCAGCTCCTTGGGCAGCTGGGCGAGGTGCTGGTGGGCCAAGACGAGCGAGAGCCGGTAGCCCCGGGCCTCGGCCAGCAGCTCTTCGAAGCTGCGGGGCAGGTTCAGGTAGTTCTGGCACTCGTCGACATAGAGCGCGGCGTCGACCCGGGCGGCCTGTCCGAGCCGGGCCCGGTGGGTGGCGGCCTGCCAGACGGCGGCCACGACGAAGGATCCGAGGAGGCGGGAGGTGTCGTCGCCGAGCAGGCCTTTGGGGAGCCGGGCTAAGAGGACCCCGCCGTCGAGGACCGCTCCCACGTCGATGCTCGAGTGAGGCCGGGCGACGACCTGGCGGGCGAAGTCCCGGAGCAGAAACGCCCGGAGCTTGTTCATGAGCGGGCCGGCGACCTGGCTCTGGGCGGCGGGGCCGAGCGCGTCGTAGAAGCGCCAGAACCCCCCGAGGCCGACGGTGTCGCCGGCGACTGCGGCGACCTTGGGGGCACGGAACGCCTCGTCGGAAAGGAGGCGGGGCACATCTGCGAGCGAGGCGGGATGTGTCGTGGTGGCGGTGCGGCACAAGGTGAGGCACGCGGCGCGCAGCACGTCGTCGGTGCGCGGCCCCCAAAAGCCCGAGAAGATGTTGCGGAAGATCCCGACCAGGTTGTCGACCACGAGGTCGACGTCGGGGCCTGCGAGCACGTTCAGCACCGGCGGTGCGTCGCGCTCGGCGGGGTCGATGAGCACCGTGCGGTGCTCCGCCCCGGCGGGGAGGCGGTCGCAGAGGTCGGCGACGAGGTCGCCTTTGGGATCGATCACCACCACACCCCGCCCGGCGTCGATGTCGCCCAGGATGAGGTTGGTGAGCAGCGTCGACTTGCCCGACCCGGTCGCCCCCATGACGTGGAGGTGGTGGCGGGCATCGGCGGGGGCGAGGGCGACGGGACGGCGACCGCCGGTCTCGGCGTCGCCGAGCACCTTGAGACGCTCGGACGTCGCTCCCTGATCTCTGGCTGGCGCAGCGTCGGACGGCACCGTGCGGGCGAGACGGGCAGCTCCGGGGAACGGCACGGTGTTCGTGGACAGCGCAGTGTCGGTGACTGGCGCGGGGTTGGCGGGCGGCGCGGGGTTGGCGGGCGGCGCGGTCAGAGCGGTGTGGGTGAGCTGGGCGGCGCGGGTGAGCTGGGCGACGGCGGGGGGTGGGGCGACGGCCTTGGCGCCAGCCCGGGCCAGGCCGGCGACGGTCTGGTCGGTGGGCAGGTGGGCGAGGGCGGCGAGCTCTGCGATCGAGACGAGGCTGCCCCGGCCGAGCCGGCGGGCGGCGAGGACGGTGGCGGGGTGGCGGAGGCGGCGGCGGTCGAGGTGGTTGCGCCCGGCGTAGACGGCGAACGCCGAGGCGACCGCGTGCGCCCTCCCCCGCAGCGCGGCTTTGGCGTTGCGGCCGGCCTGGTCGGTGGCGACGGAGTAGCGGATGGTGATCGCCCAGCACGGCTGGGCGGCCTTGTCCAAGATGGCGGCCACGTCCTGTGCTCGGGCGGGGTCGACCTCGCTCCGATGCGAGCCGGGTCGGCCGGCGCCGGGGGTGACGAGGTCCAACAGCCGGCCGAGGCGGTTGGCGGGATGTCCGTTGCGGCGGCGGACCGCGGCCTTGGTAAGGGCGCGGAGGCGTCGGCCGGTGACCGGCCGGGCGAGGATCTGCACGCAGGCCTCTTCGTGCTCGGAGAGCCCCGAAATGGCGCCGAGCAGCGGTCGCAGGGGGTCAACCCGGTGGTCGGTCTTGAGCGGATAGTGCTCCGCGGCGCCAAGGCGCAGCTCGCCGCCGGTCGCCACCTGCCCCGCCGCAAGCGGCGGGACGGCGGGTCCGGTGGTGGTCTGGGCGCCGGGCCAGGCCGCCTCGGCGGCCCCTTCGACGAGGCCGGGCGGCACACAGGCGGGGACCCAGAAGCGAACGGCGAGCCCGCCCGCCCCGGCGGTGAGCTCGAAGCCGAGGTGCGGCTGGGCACCGGCGGCACGCCGCCACGCCGGTCGCAACAGGGCGACGAGGTTCGACCACAGCACCGCCGCGCCGTCGGGGTCGACCTCGGGTGGGGCGAGCACCTCCACCTGGCGGGCCCCTGAGCCCATCGCCACTGCGGCCCGGTGCCGGATGACGATCACCGCAGCGCCGGCGAGGAGCATGCCCGCGGCGATCGGCGGGCCGAGGTGGGTGCCGGCGGCGGCGAGCACGTGGGCAAGATGGTGGACGAGGTGGGCGGTCTCGGCGCCGGGGTGGGTGAGGTAGCGGCCGAGGATCCCCGACGACCCAGAGGTGGACGGGACGACCGGGGTGGCCGGGACAGGTGCGGTGGGACTGGTCAGTGGCATGAGGCTCCTCAATGGGCTCGGGTCCGGTGGGGTCGTGGTGCCCGGCCCTGAGGACGGGACGCCGGTCATGGGGGGTGTCACAGAGCGGGTGTCACAGAGCGGGTGTCACAGAGCGGGTGTCAGAGCGCAGGTGTCACAGGACAGGTGTCACAGGTCGGGCAGCTCGTCGATCTCGGCGAGGTCGGTCGGATCGGTGGTGACGAGGCGGTGCTCGGCCGGGCTCGCGAGCGCGTGGAAGGCGACCCGGTCGCTGCCGTGGACGAGGATCCCGTCGCCCTGCGCGGCGCCGAGGAGGTAGGCGCGCTCTCCTTGGGAGAGGCCGAACGCCTCGGTCAGGGCGTCGATGGCCTGGGGGGCCTGGCGGAGGAGGATCTGGGTGGCGGCGTTGGCGACGACGGCCGTCCCGAGCGGGCTGGCGAGCAGGTCGGCGGCGTCTTGGGTGACCACCGCCAGTCCGCACCAGTGCTTTCGGGCCGATTTGGCCGCCCGGTACAAGAACTTGGCGCCTTCGGGGTCGCGCATGAGCAGCCACGCCTCGTCGACGATCACGAGACGCCGGCGACGTCGGGCCGGGTCGGCAACCCGGCGCCAGATGGCGTCCAAGGTGACAAGGGTGCCCGCGGGGCGCAGCTCTTCGGGGAGGTCCCGGAGGCTGAAGACGACCAGGTGACCCTCGGGCCGCGTGGTGGTCGACCCGTCGAAGAGCCCCCGGTGGCTGCCGGTGACGAACGGCGCGAGGCGCGACGACAGCGCCTGGGCGGCGGGGTCTGCGTCGCTGTCGAGCGCCCGGGCCAAGTCGGCGAGGACCGGGGCGGGCCGGGCGTGGGTGCGCGGGTCGGTGGTGATCCCGACCGAGGCGTAGGCGGCGAGGATCGCCCGGTCGAGCGCGGGTTTTGCCGCCGCGGTGACCGGCTCGCCGAGAAGTAGCGCCACGAGGGTGTGGAGGAACAGCGCCTGGCGGGTGAGCGGGTCGGGCCCGGGTCCGAGGTCGAAGGGGTTCACCCGCACCCCGGGGGCACCCAGGTGCACATAGGCGCCGCCGACCGCATCCGCGAGGCGGCGGTACTCGTCTTCGGGGTCGACGACGGCCACCTCCACGCCCGAGTAGAGACTGCGCAGCGCTTCGAGCTTGGCGAGATAGGACTTGCCCGCCCCGCTTCGGGCCAGGATCACCGAGTTGTAGTTGTCGGCTGCGAAGCGGTCCCAGCACACGAGCCCACCGCCCCGGGCGGCGGTGCCGTAGAGCACCCCGGTGGTGGCGCCGAGCTCGCCGAGGGCGAAGGGGTAGGCGGCGGACAGCGCGGCGGTGTCGAAGCTGCGCGTGGCACCGAGGTCGTCGACGCCGAGGGGCAAGGTGGTGACCCAGCCCTGGAGGTGGCGCCAGGTGGCCGGCTGGGCGTCGAGGAGCAGCGAGGCGCACGAGGCTCGCACCCGGGTGCACTCGGCGTCGAGGGCCTGCTCGCTTGGGGCATGGACGGTGAGGGTGAGCGCGACCTGGAACAGCTTCTGCTCGCCCCGGGCGATCCCCTGGGCGAGGTCTCGGGCGTCGGTGGCGGCGACGTCCACGTCGGGGTCGGCGAGCCGTCCCTTCGCCGCGTCGGCCCGGCGTCCCGATTCGAGTCGGGCCAGCTGGCGGCGGAGCCGGTCGGCGGCGATCGCCGGGGGCACCGGGACGATCCCGAGCGCGACGTCGAGCCGGCCGGGGTGGGTAGACAGCGGCTCCAGCCAGCCCCGGCCGACCTCTCGGGGGTAGCCGGTGACGGCGAAGGTCCTGCACCACTCCCCCCCGACGACCACCGCCCGAGGGAGCACCTCGAGCGCGTCGGGGCCGAACACGGCCGGCGGACGGAGCGGCGGGACGCCGACCAGCTGGCCGAGGAGCCGGCGCACCAGGCGGCTCACCGGTCCGCCTCCGCCGCCTGCCGGTCGTCACACCTGTCGTCGCGCCTGTCGTCCTTGCCGGGGGTGACGATGCTGGCTCGGGCGGTGATCGTCTCGCCGGGCGCCGCCATGGCAACCGGTCGGAAGCCCCCGGCAGGGTCGAGGGCGGCCCACAGGCAGCTGGTGGCAGCCGGGCCGTCGAGGACGCGGAGCGTCACCCCGGCGGCGCCGAGCGCGCTGACAGCCTCCTCGGCCCGACGAAGGAGCCGCTCCCGCCCGCCGCCGTCGCCGGTGGTGGCTCGGGGTTGGCGGAGCACGACGAGCACCTCTCGGTGCAACAGGCGGCGGCGCTCGGCGAGCTCGGCGAGGAACCCGGCGTGCTCCCTGGCGGCGGCTTCGAGACCGGGGTGGGCGAGCCCTGGGGCGGCGTCGAGGATCGCGTCGATCATCGAGGTGAGGTCGACCGGTTCGGCGCGCACGACCACCTGGGCCGGTTCGCTGAGCGAGTTGCACCAGCGGGCGAACCCGGCGACGAGCGCCTCCTGCTCGGTCGGGGTGCGCAGCGCGAAGGTGACCGAGCTGGCCCGGCAGATCACGACCAGGCCGTCGGCGCCGAGGTCGACCACCCCGTCACCGTCGATGCTCGACAACGGCAGCCGGAGAGGGGCGGGCAGCGGGCCGGGCAGCGCCTGCACCCACGCCGGGGTGCCGGGGACACCGTCGGGGGCGGGGACCAGCCGGCGTGGGGCGCGCAGGTGGCGCCAGGCGGCGACCACCAGCCGGTCGGCGGGCTGGCCTTCGAGGTGTCCGAGGGCGAGCACGCTCGCCACGCCGGCGATCGGCGCGCCGGCCGCGGCGAACCCGGCGAGGGGGACGAGATGGCGGGTGGCGAGATAGGCACCCCACACCAGCACGCCGGCTGCGGCCAGAATGGCGAGCTGGCGGGCGGTGAGCCCGGCGAGCAGCTTGTCGGGGCGTCCGACATCGGCGGGGATCCGCACCCGACCCGATCCCTCCTCGCCGGCGGCGGTCACAGCCCGACCCCCGCGGCGAGCGCCTTGATGCCCTTGTAGACCACCAGGTCTCGCACGACGCTGCGGGCACCGCCCCGGCGTCGGGACCCCGAGAACACCATGCGGCCGACCCAGGTCGGGATCTTGACCAGCACCCAGCACAGACAGGCCGAGACCAACAAGTCGACCAGCCCGCCCGACGACGCGATCCCCAGGTTCGCCGCCCCACCCGAGGCGAAGAAGATCCGCAGCGCGCAGATGAGCACGAGCGACTGGGCGACTTGGACCAGAAGCGCCCCGGCGAACCCCCGCCACCACAGCCGGGCGAGGCTTTCGGTCTGGGGGAGGGCGTGGCAGACGAGCGCCAGGGGGGCGGCCACCACCAAGACGACGACGAGCGCCAGGCGGATCACGTAGGTGGCGAGCAGCACCACCGCCAAGACGGCCACCACCGCGCCGAGCAGCACCAAGAAGATGCCGCCCGAGGCGAGCGAGCCGAGGACCAGCTGGCGCAGCACGACGGCCGCCTGGGTGGGGTCGACGCCGGTGCCGAGCAGCGCCTTGGAGAACGCGTCGGCAGTCGAGATGAGAAGGCCTGCGAGCGACAGGCTGGCGTTCACCGCGACGGCGGCGAGCACGATGCGCGGCAGGACGTCTTTGATGGCGGTGCGGGTCTGGACGGTCTCATGGCCCATCACGATCGCCCCGCCGACGAGGACGAACAGCACCAGGCAGGCATCGGCGATCCCGGCCGCCATCTCCCACAGCTGGCCGACCCGGCTCTGGGCGGTGACGTTCGGGGTGGCGAGAAGCGTGTGGCCCATGACGTCCAACACCGGGTTCAAGGCGTCGGTCACGACGCTTCGGAACCAGTCGTCGAGTGCGGCCTCGATCTGGCCGGGGATGTCGAACAGCCCCGGCGAGGGTTGGGTGCCACCCGACACGCTCCCCCCGCCCCCCGAGGCCGGCACGGTCGGCGTCCCGGTCGGGGACGGGCCGACTTCGATCGGCGCCGGCGTGCCGCCGCTGCCCGTGGTGGCCGAGCTGTCGCCCGTCGACGAGACGAGCACCGCGCTGACCGTGCGGCAAGGCGCGTTGCTGGCCGAGGCGGGATGGGCGAGCAGGCCGAGCACCACGAGCGCGACCGGCGCGGCGAGCACCGCCACGGCGAGGCGGTGGCGGCGGGCGACGCCTGCGAGACCTGCGCGGTTGAGCGGCGTCGGGCGGGTCATCAGAACAGCTGGGCCAGGATCGAGACGAGCAGCGGTGCGAGCGCGGCAAGCGCGTAGCCGATGGCCGCCGACTTGAGGGCGATCTTCGCCTTCTCCACCTGGCTCGGGTCGCCCCCTGCGGTCAGGTAGCGCAGCCCGCCGACGGTGAGGAACAGCGTGGCGACCGCGGCGAGGATGCCGACCAGCCAGTTGCGCAGGTTGTCGATGACCGAGGTGAGGCTCGTCGCCGTGCTCCCCGCGGCGAACGCCGGCGGGGCGATGACGACCAGCGCCACCACGGCCGCGGCGACAGCGGGCAGCGCCACCTCGCCGAGACGGCGAGCCATGCGGCAAAGCCGCGATCGCTGGCTCGACCTCGACGGCCGGTGTGAGGTGGGACACGGAGACGGGGTGGAGCAGGGGGTGGGATGGGTCGTGGTGACCTCCTTCGAAGAGCAGCTGGCAGGACGGGGACGGGCGGGTCGGGGTCGGCCCGGCGGGGGCGGGGGAACCGGGAAGGGCACTGCTCACCTCCTGGGTTGAGTTGGCGGTTGGCACGCCGCCGGCCGCCGGTTGGTGGCCCGCCCGGAGCGGGGCCGACCCTCACCACCCAAATAGGGGGTCGAGGCCGAAAACCGGACACCAGAACTTGAAGAACCTTGCGTGCCGTCGTCGCGGCCGGGATCGTCGCGGCCGGGATCGTCGCGGCCGGGATCGTCGCGGCCGGGATCGTCGCGGCCGGGATCGTCGCGGCCGGGGTCCTCGGACCGGGCGGCGCGCCTTGGCAGTGGCGGTCCGCCGAGCCACTCGACGAGGCGGGCCTCCGCGCGCCGGCGCCGGTGGCGGACCGAGTCGACCGCCATCCCCATCGCAGCTGCCGCCTCGGCCAGGCTCATCCCACCCAGGCGGGTGTCGCCGATCAGCGCCGCGTCGCCGGCCTCGATCACCTGCTCGGCGACCGCCTCGGCCAGCACCAGGTCTGGATGGCCGTAGGGGCGGGCGGGGACCTCCGAGCAGCGGTGGCGTCCGGGGCGTCCCACCTCGGAGAGCTCCTTGGCGACGAGGGTCTTCGCCCGGTCTCTTGCCAGCCAGATGAGCCGAGCCGCCAGACGCTGCCGTCCGGGGTCGGTCTTGGCGATCCCCTCGATGAGGCCGGCCAGGGTCTCGGCCTCGATGTCGGCCGCCTTGTGCGGGCACACCTCGCACAGCCCCGAGGTCGCCCGGCGCAACCCGAACAGCAGCACCCCGGCCAACCCCACCGTCCAGCGCCCACCCTCGCTGCGGGCCCGGCCCACCAGGATCGAGATGGCCGCGTTGCGGACCCGGTACGACGTCGAGGGGTGCAACAGGATCGCTCGCAGCTCGGTCAGCGGAAGCTCCCGGGCGGGCAGGCCGGGCACCGCCGCCGCCTCCAGGGCGAGCGGGCGGGGCCCTGCGCACAGCAGGACGAAGGCGTCCTCCAAGGTGTCGAACGGGCCCTCCGGCACACGGCGTGACAGGGTGGTCATGGCAGCTCCCTTCTCGGTGGAGCCGCCATCGCGCCCTGGGTACTACTGCACGATTGCTACACATCTGCCCCGGTGAGCAGACCCTCGTGCTCCTACAGCCGTGCAGTAGAGGAGCCGAGATGCCCAGGCGGGCTCGCGTCAACCCAGGTCAGCCGCTACTACACACCTGACGCAGCGCCCAGACCGGTGCCCGAACCGGACCCGGCAGCCCGCCCGAGAAAAATCTGGGCGGGCGGGCCATCCGCGCCGTCCGCGGGTCTTCTGCGGCGGCTACTCCAGCAGTGCAGTAGGGCTACGACAGCCGTGCAGTAGCCGCCCGCCGGACGCCCCCAGCCGGGTCAGGCGACAATGACGTAGCGACGTGGGCGCTCGGTGACGAGGCGGACCGCCCCGTCTGCTTCGAGCCGGGAGAGGGCGTTTCCCACCGCGCCCGACGACTTGCCCCCGAGGCCTTTTGCCACCGCGGCAGGGCCGAGGCCGTCGGCGCCGCCGCGGGCACCCAGGTAGTCGAGCACAAGCGAGCGGAGCGCACCCCGCCCCAACCGACCGGTCTCCGCCGCACCGACCACGGCGACCACTGCGTCGCCGACATCGCCGCGCCCTGGATCGTCGCCGACGACAGCGGCCGGATCCGATGCGGCGACCATGTCCTGCTCACCTCCGGCGATGTCGTTCTCGCCCCCGGCGGTGTCGGCTTCGACGAGATGCCAGCGGTCCGCCAGCTGCCGGCCACCGTCACGGCCGCCTGGGTCACGGCGGGCGACGCCGCGGTCCTCCATCGCGGCCAGAACCTTCGCCGCCGTCGACCGGCCGATGCCTGCCACCTCGGCCACCTGGGCTGCGGTGGCGCCGGGGTGGCCGGCGAGCACGGCGGCAACGGCGTCATTCGGATCTTGCTTGGTGGTGGACATGACCTACCCCTTTCGTGTGGTGGTGCTCGGGTCCTGACGAGCTACCTCCGCCGCGCACAGCAGCTCAAGACGACCGGAGAGAAAAAGTGGTGTCCGGAATTGCTCCGTCGACCCCTATTTGGCGGGTGGCACGCCTTCTCCGGCCGTGGGCCGCCCATGGCCACGACCACCACCCCCCGAACCCCCACCCGGCAGGACCCCGACCGCCAGCCCGCTGACGCCAATCACTCCGGCTCTCAGCACGGGCCACGCCCGGTGCCGCTCGCCGTCTGGCCGGTCGGCCAGCGAAGTGCCCAGTACCAGCGGGCCGGCCGCTACCACCCCGGCTGCACCACCCATCCCGGAAAGATGCTCCCCGACCTCGCCCGACGCATCGTCGTCGAGTACAGCCAACCCGGCGCGCTGGTCGTCGACCCGATGGCCGGCACCGGCACCACCTTGGTCGAAGCCGCCCTTGTCGGTCGGCGGGCGGTGGGTGTTGAGCTCGAAGCCCGCTGGGCCGAACTCGCCCGGGCCAACGCGGAGCATGTCCTCGACCCCGGCGCCCGAGCACTGGTCCGGGTGCTCCAAGGGGACGCCACCGACCTCGCCACCCTCCTCGGCGAGGACGCCGGAGAAGTCGACCTCATCTGCACCTCCCCGCCCTATGCGTGTGACGTCGGCAACCTCGACACCACCAACTGGGGGGCCGGGCACAACCTGTGCGCGACCGCCGAGCGCAACTACTCGGCGGATCGGGCGAACCTCGGCCACGCGCGGGGCCCGATGTATGCGCAGGCGATGGCCGCCGTCTACGGCGCGTGTCGGGCGGTGCTCCGACCGGGCGGGATCCTGGCGGTGGTCACGAAGAACACCCGACGAAAAGGCCACCTGTTCGACCTCGCCGGGCTGACCGTCGCCCTCGCCGAGGCAGCCGGGTTCACCTACCTCCAGCACGTGATCGCCCTGCACGCCGCGGTCAGAGACGGCGACCTCGTCGCCCGCCCCTCGTTCTGGCAGCGCACCCAGACCAGCAAGGCCGCCGCCCGAGGAGAAGCCGTCCACCTCGTCGTCCACGAGGACCTCTGCGTCTTCTCCGCCGGCCCCGCCCAGCTCACCTCATCCTCGAAGGAGACCGCCCGTGCCCACTGACCTTGCGCTGTCGGTCTGGCCGACCGCCCAGCACCCCGCCCGCGCCCAACGCAAGGGGCGCTACGTCGAGCTGTCGGGAACCCACCCCGCCCGGATGCTCCCCGCCATCGCCCAGCGAGCGATCGCCACCTACAGCCGTCCCGGCGACCTCGTCCTCGACCCGATGTGCGGGATCGGCACCACCTTGGTCGAAGCCGTCCACCTCGGCCGTGACGCGATCGGCGTCGAGTACGAAGAGCCCTGGGCCGAGCTCGCCCGAGGCAACCTCGCCCACGCCCGCTCCCAGGGGGCCACCGGGCACGGCGAGGTGATCTGCGGGGACGGCCGCCACGTCGCCTCGCTCGTCGACCCCGCCGCACGCGGCCTCGTCGCCCTCGTGCTCACCAGCCCGCCCTACGGCTCGTCGCTGCACGGCCAGGTGAAAGCGATCCCCGGAGCGGGCGTGCAAAAGAGCCACGACCGCTACTCGAACGACCCGGCCAACCTCGCCCACGTCGGCCTCGCCGGCCTGCTCGACGCGATGCGGGTCATGCTCGGCGGCGCGGCCGTGCTGGCTCGCCCCGGGGGGTTCGTCGCCATGACCCTTCGGCCCTGGTGGCGAGGCGGTCGGCTCATCGACCTCCCCGGCGCGCTCGCCCGCGTCGGCGAAGACGCCGGGCTTGTCCTCCACGAGCGAAACGTCGCCCTCCTCTGCGGGCTGCGCGACGACCAGCTCGTCCCACGAGCCTCGTTCTTCGCCCTCGAACAAGTCCGCCGGGCCCGGGCCCGCGACGTCCCCCGCCTCGTTACCGCCCACGAAGACCTTGTCGTCTGGAAGGCGCCATGAACCTCCACGGGTTCAGCAAAACCGAAGGCTCTTCACCGGGAACCCGTAGGTCCGAACCGCTCGGGGAGGGCGGTGAGCCCGCTGCCCCGAGCGGCCGGCGCCACACGGCCAGCACCGTGTGCCTCCTCCCGCCCACCTATCTGCCGATGACCGCCGACCAACAAGCCCGTGCCGTCGAGGCCCTCGCCGGGCTCCTCGCCGACGCCGACCGGCACAGCACCGGCCGAGCGGACCGGGTCCCGCCGGGCCACAGCCGGCCGGCTCCCGCACAACGCCGGGCTCCTTGACACCGCCAGGGGTTCGAGGTCTCCTCTCGGCTCCCGGCACGCCCACAAGGACAGCACGGCCACAAGGACAGAGAGGACCCCATGACCACCACCCGCACTACCGCCAAGCGACGAGCAGCCCCTGTGGCCCCGGTGACCCTCGGTGCCGGGGGCGCAGCCGTGCGGGTCGCCTGCTACCTGCGTATCTCGACCGACGAGGAGCACCAGCCGTTCTCCCTCGGCGCGCAGGAGACCCGCCTCGGCGCCTTTGTCGCCAGCCAGCCCGGCTGGGAGCAGGTCAAGACCTACACCGACCAGTACTCCGGCGCCTACGCCGAACGGCCCGCCCTCACCCAGGCGCTGCGAGACGCCCGGCTCGGGCGCTACGACATCCTCCTCGTCTACCGCGTCGACCGCTTCGCCCGGTCCTTGAAGGTCCTCGTCGGGCTATTGGAAGAGCTGGAGTCGGCCGGGGTCGCCTTCCGCTCGGCCACCGAGCCGATCGACACCTCGACGCCCACCGGGCGGATGCTCGTCCAGCTCCTCGGGGTGTTCGCCGAGTTCGAGCGGGCCACCATCATCGACCGGGTCGTCGCCGGCATGGAACGAAAGGCTGCTCGGGGGGGCTGGCCCGGAGGTGCCGTGCCCTACGGGCTGCGCCTCGACGACGACAAGCACCTCGCCATCGAAGCTTCCGAGTTCCCCCTCGTCGAGCGGATCTTCACCCGCTACGGCATCGACCACGCCGGCGCCGCCACCATCGCCGCAGAGCTCAACACCGACGCCTGCCGCACGAGAAGCGGCCGGCGCTGGTCCGCCCAGGCCGTGCTGTTCATCCTGCGCAACCGCAGCTACCTCGGCGAGGTCACCTTCCGCGACGTCTGCCACCAGCCAGAGGTGCCGCTCATCGACCCCGCGCTGTTCGAGCGGGCCCAGACCCTCCTTGCAGAGCGTGGCGAGAGCTACGACCGTCGCATGACCCACGCCCATCCCGACTACCTCTTGACCGGGCTCATCACCTGCGGAACTTGTGGGCGCAACTACGTCGGTGTCGCAGCCGCCGGGCGCGGGCACCGCTACCGCTACTACGCGTGTTTCACCCGCCAGCGCTACGGCAAGGACGCCTGTGACGGCGAACGCATCCGCGCCGATGTCCTCGAAGCCGCGGTGCTCGACGCGCTTCTCGCCTTCTACGCCGACCCCGACCTCATCGCCCGCGCCGTCGCCATCAAGTCCGACCAGGTCGCCGAGACCGCCCGCCACCAACGCGACGAGCTCGACGCCGCTACGGCAGAGCTACGAAAGACCGAGGCTGCCATCGAGCGCTACATCTTGGCCTTCGAGGCCGGGACCATCAGCGACGCCATGTTCGGCCCACGAGTCCGCGACCTCGGCGAGCAAGCCCGCACCCTCAAAGCACGGCGCGACCAGCTCGAAGAAGCAGCTGACCTCGCCGCCATGGACCCGCCCGCCCAGGCCGACATCGACGCCCTACGCACCGAGCTCGCACAGATCGTCGCCAACGGCACCGACGCCCATCGCAAGGCTGCCGCCCAGGCCTTCGTCGACCGTCTCGTCGTCGTCGAACCCGGCGTCGTACAACCCACCTACCTCATACGAGGCGGCCTCCCCACCGACCCGACCGACAACCCCGACCAAACCGCACCCACGTCGGCGTCTCGCGCCGTGACAAAAATGGTGGGCGCTGAGGGACTCGAA
>JAJZMD010000182.1 GCA_021803085.1 Actinomycetes bacterium
AGCGGCCCGGTAACCCGGCGGGCGTGCCGGTGTGGTCGGATGACGGCATGGTCTGCACCGGTGAGGTCTACAAGGACCACGTCAAGGTGACCTTCGCCAAAGGCGCCTCGGTCGACGATCCGCATGGTCTGTTCAACGCCAGCCTCGACGGCAACGTTCGCCGTGCCATCGATGTCTACGAGAGCGACACCGTCGACGAGTCGGGGTTCGTGGCGCTCGTCGAGTCGGCCGTGGCGCTGAACAAGGCTGCCAAGCGCCGCAGGTGACCGGATCACCACCGGCGACGCCTGGGCCGACCCCGTCGCCAGCGGCCTTCCGCCCTCGCTGCTCGCGGATCGCCGACCAACGTGGCCGCCGTGCGCCTCGGCCCCTTTGCCCGTAGCGGCCTGCCCCTCGGCCTGACCCCGGGCCTGCCGCCTGTGCCCGCCGGTACGTTGACGCGCCAGAGGTGGCGGCACCCATGCCCCAGGTGCCGGTTCGCCGGCCCGCAATCCGGCCTGTCGCTGCCGGCCGACTGGAGCGCAGCCGGTTTGCGTTGCTCACAACCGACAGCGACGACAGCGCCATGGTTGCCGCCGCGATCATCGGGGAAAGGACGATCCCAAAGAACGGGTAGAGCAGCCCCGCTGCGATGGGGATGCCGATGGTGTTGTAGCCGAAGGCGAGCAGGAGGTTCTGGCGGATGTTGCGCATTGTGGCGCGCGACAAGGCAATGGTCGTCGGGATGCCGCGGAGGGAGCCCGACATCAAGGTGACGTCGGCGGCTTCGATAGCCACGTCGGTGCCGGTCCCGATGGCGAGGCCCACGTCGGCCTTGGCGAGGGCGGGGGCGTCGTTGATCCCGTCACCGACCATTCCGACTCGCCGCCCTTCGGATTGCAGGCGAGCGACCTCGGCAGCTTTCTCCTCGGGGCGGACCTCGGCGAGCACCGTCTCGATCCCGACGCGGCGGGCCACGGCCTCGGCGGTGTTCCGAGCGTCACCGGTCAGCATCACGACCTCGAGACCGAGCCGCTTCATCTCGGCGACGGCTCCGAGCGAGTCCTCCTTGATCGGATCGGCCACGGCTACGAGGCCGGCGGCACGCCCGTCGACGGCGACCAGCATGGCGGTCTTCCCTTCGGCAGCAAAGGTCTCGGCGCGCACGGGAAGGTCGCCGGGCTCCACGCCGGCACCTTGGAGCAGTCGAGCGTTACCGACCAGGACGTCGTGGCCCTCGACGACGGCGTGCACGCCCTGGCCGGTGACTGAGGCGAACGAGGTAGCACGAGGGACCCTGATCGCTCGCCCGGCTGCCCCGGCCGCGATGGCCGAGGCGAGGGGGTGCTCGGAGTCGGCCTCTGCAGCGGCGACGAGCGCCAGCACTTCGGACTGCCGGGCTTCCTCGAGAGCGACGACGTCGGTGAGGACCGGGTGACCGGCGGTGATCGTACCGGTCTTGTCGAGCACAACGGTGTCGAGGCGCCCGGCGGTCTCGAGGGCCTCGGCCGAGCGGAACAGCACCCCGGTGGTGGCCGCCTTGCCGGTCCCGACCATGATCGCCAGTGGGGTGGCAAGGCCGAGCGCGCACGGGCAGGCGATGATCAGTACCGTCACCGCCGCTATGAGCGCATAGGTGAACGCCGGTGTGGGTCCCACCAGGAACCAGACGGCAAAGGTCCCGAGGGCAACCAGGATGACGGTGGGGACGAAGACCGACGAGACCAGGTCGGCCAGGCGCTGGATGGGTGGGCGCGACGCCTGCGCCGTGCGCACCATGTCCACGATCTGAGCGAGGACGCTCTCGGATCCCAGCCGGGTCGCCCGGATACGCAGTGACCCGGTGCCGTTCAGCGTCGATCCGACCACCTTGTCGCCGGCGTCCTTTTCGACCGGGATGGACTCGCCGGTCACCATCGACTCGTCTACTGCCGAGTGGCCCTCGAGCACGTCGCCGTCGACGGGGATCTTCTCGCCGGGTCGGACGATCACGACGTCGCCGGGGACGACGTCGTCGATCGCCAGCTCACTTTCGACGCCGTGGCGAACCACCCTGGCGGTACGGGCTTGGAGGCCGAGGAGAGCTCTGATGGCCTCACCAGTCCCGGCCTTGGCCCGGACCTCGAACAGCCGCCCGAGGAGAACGAGGGTCAATATGAAGCCGACTTCCTCGTAGTAGACGCCTCGAACCTTCGCTGGGGCGAACGAGGGGACAATGGTGACGAGCACGCTGTACAGGAACGCCGCGGTCGCGCCCAACGTGACGAGCGAGTTCATGTCTGCGCTGCGATGCGCCAGTCCCAGCCAGCCGCTGCGATGGATCGGCCAGCCGGTGTAGGCGAACACCGGGGCGATGGTGGCCAGGCCGAACCACGGGTCGGTGAGCACCGAAGGCAGCCATCCGACGTGGAAGAAGTCCTCTGCCATCACCGCGAACAGCACTGGGACGGTGAGCACGGCCCCGACGATGACGCGCCGGGAGAGGTCGACGATCTCGGCGCGGTGTTGGGCAGCTTTCTGATCTTCCGCATCGTCGTGCGCCGAGGGACGCGCCGACCCATCGCGCACCACGGGCGGCACGACCACCGGCGCTCCAGCCGTCGACCTCGCTCGGGTGGGGTGGGATCCGCTGTCGATGACGACGGCTCCCACCGGCCCGGCCCCGTCCGATCTCGCCCTGGTCGCATCGAGGTCGATGTGGTCGAGGTCGGCTGCATCGAGATCGGCGACTGCGCCGGTGGACGCATGGGCGTCCGACGTTCCGGCCGCCGCTGTCCGAGCCGGTTCGCCGGCACGGGCACGCTCGACGACCAAGGTGCCGTGGATCATGTTCATCCCGCAGGCGAAGCCGTACTCGCCGGGTGCGTCTGGAACGAGCTCCAGAGTCGCCTCACCGAAGGCAGGGAGCTCCGCAGAGGCACCGAAGTCGGGGAAGACCACCCGCGAGGTGCAGTCTCCCGATTCCTGGCGGTCGAAGACCAGACGCAGCGGCACCCCGGCTTTCGCCCGGATCCGGTTCGGGTTGTAGCCGCCCCGCACCGTCACCCGCACCTCTTGGACCCCTGAGGTCACGGCGGTGTCGGCCGTGGGCTTCGGCCCGAAGAACCACCAGCCGAGCCCTGCGGCAACAAGCACGTCCGCTCCGACCACGCCTACAGCTGCTGGGTCCATCGTCGACTCCTCTCGTGGTGGGGCCGCTGGGCCCCACGACCGGCCTGCGCGTCTGTCGGGTCACTGCACGCTTCGCTCGTCCGGAGGCCTCGGTACGAATTGCCACAGCCTCTCGGTGCATTTGGCTGCGGGGATCTCGAAGGCCAGCGCCGGCCGGCACTGAGCGAGTCGGGCATTTCAGGCCGGGTGGTGCTCGAAACCGGCCAGGGTTGCCTCGCTGGGAGGAGGTCCCGTATGGCGCCCGTCCAATGTTGCTGCTCCACCCTCAGTGCCCGTCCATCCGCCCCATCCCGCGCATCATCAGGGCCATCATCGCCACGCAGGACACGGCGACGAGGATCCATCCGGGGCTGACGGCTCCCACTGCCACGAGTGCCCCGACGACGACGATCATCGGGATGCAGCAGACGATCATCATCCAGTGGTGGCCGCCGTGGTCCATTCCGCCGTCCGGGCTCCCACCGCGTGTGGTGAGGTCCCCGCTCGCGCTTCGGCTGCGGTCGCGCTCGATCATGAGGAGCTCCCAATCGACTTCGGGATGTGGCCGAACCTGGCGTAGAGGGGGCAGTGGCCGACCGCACCAGTGATCACCATGTCGAGCCCGGCGGCCGCGAGGAGCACTTCGAGCACCGCTGCGAGCGCTGAGCTGGTCGAGGCGAGCAGGATCGCACCGGCGATGACTGCTGCGGCGCCGACGGCGACGCGGCCAACCCGTTCGGGCGGGCTGATGTTGATGCCCGGTCGGCTGTGGCGCTTGGCGCCGGGCCTGTCCAGCTCCGGTGCTGTGTCCGAGGTTCGGGTGGTTGCCATGACCGTTCCTTCCTGCTCGGTGGGTGGCGCGGCGGGCGGTCCGTCGGCTGGTCTGGCGGGTGGCCCGGAACGTGGCCCACGACGTGGTGGACTGGTGCGATCGGGCCGCGTCACAGCCGGACAACCTGTCGGAGGGTGGCGGCGACCTCGTCAAGGAGCTCCTCGCCGTTTGCTTCGGAACGACGGGCGCCGGCCATCACGCAGCGGTGGAGGTGGTCGTTGAGCAATCCGACGGCCACCTCCTGCAGTGCGCGGGTAGCCGAGGCAACCTGGGTAACCACGTCGGGACACCACCGGTCGTCCTCGATCATCTTCTGCAGGCCTCGAACCTGGCCTTCTATCTTGGAAAGCCGTGCGAGATAGTCGTCCTTGCCCGACGCGTAGCCGCGCACCGGACGACTGGTTCTGGAGCTCGGGGCGGGTGGGGTGCAGTCGTGGCTGTGGGTGGCCGCGCTCACTGTCGGGCTCCTGGCATCGGCCGCGTCCCGGGGCGACCACTGCCGAGCACGTCGAGGAGGCGGTGGTACTCGCCGGGGTCGATATCGCCGTGGGCGAGTCGCTCATCGAGTATCCGGCGGGGATCATCGCCTCGGAGTGGATCGGAGCCGTCGGGGCGGTGGAATTTTGCCGTGATCAAGGCGTAAACGGCCCATATGAGCACACCCCAGAACGCGACCATGCCGACCCACATCAGACCTGCCTGCCAGAGCGTCAAATGGCTGCCATACCAGAACATCATCCCGGTCACCTCCCAGCGGCCCGACGAGCCGGCCGCTGAGTCCACTATGGTCCGCTATACCCATAGGGGGTAGTGCCATTCGTCCCGATCCTGCTCGGGACCGAAGGCGGCCCCGAGCGGTCCGACGCCCGTCGCGGTCGCCTCCGCGGTGCCGAAGGGCCGCCGACGGCAGGGGGGATGCCTACACCGGGCAGCCAGGTCCGTTGCCGGGAGATCGGGGATCTGGCTCTGTCACGATGGTCCGACGCCCACCAGGTGGGCGAGGGTGTCCACCGCGTTGACCATCAGGTCCGTCTCGCTGATGAGCACCATGTCCCGGTGGGCCAGCGCCGGATCGCTGCCGTCG
>JAJZMD010000250.1 GCA_021803085.1 Actinomycetes bacterium
TGGCCTCCTTGGACCAGGGACACCACTCGGAGACTGGGTTGAGCTTCTCGTGCTTCCTTCCTCGCTGCTCGTTCATCTCCACCAGATAGGGGATGCGAGATGCCCCAGTAGCGAACTCCTCGGCTTCGGGCAGCGTTGCTCCCTGGCGAAGTGCGAGGACACGGAAGGTCTCTCGAGCATGGAGCTGGTCTTCGATGAGAGTGCGTGCCCAGTTCCAGGCAAAGCGTCTCCCGCCTTCATGCGAGGAGATTGACGGGTGCCGAGAGGGCCGGTCCACCTCGAACCGGTACGCCTGGCACACCCACCCCGGGGGGACTTCGAGCTTGCCCATTGCCCTACATGCTCCCCTCAGGATGCGACAGCGCCATCGGTCCCACGTCGTTCTTGGCGCAGTTGAGCGCCTTCTCCGCCCGGTTGCGGGCACCCCGGCGGCCATAGAGCCGGGCGCAGAAGCTGGTCAGCACCTCGGTCATGTCCCGCACCAGGTCGTCGTCGACTTCGCCGTCGTCGACCACGACAATCCTGCGGCCCTGAGCCGCCAGCGCAGCTTCTACGTGCTCGACACCGAAGCGGGCCAGGCGGTCTCTGTGCTCGACGACGATCGTGGTCGCCGTACCGTCTGCGAGCAGGCGAGCGAGCTTGCGGCGCCGGCCGTTCATCCCCGAGCCGACCTCGGTCACCACCTCGGAGACGCTCACACCCTGTGCGGTGGCCCACTCGGTCATGCGGGCCACCTGACGGTCGAGGTCCCCTCGCTGGTCGTGGGAGGAGACTCGGGCATAGACGGCAGTGCGCTCCTTGCCAACGGAAGAGTCCCTTGGCACCTCGACCAGAATCGTGCCCGATGGCGTGCGGATGGCGGGAACGGGGAGCTGCCCGTCGCGGAACCACCTCCACGCGGTCTGGTAGTGCACTCCCTCCCGTGCAGCCCACTCCGACAACCTCATATGGACAGGCTAGTACATATGTTCGCAGAGAGTTAGTGATGGTCAGCGGAGCAGTTCACACCCCTCGACGACGGCGCGCGCCCCCCTGGCGCGCCCGATCCCGCGGATGCCAGCGCGGCCTGGCGTTCGCGTCCGGGCACGCTGGTCCCCCTCACCTCCAAGCCCATGGGAGCTCGAACGGCTGCGCTGCCTCGGGGAACGAGCAATCATGGGTCTCGGCGAGCAACCCCCAGGCGTCACGATCGTCGAGCGTGGGAAGATTTACTGCCGTGGCGCACGCGGAGGCAGATTGGCAGCCCCCGACGCCATTGAGCAACGGGCGCCACGGTGCGTTCCTCGCCGAAGACGGACGCACTCACTTCAGCGTATGGGCGCCGCGCGCTGAGCGGGTGGAGCTCGTGATCGGCGACGCCGTCGCCGGTGTGCTGACGCCTCGGCGCGACGGCTACCACTCGGGAATCTTCGACGCACCGGCTGGGACTCGCTACCGGTACCTTCTCGACGGCCGGGGCCCGTTCGCAGACCCGGCGTCGCGCTCGCAGCCCGAGGGCATCCACGGGCCCTCCGAGGTCGTCACGGCACATCGCGTCGAGGCGGTGAGCGGCTGGCGCGGGCTCCCTCTGTCCGCTCATGTCATCTGCGAGATCCATGTCGGCACCTTCTCGGCTACAGGCACCTTCGACGGCGTCGCGGCCGCGCTCGGCGAGCTCGCGTACGCCGGCTACAGCGCGATCGAGCTGATGCCCGTCGCGGCGTTCGGAGGGGAGCGCAACTGGGGCTACGACGGCGTCTTCCCCTTCGCTGTCCATGCCGGCTATGGCGGGCGAGAGGCCCTGGGGCGGCTGTGCACGGCCGCACACCGCCAGGGTATTGCCGTAGTGCTGGACGTCGTCTACAACCACTTCGGCCCCGACGGCTTCGTGCTCGACGAGTTCGGGCCGTACACGACGGATCGCTTCCGCACCCCTTGGGGTAACGCCGTGAACTTCGACGGTGAAGGCAGCGACGAGGTGCGCCGGTTCTTCATTGAGCACGCGCGCTGTGCGCTGCGTGAGCTTGGAGTCGACGGGCTCCGCCTCGACGCCGTGCACGAGATCGTGGACCAGACCGCGTCGTCGTTCGTGGGAGAGCTTGCCGCGGCGCTGCACGCTGAGGGCCGGCGCACCGGCCGCATGGTCACGGTTGTCGCGGAGAGCCCATCGAACGACCCGCGCCTCGTCCTGCCACGCGCGGCCTGTGGACTCGGACTCGACGGCGTGTGGAACGACGACTTCCACCACGCGTTGCGCGTCTCGCTCACCGGCCAGCACGACCGCTACTTCGGCGACTACCACGGCGTGTCGGATCTCGCGACCGCGTGCACCGAGGGCTTCGTGGTCGCGGGCCGCTACGCCCCCTCGCGCATGCGACACCATGGCGCGCGCCCCCAAGGTGGCCTCGACGGCGACCGGCTGATCGTCTTTGCCCAGAACCACGACCAGATCGGCAACGGCGGCTTCGGCGTGCGTCTCACCGAGGCGCTACCCATCGAGGCGCAGTTTCCTGTCGCAGCCACGGTCCTCCTGTCAGGCGCCGTGCCCCTGCGCTTCATGGGAGAAGAGTACGGCGAGACGGCACCGTTCCACTACTTCACCGATCATCGTGACCCCTCGCTCGCCGACGCGGTACGCGAAGGACGCCGCGCGGAGATCGGGGGGGCGAGCGGCGGGAACGAGCCTCCCGACCCCCAAGCGCCCTCCACCTTCGACGCATGCAAGCTGCGGCGTGCCCTGTCTGGCGACGGTGTCCACGGCGACCTCCTCGAGTGGCAGCGTCGCCTCCTGCGCCTGCGCGCGGCCGAAGTCGCGCTCGGCTCTCTCGAGCCCGCGCGCTCGACGTGCTGGTGGGACGCGGCGCAGTCCAGCATCGTGCTCGTCCGGCGCGCGGCCCCCGCCCTGGGGGGGCGCGCAGTGGTCGTCGCCGCGACGTTCAAGAACGCCCCGGCGGTGCTCGCTCCGTCTGTGCTCGCCGGGTGCCGGCTCGAGGTGCTCGCCGCATGCAGGGTGCCCGAGGCGGTCGAAGGCGACGAGCTCGCGCCCAGCGCCGGCGGGGTCCCCCAGCTTCGGCTCGGGTCCTATGGCGTGCTGGTCGCGGCGATCCTCGAACCCCCAGACGACCCGCCCCCCGCGGCGAGCGGACTGCGGCTCGGGGCCACAGCCCCGAGTCCGCGGTGAGCCTCAGCGCAGCCGGCCTCGGCCCCACCTACCGGCTCCAGCTGCATCCAGGCTTCGGCTTCGCCGATGCCGAGCGCACGGTGCCGTACCTCTCGCAGCTCGGCATCGCGACCCTCTACCTCTCCCCGATCGCCGAGGCGGTCCCCGGCAGCACCCACGGCTACGACGGCATCGACCCGACGCGTCTGCGTGCTGAGCTCGGCGGCAGCGACGGGTTCACGTCGCTGGTGGCGACGTGCGCCACGCACGGGCTCGGCATCTGCGTGGACCACGTCCCGAACCATCTCGCCGCGTGGCCCGGGGGCGGCTGGTGGCGCCGGCTGCTCGCCGAGGGACCGGACTCGCCGATGGGTGAGGTCTTCGACGTCGACTGGGACGCCGCTGCACGAGGCCGGCGCGCTGGAGCACTTTCGACCCCCGGTCGCAAGGTCACCCTTGCGATCCTCGACCGCCCACTCGAGGCAGCCCTCGCCGAGGGCCGCCTCCGGCTCTCGGTACGCGCCACAGAGCCCGTGATCGAAGTCGGGCCACCCGGTCTCACTGGCATCGACCTTCCGATATCGGGAGGAGGGGTGCGCGACGGCGAGGACGTCGCCGAAGTGCTCGCCGTCCAGCACTACCGGCTCGTCGACTGGCACGACTCGGCGGACCGGAACTACCGCCGTTTCTTCGACATCGACGGGCTCGCCGGGGTGCGCGTGGAGGTGCCGGCCGTCTTCGACGCCACCCACGCCCTGCTTCTTTCGCTCGTCGAGGCGGGACACGTCTCGGCCATCCGCATCGACCACGTCGACGGGCTGCGCGAACCGACTGCATACCTGCGTCGTCTCGCCGATCGCACCGGGCTGCCGATCGTGGTCGAGAAGATCCTGACCGACAACGAGCGGCTGCGTGCCGACTGGCCCGTGCGAGGCACGACGGGCTACGAGGTCATCGACGACATTGCCGGCGCGCTCGTCGACGCCCACGGCTACGACCGCTTGGTCGCCGCGGCCCGCGCAGAAGGCGACGCGCAGGTCGACCGGCTCACCGTCGACTGCCGGCGCCTCGTCGCCATGGCGAGCTTCCCGGGCGAGTTCGCGCGCATCGCGACTCGCCTGGAGGTGGACGCCGACGCACTGCGAGAGGTAGTGGTGCACCTGCCGCGCTACCGGACCTACTTGGGCGCCACCGGCGCCGACGTGGACAGCGAGAACCCAGCGCAAGCGGAGGTGGGCGAAGGAGACGAGGTGGCCTCGGAGGCAGCAGTGTGGCGCCAGACGGCAGCTTTGGTGGGCATCCGAGAAGACCGGCGCGCCAGGGACGCACCCGACGAAGCAGGGATGCCGTCGGCGGCGAGCGGCAAGGAGGTGACGGTGGATGCGACACGCGTCGTCGACGCAGTGCTCGACCCGCGGCACCTCCCTGGCACTCTCGCGCTCCAGCAGCTCACCGGCGCGCTCATGGCGAAGGGAGTCGAGGACACCGCGTGGTACCGGCTCGCGGGGCCGCTCGCGTGCTGCGAGGTCGGCGGCGCCCCTGGTCGGTCGCGTCACGACGCGGTCCCACGGTGGCACGCGCACGCAGCTCAGCGAGTCGGCACCGGGCACCACGGGCTCGTTCCCGGCACCACGCACGACACCAAGCGGGCGCTCGACGTCCGTTGCCGCCTTTACGCGCTGAGCGAGATGCCCACCGCCTTCGACGAAGGTCTCGGCCGCTTCCGGCAAGCCCTCGAGACCGCCGCCTCCACCGCCCGGGCACCAGTCAGCACCGAGACGCTCTTGTACGAGACCCGAGTCCTGGCACAGCTCGCGCTCGGGATACTGCCGCCGCTCCCGACGGTCGGGACGCGACCGGACGACGACCACCCCGCCATATCG
>JAJZMD010000153.1 GCA_021803085.1 Actinomycetes bacterium
CGTAAGCCGCGACCAAACAGAGCCCCCCGACCTCTTGGCGAGGCCCATGATGGGCAGGTGCATCAGGCCGTAGTAGTACCAGGCCTCGACGTTCACGTGGCAGGCTCCGCAAGTGAGCGGCCTGTGCTGGTGAGCCTGGTGGGGATGTGGACGCGCATAACGACGTTCACGTGGCTGGCTCCGCAAGTGAGCGGCCCGACCATGCCGTGCTCGGCCAACTCGAGGGTAGCCATGCATTCGGCTGCGACCGGCGGACCGGAACAACGGCTGGCACGTCCCCGATGGGCTGGTGAGCCACGTCCTCGTGGGCACCCCTTACGACGACCGTTGCCGCACGCCCACTGTGAAGCTCATGGTGGCCCCCGTCGATAAGGCGGGCCGCATCGGCTATGGCTACGAGGTAGCTCGGGCGTTGGAGGGTACCTGTCAGCAGGGCTCGGTGGTCCAGCCCTGACGGCCACACCTATACCGACACGAAGAGGGTCCTCGATGCTTGTTGGCGAGGGACCGAGTTACCGCGCGGTGGTCGGCAGGCGGTTTGCATGGCGAACCCGTGGTCGTGGACAGTCACGGTCGTGTCTACTCCGGGACTTCCGCCTCCGGGCCCAGCTACTCCGGGGCCGCCCTGAGGGCTCCGTGAGGACGGGGACAACAACGCCGGGTGGGGCACTGTCGGCCGCGTCCCCGTGTCGCATTCTCACCGTGTGGCCAGGTGCCGCGCGCTTGTGCCTGGCTAGCCCTCGCCCCCACCAGGTATCGGCTACCGCAACATATCGCTCAGGAAGCGAGCAGTCTGCAGGCCAGACCCGCCTGGGAGGATTCGGCTGGGTCTGCCTGGCCACGGACGCGGCGACGTGCGACTCGTGCCGAACGACGAGGATCACCGCAAGCCGAGCACCGCCAGGAGGGCGTCGTCGACGCCCCATAGCTCCTCGTGGGAGAGGCGCCCCACGATGTCGCCGAGCCGGGTGGCGTCGACCGCGCCGATCTGCTCGACCAGGACGCGCGTGGACTCGCCGGCGATCTCGACTTCCGGTCGGAACGACGCGGGGCGCGCGCTGCGAGACGTGGGTGCGACGATCACGACCGAGCGAGGCAGGAACTCGTCCGCCTGCACGACGACAGCGAAGCGGTCCCCGTGCTGCTGGTGGCCTACACCCTTCGGCAGGCGGAGGCGGTGGATGTCACCCCGGAGCACGAAGCGCTTCCATCAGCCGCGCGACGGCGAGCATCTCCTCACGGTCGGCCTCGTCGCCCTCCAAGGCGGCCACCTCGGCCGCCAGCTCGTGACTACGGCGACGGTGGCGGACCTCGCCGAGCAGGGCGGTCCGGATGGCCTCGGACCGGGTCAGGCCCGTGGCCTCCAGCGCTCGCAGCGCCCTGTCGGCCTCGTCATCGAGCCTCACCGAAATCGCCCTTGCCACCGCCCAAGCGTATCACGATCTGTCCTACACCACGCACAGAACCGAGGGCCTTCGACGCCATGGCCGCTGCCTACGGCGCGATACTCGGCCATGACGAACCCGTCGTCAGCGGACCGGGCCCCGACGGGGACGGTCGTCGAGGCGATGGGCGGCCCCGCCGCCGTCGCGGCCCTCGCGAAGGCGTGGCACGCTCGCTGCCTCGCCGACCCGATCCTGGCGCACGCCTTCCACGGCGGGGTCCACCCTGACCACACCGACCGGCTGGCCGCCTACTGGTGTGAACAGCTCGGTGGGCCGCCCGGCTACACCGAGGTGGTCGGTGGCCACGCCGACGTCGTCCGCATGCACAGTGGCAACGGCCCGCACGAGCAGATGGACGGTCGAGCAGTGGCAGCCTTCGCGGCCGCCCTCGACGACGTCGGGATCCCGAAGGAGCCAGCGTTGCGCTTCGAGCTCATTGCCTGGTTCACCTGGGCGACGGCGCTGCTCAACCACCGATGGTCTGACCCGAGCGAAGTTCCGGCCTCGCTGCCGATGCCACGCTGGGACTGGGGCGGCACAGACGGCTGGTGAGAGCGCTCCAGGTTGCAGTGGTGCCGCGACGACCGGTCCGGTGACAGCTTCACCCGCTGCGGACGCACCATCGGCGACGGCGAAACCACTCGCCGGGGCGCTCGCCTCGGGAGGGTGACCAACAGCAGCAGTGGAGCCGGAACTGGATCTATTGCCGACGCTCCCTTTCTTCCGGCCCGGCTCCCCGGGGCCGGTCGGAGCAGGGCATGAGGGTCTACGCTGGCCCAGCACGAGCACAGCCCAGCAAACCCAGACTGACGCTCCAACACGACGGCGGACGAAGCCAGCGCACGAGCGCCGAACGGCAATTCCAGGCCGTGCAAGGTGACTCCGGACGTGCGCCAGATGAGCCCGCCGCCTGGGTGGCGGCCAGCGATGCTCCGAGTCCACCTGCCAGGAGAGGACTTCGGAACATTGTGCCCGGCAGGTACGGATATGCGTCGAGGTAGCCCGAGACGCCATCTCGCCAACTGCGGCGACGGCCGGGTAGCCCCCGATCGGGTGGAGCGACGCTGATCGACGCTTTGGCTAGCCTCGCCCGTGCACGGAATCACCGGGCCTGAGGTGCTGAAAGGCGCGAAAGTGCCCGTTCCGTAAGGAAGAATGAGGGTGTTCGAAGCCAACATCACCCTCACGGAAGGACACCTTCAAGGTGAAGCGTAGCGCCCGGCTCGCGAGGATGAAGGTGACCTCGGACGGCGAGGGGCTCGTCTCTCACGCCGGGGCAGAGCTGCTCAAAGAGCTCGCCGGGCACACGGGCCTGATCGACGCCTGGGACGCCGTCCTCGTCCCCACCTACAAGGCGATGCCAATCCACTTCCCCGGCAGCGTGCTCTGCGAGCTCGCCGTTGCGATCGCGGACGGCGCGGACTCGATCAGCGACCTGCGCGTCCTGCGGGGCCGGCCCGACGAGCTCGGCGAGGTGGCCTCGGACTCGACGGCCTGGCGGGTGCTCGACCGGGTGAAGATCCCCCACCTGTTGGGCCTGCGCCAGGGACGAGCTGCCGCCCGGGCGCGTGCCTGGTCAGCAGGTGCAGCGCCGGATCTCACCTCCGAGCTGTCCTTGGACATCGACGCCACGATCGTGATCGCCCACTCCGACAAGGAGCTGGCCTCCCCGACCTGGAAGAGGACGTTCGGCTTCCACCCCTTGCTCTGCTTCCTCGACCGACCCGAGATCGCCTCGGGCGAGGCGCTGGCGGGCATCCTGCGTCACGGCGGCGCTGGGTCGAACACTGCCGTCGACCACGTGAAGGTGCTGAAGCTCGCCCTCGACAACCTGCCCGAGCAGGCGCAGCCGAGGAAGGACGACCCGAGCGGCCCGAGGGTCGTCGTTCGCAGCGACTCCGCCGGGGCGACGCACACCTTCGCCGGCTTCTGCAGGGACGAGGGGTGTGCCTTCAGCTTCGGCTTTCCCATCACCGCTCCGGTGCGAGACGCGATCTGCTCCACGGCGAACGCGGCGTGGGCGCCGGCCATCGACGACGAGGACGGCGCCGTGCGCGAGGGCGCGCTTGTCACCGAGATCACCGACCGCCTCGACCTCTCCTCCTGGCCAGTCGGCTCCCGGGTGGTCGTCCGCAGGGAGCGCCCCCACCCCGGTGCCCAGCTCAGCCTCTTCGACGTCGAGGCCGGCTGGCGCCACACCGCCTTCATCCTCGCCGGGGCCTCTGGCACCGAGCGCGACGAGCGGCCGGTCGCCCTCCTCGAGCTGCGCCACCGCCCTCACGCCCGGGTCGAGGACCGCATCCGCCAGGCGAAGGCAGCCGGCCTTCGCAACCTCCCCTGCAAGGAGGCGGCGGAGAACGAGGCCTGGCTCGAGTGCGTGCTCGCGGCGGCGGACCTCGTCTCCTGGTCGAAGCTCGTCTGCTTCGCCGACGACCCCGAGCTTGCCCGCTGTGAGATCGACACCTTCCGCTACCGGGTGCTGCACCTCGCCGCTCGCCTCGCCCGCCACGGACGGACCGTCCACCTCCGCCTCGACCGCACCTGGTCCTGGGCCCGCCAGCTCGCCCTCGCCTTCACCCGGCTGCGAGCGGCGTTCGCCTGAGACGCCCCAGCCCCCGTGCTGAGCGACTCGCTCGGCGCCATCAGGAAGACGCACCGGCAAACCCTTGATCGGCCACGCCCTCTCCGCGATCCTCGGGCGAACCAGCCGTACTTTGACGCATCTCCGGGCGCTACGACAGCCCTTCGGACCGAGCCGGATAGCGGCGTGCACGAGGGAGGCTAGGCTTGTCTGGCCACCTCGCGGCCGCACTGAGCCAGCGCCGCAGTAACGCCGCGGCGCCCAACCCTGAGGTCTTCCCCCACTTCCCGCGCTAGGAGAGAAGGCGGGTGCCGGGGCGTGACCCTGCCGCTGGCAGGGCGTGATGTGGACACTGCCGAAGGAGATGTTCGAGTTGCTGGGCGGTAGTATGACCGGGAGCGTTGCGGTGAGCTTCATCCCAAGCCGGACGCAGTCGTCCGATCCCGCCGCGTCGTGGACGCCGCAGCCTGCGCCGATGCTGAGGTGCGATCCGGTCGATGTACGCCTGGGCATCGGAATGGACTTTGGGACGAGCGGCAGCGGTCACGGTTTGCACCAGACCCATCACAAATCTCGGAGGAGGGAGTCGAGCTTCACATAGCCCTCCCGCACGCCAGTGTCCATCCCGCTAGCGAGGATCATGTTGCGGAGCGACAAAGCCTCCACCACGGAGACCGTAGTGAGACGAGTCCCACCGTCAGGCAGAGCCCTGAAGGTCGTGGTGTCGAGGCTCACACCGTCCGGCGCGCCGTCGTAGGTGAACGTCTGGACTAGCCGTTCGTCGGAACGGACCTCATGGAACGAGCCGTAGAAACCGGCGATGCGTTCGCCCTCACGCCAGGCGGCGTAACGCCAGCTTCCTCCGGTTCGAGCGTCCCAGTGCTCGATGCGGGCTTCGACACTGTGCGGCCCGATCCATCGGCTGAACAGCTCCGGTTCGACAAAGGCTCGGAAC
>JAJZMD010000084.1 GCA_021803085.1 Actinomycetes bacterium
CCGAGCTGAAGCCGAGGCGTGCCTGGGTGAGCGCCGGGTAAATAACTTCCCGTCGGTCAGCTCCAGGCACTCCTCGATCGCTGATCGGGATCGCCCCAGCTCAGGGTGCATCTTCTCGTTGTCGTCAATCCTCACCTCCCGTGCAGTGGTGAGGGTGCCCAGGTCGGCGTCCATTCCAAGCTCGAGCGTTGGTATACCCACTCGACCGTGGACGCCTCGCCGCGTCGAGGGTGGATGTCCGCTCAGTCGGGGTCCCTTGAAATCACTGGTTTACAGGCGTCTAGGGACGTGTCGCGGGCGGACGCGGCGCGGGGTCGAGCACGCCCGCCGCGCCGACCTCGTCGACGAGAGCGAGCCGCCCGTCGTCGAGCGCAGCGGCGAGGGGCAGCGCGGCGGCGCTCGCCGTGACCTCCTCGGGCGTCTCGGGGCCGATGACCGCCGCGGCGACGCCGCGGCGGCGCAAGAGCCAGGCGAGCGCGCACTGGGCGGGCGTATGTCCCCACTCGGTGGCGATCTCCTCGAGTCGCGCCGCGGCAGCGAGCTGGGAGTCGGTGAAGCGCCCGCCACCCCAGCGCGTCTCGCCGGCGTAGGGGCGCGCACGCTCGCGCGCCGAGGTGAGCAGGCCACCGGCGATCGGGCTGAAGGCGACGAGCGACAGGCCGAACGCGTCGGCAAGCGGGGCGATCTCGGTCTCGACCTGGCGGGCGACGAGGTTGTATCGGACCTGGAGGCACGCAGGGGTGCGCAAGTTTCGCCGATCGCATACCCACAGCGCCTGCATCGTCTGCCAGGCCGGGTAGGTGGACAGCCCGTAGCTGCGCGTCTTGCCCGCGCGTACGAGCTCGTCGAGGACGTAGAGGGTTTCCTCGAGTGGGGTGTCGGGGTCGGGGTGGTGGGCGTAGAAGAGGTCGACGTGATCGGTGCGCAGCCGCTCCAGGCTGTGGTTCAGTTGCTCGACGAGGTGTCGGCGCGACAGCCCGGCATCGTTGACCCCTGGACCGACTGCTTCGCGCGCCTTGGTGGACAGCAGCACCGCGTCGCGCCGCCTCCCGAGCGTCGCGCCGATGATCTCCTCAGCGGAGAGCCGCCGCGCGGCAGGGGGCATGCCGACGCGGTCGAAGTGGGCGAGGTTGCCGTAGGCATTAGCCGTGTCGATCATGTTGATGCCCGCGTCGAGCGCGGCGCCGATCACGCGGTCTGCTGCGTCCTTGTCCGGTGCGACGCCGAAGGTCGCTGTGCCGAGCACGAGTCGTGACACGTGCATCCCAGAGGTGCCGAGAACGGCATAGTCCACGGAGTCTCTCCTTCGTGGTCCGTCAGCTTGCATCCTCGCGCCAAGACAGCGCGACGACCTCGGGGCCCGCGACCCGTGTCGCGTCCCCCCCTGCCGGTTCGAGCAGGCGGAGGCCGGACGCGACGAGGTCGCGCCCGGCGACGTCGCTCCGGCACAGCTCGATCGGCGCGTCGCCCAGCACGGCGACGAGCGCGCCGTACTCCCCGAGGAGCCCGGCGACCCGGTTGCCGGGCAAGAGCGCCCGGGTGGTGCCCGGGTCGAGCTGGCCAAGCGCGCGCAGCGCATCGAAGAGCGGGAACGGGCTGAAGCGTCCCGCCGTCACCGCACCGGCGCCGCGCCCTCCGATCGTGCCCGCGAGGCAGAGCCGCTCGACGCCGAGCGGCGCGAGCGCGGCGTACGCAGCCACCGCCCACGCCGCCCCGAAGCGCGTCGGGTGTCGGCGGTGGCTGGCATCGAACGCGCGGCGCACCGGCATCGCGCGACCCGGCGGCGACCACGAGTCGAAGGTCGGCGCGAGGCCGATCGGCCCGAGGTAGAGGGCGCGGCCTTCTGCCAGCCGCCGTGCGCCCTCGACGATGGCGGCATAGCTGGAGGGGCCCGTCGTGAGTGCGCGCCGGTCGTCGTCGTGCGCCGCGCCGGCGAGCGCGACCGCGACGACCTCCGCGGCGTCGGGGACCCGGCCGGCGAGGTTGAGGCTCGCGAAGTGCCCGCGGCTCCCGGCCCCGATGCGAATCCCTGTCCCCGCGAAAAGCGCGCGGGCGGTGTCCGCGAGCGCGTCGGTTGTGACGGCGCTGCCCGGTGCGAAGACGAAGGCAGTGTCGACGGCGCCTGCCGCGAGCTCCGCGAAGCGGGCGAGCCCTTTGCCATCGCCCTGCGGGCTCTCGAGGGTCACGACGGCCGGGACCCCAAGTGCGGCGGCAACCGAGAGGTCTGCGCCAAGAAGCCCGGCCCACTGCGCGTCGCCGAGGTCCACGAGGAAGTGCAGGAAGCCGGCGCGCAGCTCCCGCAGTTTTTCGAGCGCGGCATCGCCGAGCTCGCCGCCGGGATGGGTAAGACCGATGCGGGGGAGGAAAGGAACTGGGCGCTGCGCGAGCCGTGCGAGGTCGACCCGGGAGGAGAGCACCCTCGCCCCTCGGTGCGCCGGTGTCGCCGACGGCTGGTCGGCCGCGAATCGCAGCGCGTAGCTGCGGCGCTCGCCGGCCCGCAGGCCGAGGGGTCGCGCCACCGCGAGGGGTGGGCAGTAGGACTTGAGCGTGGCGTCGCCCCAGTTGCGCTGGTCCTCCATCTCGAAGGTCCCGCCGGTGAGGTCGATCCTGAGCACCGTTCCGCCGACAAGAAGCTCGAGGTGGCGGTAGCCCGAGACGATCGGGTGCGGCGTGATCCCGTCCGGCAGTTCGACCTGGTTGCGTCCGTCGTCGGCGTCGGTCGCGAGGACCGTCCCGGGGTGGCCGATGTCGTGCAGGACGCAGGGACCGACGCGGGCGACTGCAACGTCACCGGCTGCCTCGAGAACGAAGGTGACGACGAGGACGTGGCCGACGGCGGCCACGGTACCCGTGACGGTCAGCGGGAAGCCGTTGACGCTGCCCGCGAAGGCGACGGGGCCGCCATCGTCGCCCGCGCCCGCAGCGGGCGCCGTGGCGTAGGAGAGGCGGAGGGGCGGCGTCGCCCAGGATTCGTCGCGCACCGAGAAGAAGACGCGGGGCGCCAGTACCTGTCCGTTCTGGCCGAGATCCTCGATCCCGTGGTCCGTGAGCGCCATCTCCCACAAGCCGGCTCTCCACGCTGTGCCGGGCCCCTCGCCGGGCCGTTCACCCCAGAGCGGGTCGACGGCGCCCGCGGGGTCGACAGGGCTCACTGGCGCCCGTCCCCGTCCCCGTCCCGAGGTCCCGTCGCGCGCCCACCTTCGTGCCCTCGTGCCAACACCAGCTCACGGTAGCATCACCAAAATTGGTTGACCAGTCGATCAGTTGCGCGGTACGGTCCGCCAATCCAGAGAGTGGGAATTGGGACAAGCGCGGAGAGAGCACAATTATGACTACTGACGTGATAGTGACTGTTGTCGGGGCCGGCGGAAAGATGGGCATGCGGGTCTCGGACAACCTCCAGCGCAGCGCGTACAAGACCTTCTACTGCGAGAGCCACCCCGCCGCGCAGGACCGCGTGCGCTCGGCTGGTCGGACGCTCAGTGAGACGATGGGCGCGGTCGCCGAGAGCGACGTGGTGATCCTCGCCGTTCCCGACGTCGTCCTCGGCGAAGTCTCCGAGGCAGTCGTCCCGGCGCTACGCCCGGGGACGGTGCTCCTCACCTTGGACCCGGCCGCCGCGTACGCCGGCGTCCTCTTCCGGCGTCCCGACGTGCACGTCGCGGTCGCGCACCCGTGCCACCCGTCGATCTTCCTTGAGCGCACGACTTCTGAGCAGTGGGCGGACACCTTCGGGGGCGTCGCCGCTCCCCAGGACGTCGTCGCGGCCCTCGAGACCGGCGACGACACGGTGCGCGCGCGGTCCGAGGCGGTCATCCGGACGATCTACGGCCCGGTGATCGACGTGCATTGGGTCTCGGTGAAGCAGTTGGCGGTTCTCGAGCCGACGCTCGTGGAGACGATCACCTGCATGGTGAGCGGTCTGTTGAAAGACGCCCTGCATGAGACGGTCCATACGGTCGGCGTGCCGGAGGCGGCGGCGCGTGCGATCCTGCTCGGCCACACCCAGATCGCCCTGACGAACACCTTGCGCGGCTCCAACCCGTTCTCCGACGCCTGCCTCATCGCGATGAACTACGGCCGCAACGCTGTCGTGCGCGACGACTGGAAGCGGATCTTTGACGACGCCGAACTCGACAAGGTGATCGCGACGATGCTGCACATTGACGCGGTGCGCCGGCAGCCCGAGGTGGGCGCGGCCTCGGCCGGCGCGGGGGAGTAACCTGCCGCCGTGGACCGCGGTCCCCTGATCGGGATCCAGATCGGCGCCGTCTCCTTTGTCGACGAGGGTGTCGACGAGGTTCTCGACCTCGTAGCGGAGAAGGCCGGCGTGAACGCGGTGTTCCTCGCCACCCAGTCCTTTGACCGCGGCGTGCAGGGACGCCAGGTCCCCGGTCGCCCATGGCCGGGCCACGGGTGCGAGCTGCCGGACGACCACAGCGGAGGCGCCTACATCCTCCAGCACCCCGAGCTCTACGGCGACGGCGTAATCGGCGCGTACCGGGCACGGGACGTGGAGGTCGACGGCTTCGACGTGCTCGAGCACGTGTTGCCCGCCGCGCACGCGCGGGACCAGGCCGTCTACGCCTTCCTCCTTGAGAACACTCACTCGGGGCTGACCCGCGCCGTGCCGCGCTGGACCCGGGTGCTTCAGGTCGACGCGCGGGACCGGCTCGATAGCGACGCCTGTCTCCGCAACCCGGCCTATGTGACGTGGTGGCTCTCGGTGGTCGAGGATCACCTCCGCTTCCACCCACTCGACGGCATCATGTTCGGCTCCGAGCGCGGGGGTCCGCTCGGCAACGTGCTCGGGCGGGGTGGGTTCGCCCGCACGGGGACGGCATACTGCTTCTGTCGGCACTGCGAGGAGGCCGCCGCGCGCCGGGGGCTCGACGCACGGCGGGCACGTGAGGGCTATCGCGCACTCGAGGCGCTCGTCGCGACGGCGAGCGAGGCGGACCAAAACGGCGACAG
>JAJZMD010000112.1 GCA_021803085.1 Actinomycetes bacterium
GTCAGGCTTTCGCCCATTGCGCAAGATTCCCTACTGCTGCCTCCCGTAGGAGTCTGGGCCGTGTCTCAGTCCCAGTGTGGCTGATCGTCCTCTCAGACCAGCTACCCGTCGTCGCCATGGTGAGCCATTACCTCACCATCAAGCTGATAGGCCGCGAGCCCCTCCCGAAGCAGAATCCTTTCCTCATCAGATCATGCGGTCCGATGGGGGCATCCGGTATTAGCACCGGTTTCCCGGTGTTATCCCAGTCTTCGGGGCAGGTTGCTCACGTGCTACTCACCCGTTCGCCACTCGGTCTTCTCCGGTGTTGCCACCGAATGGACCTCGTTCGACTTGCATGTATTAAGCACGCCGCCAGCGTTCGTCCTGAGCCAGGATCAAACTCTCCATCGAGACTCTTCGCATCCGGTCCCAAAGGACCTCCGCTAAAGAATCAGAGAGCCGGCCGGGACCGACTCGACGTCACCGGCCGACGGCAGATCGATGGGCGCGCTCCGAAGTGCGTCCCGCGCGACCTGCCACTGCTGCATATTTGACGTACGACCCCGGGACGTTCGCCCGGAGCCGCCCGCACTGGCTTTTGGCTCTCGCTCTTCCGTTTTCAAGGAACGACCGGGCACTCGCCCCCGGAGGGGCGTCCATGCCGAGTCCGAGGCGGCCACGATGCACGCGCATCGTGGTTCGCTTCGTGCCGCCGAACGGCTCCGACAAGGGCCGTTTCGGCGGGAAGATCACTCTACCAGCGCGACTGCGAGGCGTCAACCGGCCCGCGCGCGCCAGCCGGGCCCGGGGCGGAGCGGCCCGGGCCAGCATCCACCATCGTCCAACATGGCGGGCGGGGGCCGCCTCTCGCCCGGGACGGGAACGGCTCCGCGCGTCAGCCGCTCACGAGCTGCTCTCGCAGGATGTCTGCGTGCCCGCAGTGCTGGGCGAGCTCGCGCAGCACATGGAGGAACACCCAGCGGAGCGGGAGCGGCCCGCGCCGGTTCCCGTAGACCAGATCGTCCAGCCCGAGCGGTGAGGCGGTGCGCCGGGAGAGCTGGCACGCCTCGAGGTGGGCCCGCTGGACGGTGGCGATGGTGTCGTCGTCCCGAAGGACGAACGACTCGTCTGGGGTCGCCGGTATGCCGATCTCTGCGCGCGATCGGCACGTGATGGCCTCGTCGAACCAGACCCTCTCGACGAAGGTCGCATGCTTCACGAGGCCGAGCAGGGTCGTGCGAGAGGGCACGAGCGATCGGCGCACCTGCTCTTCGGTCATCCCCTCCACGCAGCGATTGAGAAGTCGGCGGTGCTCGTCGAGGAACACCTCGAACTGGACACGCTCCGGCTCGTGGACGACGTCCTCGGCAGAGATCTCGGGGAGGGAGTGCATGTGCCAAGCATTCCAGGCCGCCGCCGACGCGCGCTGCCAGGCTTGCCGCCTACTGCTTCCAGCGGAAGTGGACGAAGATCCGTCCGAAGTTCTTCGAGTCCTTCTCCACCCGGTGGTAGCGAGCTCGCACGTCCTTGCGGTCGAGGTACCGCAGGACCCGCTTCTTCAGCTGCCCGGAGCCCTTCCCCGGGATGATCTCGACGAGGGTCGCCTTCTTGGCCTCGGCCTCGTCCATGACCCGCTCGAGGGCGCGGTCGATCTCGTCCCCCTTGTTGTAGACGTCGTGGAGGTCGAGGACGAGCTTGGCGGCCATGGCGGAGAGGAACCGGGTGCGGCTCAGTGCCCTCCCAGCATGCCGCTCATCCGGGACGCGAGCCACGACGGCCGGCCGGAGAGCCGCTCGCTGCGGTCGGCGAGCTGCATGGCGCGCAGGCCGGCGTTGATGCCGAGCCACCGGACCGGCTCGGGCTCCCAACGCGGCCAGCGGTGCCCGACCCAGGGAAGCGTGACCAGGTCGCTGTCCCGGTCGGTGACGAGATCTGCCAGGGTGCGGCCCGCAAGGTTCGTCGTCGACACCCCGTCGCCGACGTAGCCGCCTGCCCACGCGACGCCGGTCGAGCGGTCCAGCCCTACCGAGGAGTGCCAATCCCTCGGCACTGCGATCGGGCCACCCCAACGGTGGGTGACGGCGGCGTCTCGCGCGGCGGGGAAGAGGTCCACGAGCGTCCGGTGCAGCTCCTCGTGGACCCTCGCGTCGACGTCGAAGGCCGAGCGCACCGTCGAGCCGAAGTGGTAGGGCGCGCCGCGCCCGCCGAACGCGATGCGCCCCTCCGCCGTCCGCTGCCCGTAGATGACCAGGTGCCGGTGGTCGGAGAACGTCTCACGGGCCGGGAGGCCCGCCTCCTTCCAGAACGCGTCGTCGAGGGGCTCGGTCGCGATCATGAGCGAATAGACGGGTGCGAGCGTGCGACGCTCGCCCGGAAGCGTCGGGGTCCATCCCTCGACCGCGCGCACCACGACGTCGGCGCGCACCGTCCCCCGCGTCGTCACGGCCTCGGGCCGGTGTCCCCCGCGCGCGGGCCGGATCTCGACCACCGGGGTCATCTCGTAGACACGCACGCCGCGGCGCTCGACCGAGTCTGCAAGCCCGCGAACGAGCCGGGCGGGGTGGATCGCCGCACAGTGCGGCGTGAAGGTCGCCCCGAGCACCCCCGTGGCTCCGATGTGCCCGAGCGCCGCCTCGGCGTCGAGCCATGCCAGGTCGCGCTCGGCCACGCCGGCGCTGCGGGCCTCGGCGACCTCGTCCTTCGCACGCTTCAACTGCGCAGGGCCACGGGCTGCCACGACCGTGCCGCCCTTGGCGAAGTGGCAGTCGATCCCGTCCTCCGCAGCGGCACGCCCGACCTCGTCGACCGCCTCGTGCATCGCGGCGTACATGCGGCAGGCCGCGTCCGAGCCGTGCTCTGCCGCGAGCTTCGCACGGGATGCGGCGAACAGCGCCGAGCACCAGCCGCCGTTGCGCCCCGACGCCCCGTAGCCGGCGACCTCCGCCTCGAGCACGACGACGCGAAGGCCCGGGTCGGCGATCGCGAGCGAGCGCGCCGTCCACAGTCCCGTGTAGCCGCCGCCGACGACGACGACGTCGACGTCCGTGTCCCCTGGGAGGCCTGGACGCGCCCCGACCGGACCCGGCAGCGTGTCCCACCACAGCGACACCCCCCGAGGCTCCGATCGGTCGCCGGGGCGGTCCGGCCGCCGATCCGCCGAGTCGCCTCTCAGCACCACAGCCGTCCCCGTCGCGCCACGCACAGCCCGTGGGATCGCGTGACGTTCAGATCCGCCGCTGCGCTTCGGTGAGCACGTCGCGCAGGATCTGGGTCATGAGGTCGATCTCCTCGTGACCGCAGATGAGCGGCGGCGAGAGCTGGATGACCGGGTCGCCGCGGTCGTCGGCCCTGCAGACCAGCCCCGCGTCGAAGAGCGCTCCCGAAAGGAAGCCGCGCAACAGGTGCTCGCTCTCCTCGTCGTTGAAGGACTCCTTCGTCGCCTTGTCCTTCACGAGCTCGATGCCGTAGAAGTAGCCCTCGCCGCGCACGTCTCCCACGATCGAGAGGTCGTACAAGGACTCGAGCGAGGATCGGAAGTAGTCGCGGTTCTTCCGCACGTGGTCCAAGATGTGCTCACGCTCGAAGATCTCGAGGTTCGCGAGCGCGACCGCGCAGCTCACCGGGTGGCCTGCGAACGTGAAACCGTGGGCAAAGCTCGCGGTGCCGTCGAGGAAGGGCTCGACCAGCTTGTCGCTGGCGATCATCGCGCCGAGCGGCGCGTACCCGCTCGTCAGACCCTTGGCGACGGTGATGACGTCCGGCTGGTAGCCGAAGACCTGGGAACCGAAGTACTCGCCGAGACGGCCGAAGGCGCAGATCACCTCGTCGGAGACCAGCAGCACGCCATGGCGGTCGCAGATCTGCCGCACACGCTCGAAGTACCCGGGAGGGGGCGGGAAGCAGCCCCCCGCGTTCTGCACCGGCTCGAGGTACACCGCGGCGACGGTCTCGGGCCCCTCGCGCTCGATGGTGCGGTCAATCTCGTCGGCCGCCCAGCGTCCGAATGCCTCGAGATCGTCGGCGTGCTCGGGCGCGCGGTAGAAGTTCGTGTTCGGAACCTTGACCGCGCCCGGCATGAGCGGCTCGAACGGCGTGCGGATGCTCGGGATCGACGTGATCGCGAGCGCGCCCATGCTCGTACCGTGATACGCGATGTCGCGGCTGATCACCTTGTACCGCCACGGCTGGCCCTTGACGCGGAAGTACTGACGGGCGAGCTTCAGCGCTGACTCGACCGCCTCCGAGCCGCCGGAGGTGAAGAAGACCCGGTTCAAGTCGCCGGGCGCGAGCTCGGCGAGCCGGTCCGCGAGCTCGATCGCCCTGGGGTGCGCGTAGGTCCACAGCGGGAAGTACGCAAGCTCCCCCGCCTGCTTGGCCGCGGCTTCGCCGAGCTCGTAGCGGCCGTGCCCGAGTTGGCTCACGAAGAGGCCCGCGAGCCCGTCGAGGTAGCGCTTGCCGTGCTGGTCCCAGACGTACGCGCCCTCGCCGCGCACGATCACGGGCACCTCGTGCTGCTCGGTGTAGGTCCCGAGCCGCGTGAAGTGCATCCAGAGGTGCTGGCGGGCGCGCTCGCTCAGCTGGTCGCCCCAGCCGTCGCTCGCGAAGTCCACGGTGTGCGTCTCGTACTCGGAAGTCATCTGGTCCCCCAGGAATAGGTTTGCTTGGCCAGTTTCAGGTAGACGAAGGACTCCGTGCTCCGCACTCCCGGCACGGAACGGACCGAATCGTTCAAGAGCCTGAACAGCGCGTCGTCGTCCTCGCAGACGACCTCCACGAGCAGGTCGAAGGAGCCGGCGCACATCACGACGTAGTCGACCTCTTCGAGCTCTGACAGCTTCTCGGCGACCAGCCGGACATCTCCTTCCACCCGCACGCCGACCATCGCCTGACGATGGAAGCCGAGCTGGAGCGGGTCGGTGACCCCGACGATCTGCATGACCCCGGCCTCCCGCAGCCGCTGCACCCGCCGTCGCACCGCCGCTTCGGACAGCCCGACCTCGTCGGCGATCGTCCCGTACGGAAGGCGGCCGTCGCGCTGCAGGGACTCGATGATCGCCCTGTTCGCGTCGTCGAGCAGACCCGACGGCCCGGGACTGGTCCGCGCGATCCTCGACCCGAGCGGCCCGCCGCCCCGTGCGACGGAGGCCGCCCCGCGGGGGTCCACGCGGCCGGCCTGCACTCGCATCAGGTTGTCGCCGGCGTCAGCTGTGGGCGAGCTGCCGCCGTCACGACCGCCGTCGCCGCCGCCGGCCTTGTTCGGGTTCACGCGGGACATCTCCCAGGTCGTCGTCGTGGTGCGCCCGGACGACGTGCGCAGTCGCCCAGCTTCACGCCGAATTCTGGCACATTTCGGCATCCCGTCAAGTGATCCGGTCGCGACAGGGTCACTGAGCCCCTGAAATCACTCGTCTCGCTTGTCTTTCCATGGTCGATCTGCGATCGTTGGGGGGTCGACGCGGTCTCGCCCCGCCTCGTCCCGGGAGTGGCGAGGCGCGGAGCCGCCGGCGGGGCGGCCCAGGCAAGTGAGGGCGGCCCAGGCGAGTGAGGGCGGCCCAGGCAAGTGAGGGCGGCCCAGGCGAGTAAGGGAGGAAGCGATGAGCGCACCTGCGGGGACCGGTACCCTCGAGCGGCTGGCGAATTTCGTCAACGGGACGCACGTTGACGCCGACGGCCCCATGGCCCCGGTCGTGGACCCCAGCACCGGGAGGGCGTACGCCGAGGCGCCGGTGTCGAGCGCCTCCGACGTGGACCGGGCTATGGCGGCCGCGGCCGCTGCGTTCCCGGGGTGGCGCGACCGGACGCCCAGCGAGCGGAGCCTTGCGCTCCTGCGCATCGCCGACGCCCTCGAGAGCCGCGCCGAGGACCTCGTCCGGGTGGAGTCCCGCAACACCGGGAAGCCCGTCGCCCTGACCCTCTCCGAGGAGATCCCGCCGATGATCGACCAGATCCGGTTCTTCGCGAGCGCCGCCCGCATGCTCCAGGGCCTGTCGGCCGGGGAGTACATGGACGGGCACACGTCGATGATCCGCAGGGAGCCGATCGGGGTCTGCGCGGCGGTGACGCCGTGGAACTACCCCATGATGATGGCCGTCTGGAAGTGGGCGCCGGCGCTCGCCGCCGGGAACACCATGGTGCTGAAGCCCTCGGACACCACCCCGGCCTCCACCCTGCTCATGGCCGAGATCATGGCCGAGCATCTCCCGCCCGGCGTCCTGAACGTCGTGTGCGGCGACCGCGCCACCGGTCGAGCGCTGGTCGAGCACCCCACGCCGGCGATGGTGTCGGTGACCGGGAGCGTGCGCGCCGGCATGGAGGTGGCGGGGACCGCGGCGGCGACGCTGAAGCGCGTCCATTTGGAGCTCGGGGGGAAGGCGCCGGTCATCGTCTTCGACGACGCCGACGTCGAGTCCACGGCTGCGAGCATCGCGGGAGCCGGCTACTTCAACGCCGGCCAGGACTGCACCGCGGCAACTCGCGTCCTCTCCGGGCGCCGCATCCACGACGACCTGCTGGCTGCGCTCGTCGAGCAGGCGAAGGAGACGACGACCGGCGGGCCCGACGACGAGTCCGCTGCATACGGCCCGCTCAACAACGAGAACCAGCTGGCCCGGGTACGCGGGTTCCTGGACCGCCTCCCATCCCACGCCGAGGTCGCCACCGGCGGCCAGCAGGTCGGGGAGACCGGGTACTTCTTCGCGCCGACCGTGGTGGCCGGGCTGCACCAGGACGACGAGATGATCCAGCAGGAGGTCTTCGGACCGGTCATCTCGGTCCAGCAATTCTCCGACGAGGACCAGGCGCTCGCGTGGGCGAACGGGGTGGAGTACGGCCTCGCGTCAAGCGTGTGGACCAAGGACCACGGGCGCGCGATGCGCATGGCGAAGGCGCTCGACTTCGGCTGCGTCTGGATCAACACCCACGTCCCGCTCGTCGCAGAGATGCCGCACGGCGGCTTCAAGCACTCGGGTTACGGCAAGGACCTCTCCGTCTACGGCTTCGAGGACTACACGAGGATCAAGCACGTCATGAGCAACATCCGCGCGTGATCTTCGGGGCCGGTGAACCGAGCCGGCGGCACGACCAGAACCACACGTAGGAGGAGCCGCTCACCGTGATCATCGGTGTCCCCAAGGAACTGAAACAGGACGAGTACCGGGTCGCGATGACCCCAGCGAGCGTTCGGGAGCTCACGTCCGCCGGGCACGTCGTCCGCGTCGAGCAAGGAGCAGGCGAGGGCTCCTCGATCCCGGACTCCGAGTACGTCGCCACGGGGGCGGAGATGGTGCCCGACGCCGACGAGGTCTGGGCCGGGTCGGACATGGTCCTTAAGGTGAAAGAGCCCGTGGAAGAGGAGTACCGCCGGTTGAGCCTCCGGTCGGGCCAGGTCCTCTTCACGTACCTCCATCTCGCCGCATCCCGCGAGTGCACCGACGCGCTCGTCGCTGCGGGCAACGTCGCGATCGCCTACGAGACCGTCAGGCTGCCGGACAACTCGCTCCCCCTCCTCACCCCCATGAGCGAGGTGGCGGGAAGGATGGCCCCGATCGTCGCTTCCCACCACCTGATGCGGCCCGGCGGCGGCCGGGGAAGCCTCGTGTGCGGCGTCCCCGGCGTCGAGGCGGCGAAGATCGTGATCCTAGGGGCCGGCGTCGCCGGAATGGCCGCAGCCACGCTCGCAGTCGGGCTCCATGCGAGCGTCTACGTCCTCGACAAGAACCTCGAGCGGCTGCGCCAGGTCGACCACCACTTCCGTGGCGCGCTGGAGACGATCGCCTCGAGCGCGCATGCGATCGAGGCGCAGTGCGCGGACGCGGACATCGTCATCGGAGCCGTGCTCGTCGTCGGCGCCCGCGCGCCCAGGCTCGTGAGCGACGACCTCGTCGCCCGCATGCGGCCCGGATCGGTCCTCGTCGACATCTCCGTCGATCAGGGCGGCTGCTTCGAGTCCACGCGCCCCACCACCCACTCGAACCCGACGTTCATGGTGCACGGCTCGGTCTTCTACTGCGTCTCGAACATGCCCGGAGCGGTGCCCCACTCCTCCACGTACGCCCTTGCCAACGCCACGCTCCCCTACACGCTGGAGCTCGCCGACCGTGGCTGGCAGGACGCGGTCCGCCTCGATCGGTCCCTTGCGGAGGGCGTGAACGTCGTGGGCGGAAAGGTCACCTGCGAGCCGGTGGCCGATGCCAACGGGCTCGCGTACACGCCCCTCGCCGACGTGCTCTGAGGCCGTCCGTCGCCGCGCGCCAGACGGCGCGCGCTTCGTTGCACCGTCGCAGGAACGACGACGAGCGCTGCGCCGGTGGCAGCCACCTCAGTCCATGAACGCGCCGCCGTTCACGGCCAGGGACTCCCCCGTGACGAACGCAGCATCCTCACTCACGAGGAATGCGACTGCCCGGGCGACATCGGCCGGCTGCTCGAGGCGTGCAAGGGGCGTGTCTGCGACGTAGAGCTCGCGGACCGCTTCCGGAGTGGTCCCACGAAGCTCCGCCTCCCAGGTGAGCTCCCGCTCCTGCATCGGGGTCACGACATACCCCGGGCACACGCTGTTCACGCGTATGTTGTGCTCGGCGAGCTCGACCGCCATGGCCTGCGTGAGCCCGACGACGCCGAACTTCGACGCGACGTAGTCTGCGAGGAATGGCACCCTGCCTTGCTTTCCCGCCATCGAGGCGACGTTCACGATGCATCCGCCTGCGCCGGCACGGACCATCATCCGGGCAGCAGCTTGGCCGGTAAGAAACACGCCACGCAGGTTCACATCCAGCGTCCGGCCGAGCTCCTCGGGAGAGATGTCCAAGAACCTCCGCATGCGGGAGACGCCGGCATTGCAAACGACGACCGAGACCGGTCCGTGGCGTGCGGTGATCTCCTCCAAGGTCCGAACCACATCCACCGCGTCCGTAACGTCCAGGCGGTATGCCCCAGGCGCATCGCACGTCGCGGCCGTCTCCTCTGCCGAGGAGAGATCGACGTCCGTAGGAACCACGTCGTAGCCGCGTGCCTGCAGCTCACGCGCGATTGCAGCGCCGATCCCCGAACCTGCACCGGTGATGACGGCGAGCCTGCTCATGGTCCGCTCATTCCAACCTCTGGGGACAACGATCGGAGCTCCGTCGGCTCCGCGCCGCGAGCCGGTGCGCCGCAGGAGCCAGTGCCTTCTGGAGCTCGAGGTAGGTGCCGTAACCGTCGTCGTATGCGTCTCGATGCTCATCGTCGGGGACGACGGCTTCCCCGAGCCGCACGAAACGCGACGCATCGGCGACCGAGCTCTGGTACCCGGCTCCGACGGCGGCCACGAGCGCCGCCCCATGGGCGGCACCGCCGTGGTCGACGACCGGGCGGAGCGGGCGCCCGAGGACGTCGGCGACGATCTGCTTCCACAGCGTGGACCGGCTGCCCCCGTTGCTCACACGTCCGTCGCGCAGGTCGAGCCCAGCCTCGGAGAAGATTGCGAGATGCTGGCGGAAGCCGTAAGCGACCGCCTCCATGAGCGAACGAAAGACGTCCCCACGCGAGTGCGCAAGGTGCAATCCGACGATCGCCCCGCGGAGGTCCGGGTCGTGAAGCGGGGACTTCTCTCCGAGGAAGTAAGGCAGGGAGACCAGCTGTGCGGGTTCGGAGGCGCCTGCCTCCCTGTCCAGGTCCTCGAAGGGGACATCGCCAAAGAGCTTCCGCGCCCAAAGCAAGAGCCCGCCCGACGCCGCCATGCAGCCGTTCGGGAGCCACAGACCCTGCACCGGGTGCTCGTCGAGGTACCAGCGTTCATCGAGCAACGGGCGGTCGCTCACCACCAGCACGTCGCCGGCCCCCCCGAGTTTCACCAGCCAGTCGCCGGGTTCGGCAAGACCGGCCGCCAAGGCAGCCAGCACGTGGTCGGCACCGCCGGCGAAGATCGGGGTGCCCTCCCGAAGGGATGCCTCGAGCCCACGCCCGCCGACCTCTCCAACGCGGTCCGCGGAGCGACGCCTCGGTGGGCAGAGCGCGACGGGGACCCCGGCGGCGGAGAGCACGGGATCCGCCACCGTGCCGTCCAGGCGGAAGAGACCGCTCTCGAGCGCCCAATTGCTCTCCACGTGCAGATCTGCTCCAAGGGCGATGGCAAGCCAGTCGTAGGACCCGACCAGGGCCTCGGTTCGTGCAGCCAGCTGCGGCTCGTTCCTCTCCAACCAGCGCCAGGTGGGCGCAACGGACTGCTGCGTCAGCGCGGACCCCGTTTCGCGGAGCACGTCGAAGCCGGATTGATCGAGCGCAGCGCGGAGCTCGAGGATCTCCCGAACGGCTCGCGCGTCGTTCTGGAGGATCGCCCGCCGCAGGGGGCGCCTGCGCCCGTCGAGCGCGACGACGGCGGGAACCATCCCGGTCGTTGCCACGGCACCGATCGAGCGGGGATCGACTCCAGCGTCGTCGGCAACAGCCGGAACTAGCGCGCAGACGTTGTCCCACCACCGCTCGGTGTCCGCCTCCGCCCAGCCAGGGTGGTCCGAGACGAGCACGGACGGAGCCGATCGCGTCGCGCTGAACCCCGCTTCGAGGTCGAGCAGGCTGACCTTGGTCGCGGTGCTGCCGAGATCGATACCGAGGACGACAGGGCTCACGGCGGCGCGGGACAGATGCCTGGTCCGGGCCGCGTCAGCTGCGGGCAGCTTCGACGAACATCCGCGCCCGCTCGGGGTCGACGGGGTTCCAGGTGTAGCCGTCGTTCTTCAGCCAGCTCCCCACGATGCAGCCGTCTGCGTGCTCGAGGAAGCCGGAGATGTTCGTCGCGCTCGCTCCGGTGTTGAGGAGCACCGGGATCTCTGCCGGCACGACCCTGCGCACCTCGGCAAGGGTCGGCACCTCCGGCTCAGCACCGGCCATCGGCCCGGACACCAAGATGGCGTCGGGGAGGCTCGAGACTGCGACCGAGCGAGCCACGTCAGCCGGGGACCGTCCGCCGGTCGTCGATGCGAACTCGGGCGTCACGTTCATGAACACGGCGATGTGCCCCGCGTCCAGCGACCGGCGCCGCCGGAGAAGCGCGGCCGCGTCCGGCGACCACGACCCCATGTCAGACTCCCAGCTCCCGGTGAGCACCTCCCGGATGAAGCTCGCTTCGGTCGCAACCGCTGCGGCGAGCGCGCACTCGGGATCCCAGAGGTAGTCCACGCCGAAGGGGACCTCGGTCGGAGCGCACTCTGCGACCACCCGGGCCAGGACCGCCGCGCCGACCAGTTCCGCGCGCAGCACGTACGGTCGGTCGTTCTCGTTGCAGAACATCACTGCGTCGAAGCCGGCGTCGACCAGGACGGCGACATCCTCGCGCACCTGACGGACGAGGCCCCTCACACCCTCGGCCGCGGCGTACAACGGGGTGCCAGGGAGCGCCGGCAGGTGCGCCATCGCGATGAGAGGCTTCTCCACGTCCGGGAAGATCCGGCGGAACCGCTCGCCGAGGGTCACACCGTCCCCCTTTGCACCGTTCTGCACGTTTCCGCTCGACGTCATGCAGTAACCTCTAGCACCGGTCGTCGCAGCCTGCAACCGGTCGAGGGCGCGCCGAGCCAGCGTGGCGCACAGGGGACGCGGCGGGCTCGCCGAGGGGAGCATGACAAGGAGCGATCGGCATGATGGCCGCGAAGCGTCGACGCGAGATCGTCGAGCAGGTACGGAAGTCGGGCTACGCGGAAGCTCGTACGCTCGCGAGAGACCTCGGGGTCGACGTCTCGACGATCAGACGCGATCTGGACCTCCTGGGCCGGTCGGGGCTGATCCAGCGAACCCACGGAGGTGCGCTGGCGATGGAGGGGGCAGAGGCGCTCGACGTGCCGTACGAGGCGAAGCGCCGCGAGCGACTGGCGGAAAAGCGTGCGATCGCCGAGCACGCCGCGCAGTTCGTGAATGACGGGGAGTCTGTCATCTTGGACAGCGGCTCGTCGACTTATGCCCTCGCTCAGGCACTGCGGGTCCACCGGGACCTGACGATCGCTACCAACGACATCCGCATCGCACACTATTTCGCCGCCCGTGGAGGGGTCCGACTCCTCATGAGCGGGGGCCAACTCATCGACTCGGTCTTCACCCTTGTCGGCCCGGCGACCCTTTCATTCCTGGCAGGGCTGCACGTCGACCGGTCTTTCCTCGGAGCCGACGCGATCGACCCCGCCGGTGGCGTCTCGAACTTCAATACCGTGGAAGTACCCGTGAAGCAGGCGATGATCGCCGCTGCGGACCGAGCAGTGCTTGTCGCGGACAGCTCGAAGTTCGGGCGCCGTGCGCTGGCGACGGTGGTCGCCATCGACGCGTTCGAAACGATCGTGACGGACGGCGGGCTCCCGCCTCCAGAGAGGGCCGCCTATGGCACGCGGCTGGTCTGCGTGCCCTCCACAGGCGGCGATGCCGGGAATGCAGCCCCCCCGACTTGAGCAGCGGTTGGTCGATGCGGCGAGCGAAACCAACGGACCGCGCTGCCCCCCCAGCGACCTGCCGGGCAGGTGGCGGCCGAGCGAGTCGCACGACGTGCACACGGAACTGCCTTCCCTTGCACGATCTTATACGAAGTGCTAAGCCTCGCACCGGTGGAAACGGGCAATACTGAGCACCACGGGACTGAGCACCACGGGTTCTCGCCCCCGTTCGACCTCCGCGAGCACACTGCTCTCGTCACCGGCGCGGGCCGCGGCATCGGCAGGGCCACTGCCCATCTCCTGGCACGATGCGGCGCCGCAGTCGTGGTGAACGACGTCTGCCCCGATGACGCCGAGAAGACCGCGTTCGAGGTTGCCGAGCTCGGGTCCACGTCACTCGCTGCTCCGGGCGACGTCTCGACGGCGGGCGACGTCGACCGAGTGCGCGAAACTGTCGCAGCAGCGGGTCTCGACATCGACCTGCTTGTGAACAACGCCGGCGTCTCCACGTACCGGCCCATTCTCGATTGCACCGAGCAGGACTGGGATCGTCACGTCGACGTCATGGCGAAAGGCACGTTCCTCATGATCCGGGCCTTCGCACCGGGAATGGTCGCTCGGCGATTCGGCAGGATCGTGAATCTCGGCTCGTACGTCGCCCAACGCAACTGCACCACGAGGAACTTCGGCCCGTACTGCGCCGCGAAGTTCGCGGTCGTCGGACTGACCGAGGTCGCCGCGCAGGAGCTCGCCCCGCACATCACCGTGAACGCCGTCGGACCAGGGGACGTCGCCACCGAGATGATGGAGCGAGAGTGGCAGGAGGAGGGAACCCTTCGGGGCATCGATCCGGCGGCCGTGAAACAGAGCTACCGCGAACGGCTCCTCCTAGGCGACTTCGAGCATCCTGCCGATGTCGCCGGAGCGATCGCCTTTCTCTGCTCGTCGCTCGCGTCCCACATCACCGGATCTCACTTCATCATCAGCGGCGGACTGCCGCACACGCTCGCAGCCACGCAGTCTCAACTCAACTGAGGGGGAGCAATGAAGATCAGCCGTTTCTTTCGTGTCGCACTGCTCACGGGCGCCATCACCATGGGGTTGCCACTCGTAGCGGGCGCCAGCGGCAGCGGCCACCGGGCGGGTAAGGCGCACCACGCGTCTGGCCCGACGGGAACGCTCACGATCTCGAACGCCGAGTTCCTTTGGACGTGCGGATTCAGCCCTTACAACGCATCCTCGGCCCTCCTCGCATTCGGACCTGTTTATCAGTCCCTCATGTTCGTGAACACCATGCAGAACGGCAAGATCACGCCCTGGCTAGCGACCAACTATGCGTGGAGCAATCAGAACAAGACCCTTACGTTCACCATCCGCAACGGAGTGAAGTGGAACGATGGGTCCCCATTCACCGCGGCGGACGTCGTGTATACCTTCAGCCTCCTCAAGAAGTACCCAGCCCTCGATCTGAACAGCATTTGGACCGTTCTGTCGAGCGTGGCGCAGCTCGGAAAGAACAAGGTCGTCATGACCTTCAAATCTCCCTCAGTTCCGTACTTCTACTACATTGCCGATCAGGTTCCCATTCTGCCCGAGCACATCTGGTCTAAGGTGGCCAACCCGGTCACTTTCAAAGATACATCCCCAGTAGGGACCGGACCCTACGTCATAAAGAACTGCACGCCTCATAACGTTGAATACGTCGCCAGCTCCAAGTATTGGCAGCCTGGGCTGCCGAAGATCAAGACGATCGAGTACCCGGCCTTTACCTCCAACCCACCGGCGAACACGCTGCTCTCAACGGGCGGTGCGCAGTGGGGCTTCCAGTTCATGCCCAATCTCAAGGCAGAGTGGACGTCGAAGAGTCCGGGTAACAAATATTGGTTCCCGCCGGTCGTCAACGTCTCGATGTTTGTCAACCAGAAGAGCGACCCCATTCTGGCGAACGTCGCCGTGCGCAAGGCCATCTCCTACGCGATCGACCGGGCGAAGGTCGCAGCGATCGGTGAGTACGGCTACGAGCTGCCGGCGAACCAGGCCGGCGTGGTCACGCCGACCTTCAGCTCGTGGCTGGACAAGGCGCAGCTCAGCAAGGCTGGATACCACTACGACCCGACGAAGGCGATCCAGATCCTGAAGAAGGCGGGGTTCAAGCGTGGTTCCACAGGCCACTTCAAGACTCCGCAGGGAAAGCCACTCGACTTCACGATCATCAGTCAGAGTGCATACACGGATTGGGTAGCCGACCTCCAAGTCATGTCACAAGAGCTGTCCAAGGTCGGGATCCAGCTCACCGCGGACAACCTCGCGGGGTCCGCATACGAATCCGACTTGTTCACGGGGAACTACCAGCTCGCCTTCGCCGAAGAGACCGGTGGCCCGACCCCCTACTACGAATTTCGGCAGATGCTGTACGGACCATCATCTGCACCCATCGGCAAACCGGCATCCACCAACTGGGAGCGATACCAGTCGTCGACGACGGACAATCTCCTCAAGCAATACGCGGTGACGACGAGCACCTCGGTTCAACGGTCGATCATGAACAAGCTCCAGGGAATCATGCTGAAGGACCTTCCTGTGATTCCAGTAATCGAGCAAGCTGACTGGGACGAGTACTCGACCACCAACCTCACCGGGTGGCCCACGCCGCAGGACCCGTACGCCCAGCCCGCGCCACAGGTCGTCCCCGACTTCGGTGTCGTGCTCCTGCACCTTCGCTGGAAGTAGGTGCTTGCGGTACCGCGCAGCATCAAATGGAAATGGGTGAGGCCGCGTGTTGAACGGAGGGATGCGCCCGAGAGCGGTGCTGTAGCGTACGAGGGAACATGCGGTACCTGCTGAGGAGGCTGGGTTTCTTCGTCGCCACCTTGTGGGTGGCTCTCACGATCAACTTCGTCCTTCCACGCCTCATGCCTGGCAATCCGGCGGAAGCCATGATGGCCCGGTTCCACGGAAAGCTCTCGGGACAGGCATTGAGCGCGATGGAAGTTGCCTTCGGCGTGAAGACGCACTCGAGCCTTCTCGCCCAGTACTTCAGCTACCTCGGTGACAGCTTCATGGGACGCTGGGGCACCTCGATTACCTTTTTCCCTTCGTCGGTACGCAGTGTCGTCGAAGGCGCACTTCCCTGGACGCTTGGCCTGGTCGGAGTCACGACGATCATCGCCTTCGTAATCGGCACCATGATCGGCATCGTCGGCGCCTGGCACCGAGGAGGTTGGTTCGACAGCATCCTTCCCCCCGTGTTCATCATCCTCTCCGCGTTCCCGTACTTCTTCATCGGGATGCTCGCGATCCTGGCCTTCGCGATCAAGGTTCACCTGCTTCCCCAGGGAGGCGGCATGACCAATGGCGTGACCCCATCGCTGTCGTGGAGCTTCGTCGGAGACATCTTGTCGCATTCCGTGCTTCCCGGTGTCACCATCGTCATCACGTCGATCGGTGGTTGGATCCTCACCATGCGGAACAACATGATCACGACGCTCTCAGAGGAGCACGTACGGATGGCCAGGGCGAAAGGTCTGCCGTCCTGGCGGATCATGCTCGACTACGCGGGCCGCAACGCGGTGCTGCCGAACCTGACGGGATTCGGCATGGCACTCGGGTTCGTCGTCAGCGGCGCCATCCTCGTCGAGTACGTCTTCTCGTATCCGGGTGTGGGCTACACGTTGCTCCAGGCCGTGCTGAACGAGGACTACCCGCTCATGCAAGTGCTCTTCCTCCTCATCACCGTTGCCGTGTTGGTCGCGGTTCTCATCGTCGACATCATCACCCTCGTCCTGGACCCGAGAACCAGGGGCACGTGACGTGGCGAAGCGCGGCGAACGACAGCCTTTGCTCACAGCCCCTGCTGCCTTGCCAGGAACGCCAGGTCTTCGCGTCGCCGAGTCCACCGTCTCCGGGCGCGTCCTCGTCACCCGGAGGCAACGGGGACGCGCGCTCATCTCGTTCGGTCGTACTCTCGTAGGGAGCAAGAAGGCACTCGCGGGGGCCGCGATCCTGTTCGTGATGGTCGTGGTGGCGACCATCCCGGGCGTCATCGCACCCTACAGTCCCAGCGCAGAGGTCTTCTTGCCCGGCCTGGGGCCATCGGGAGCACACCTTCTGGGAACGACCTCCTACGGCCAGGACATCTTCTCCCAGCTCGTCTGGGGAACCCGAGTCTCGCTCGTGATCGCGGTGGTCGCAGGTCTCATCTCGACCTTTCTGTCGGTCATCATCGGCGTATCCGCGGCGTACCTGGGCGGAGTCCTGGACGGGATCCTCTCCCTGCTCACCGACTCCTTCCTCGTGATCCCCGCATTCCCGCTGGTCGTCGTCATCGCCGCGTACTCGAACGGGGGCGGAACGCCGATCATCATCGCGGTGCTCGTCGTCACCGGATGGTCGTTCGGGGCTCGACAGCTGCGCGCCCAAGGCCTGTCACTGCGTAACCGGGACTTCCTGGCCGCCGCACAGCTCCGAGGCGAGCGCCGGATCCGCATCATCGTCTTCGAGATGCTCCCCTCGATGACCTCCCTCATCGTCGCGAACTTCCTCGGCGCCGCGGTCTATTCCGTGCTCACGGCAGCCGGGCTGGAATTCATCGGCCTTGGCAACGTCAACACCGAGAGCTGGGGCACCATGCTCTACTGGGCCCAGAACAACCAGGCGCTCACAGCCGGGATACCACTGTGGGCACTTGCCCCCGGACTCGCCATCGCGCTGCTGGGTGGCGCCTTCGCCCTCTTGAACTACGCCTTCGACGAGGTCAGCAATCCTGCGCTGCGCCCCATCACGTCGAGAGCTACGAGGCGACGCGGGACCAGGAGACGTCGTGCTTCTTGAAGTCGACGAGCTTTGCATCGAGTATCTCGGCGCTCCTCCTACCAGAGCCGTCGACCGCGTCAGCTTCTCGCTCGAAGAGCGCACGTTCCTCGGCATCGTCGGGGAGTCCGGGTGCGGCAAGTCGACGCTGCTGTTCGGCATCGCGCAGCTGCTTTCGCCTCCAGCAGAGATCAGATCGGGATCGGTGCGGTTCATGAAGCAGGATCTCGTAGGCCTTGACGAGAGCCGTGTGCGCGGGATGCGCTGGCGCAACTTCTCGGTTGTGATGCAAAGCGCAATGAGCGCGCTCAATCCCGTGAAGACGGTCAGTGCCCAGTACGCCGACGCCATGCGTGCCCACGGAGAACGTGACCGGGCTGCGATCGCAAGCCGGTCAGAGGAGGTGCTCCGACTGGTCGGCATCGATCCGGTGCACCTGCACAGCTACCCGCACCAGCTCTCCGGGGGAATGCGACAGCGAGTCATGATCGCGATGGCTTTGCTGTTCTCTCCTCAGCTGATCCTGATGGACGAGCCGACGTCGGCACTCGACGTCGTGGCCCAACGGTCGCTGATGGTCCAGATCAAGGAGCTGCAGAATCAACTCGGCTTCGCAGTGATCTTCGTCACTCACGACATGTCACTCGTCGCCAACTTCTCGGACCGCCTCGCTGTCATGTACGCGGGGCGGTTCGTCGAGCTCGGTGGTACGAGAGCGACCTTCGATCGCCCGCTGCATCCCTACACCAGGGGGCTCCTCGATGCATTCCCCTCGATCTCGGGCCCGAGACAGCCGTTGGTCGGTATCGGCGGCTACCCGCCTGACCTGGCAGATCTTCCCGCCGGCTGCCATTTCCATCCGCGCTGCCCCGTCCGGATGGAGAGCCTGTGCCAGCTCGTCGAGCCCGAGGGCAATCGCGTCGGCGACTCAGAGGTGCGCTGCCACCTCTACGCGGAGGAGCGCTCGAGTGCCGGATGACGCTCGCGCACCGTTTCTATCCGACGACGGCATCGCGGAACCGTTGCTGCGAACCGCCGGGTTGACGCGGCACTTCCGAGTAGGCGGCGTCTTCGGGAAGACCCTGCACGCCGTCGACGACGTCGACCTCGACATCAAAGAAGGAGAGATCGTCGCACTCGTCGGGGAGTCCGGCTCGGGGAAGAGCACCGTGGCGCGACTCCTCGCTCGGATGTACCGTCCGACGAAGGGCGCCATCTGGTTCGCGGGTCGCGACATCTCCAAGATCTCTTCCAGGAAGGACCTACTGGCGTACCGGCGCCACGTCCCGATGGTGTTCCAGGATCCGTTCAGCTCCCTCAATCCCGTTCATACCATCGGCTACATGATGCGTCGAGGGCTGCGATTGCACAGACCCGAGCTGAACAGAACGGCCCGAGAGGCAGTGGCCGTCGAGGCGCTGGAGACGGTGGGACTCGTGCCCGGAGCGGCGACGATGAGCAAGTTTCCTCACGAGCTTTCCGGAGGGCAGCGCCAGCGGGTGGGGTTCGCACAGGCGATCAGCTGGCGACCACTCCTCATCCTCGCGGACGAGCCAGTCTCGATGCTCGACGTATCACTCCGGATCGGGGTCCTGAATCTGATGATCGGGCTGCGCGAGAAGGGGATCTCGCTCCTCTACATCACCCACGACATCGCCTCTGCACGGTACGTTGCCGATCGCGTCGTGGTCATGTACGCGGGTCACGTGGTGGAGATCGGACCGACCGAGGACGTGCTGCACCAGCCGGCGCACCCCTATACCCGCGTGCTCCTGTCAGCCGTTCCGGATCCGAGAGCCAGGACCAAGATCGCGGCCGCGGACATCGGAGAGCCTCCACGAGTGGTCGAGCCCGGGGAAGGATGCCGATTTCGCTGGCGCTGCCCACTCGCCGTCGATCGCTGCTGGACGGTCACTCCCCGCCTCGTCGTCACCTCTCAAGGGCATGAGGCGGCGTGCCACGTCACCGCGGGCACAACGCCGGGCTCCGGTGACCTCGCAGCTCTGCCGCGAGATGGTCACGACACGTAGCGGCTGCCAGCGACCCAGAACCTCCACTCCAGCCCCGCCGCCCGCGTGATCCCGACCCGTGGCCCCCGCGCGAGCGCGGCGCCGGTCGGCGGCACCACGCCGTCGTCGAGGAGCCGAACCGAAGACGTCGCCGCCAGGAGGTCCACGCCGTCGTGCTCCTTTGCGATCCCGAGCGCACTGGTGAGGTTGGCCGGACCCCGGCACAGGTCCCGCTCGGGCGGCGCGGTTCCCCCCCGCCGGCGCGCGGCGCGTGCCGAGACCATCTCGTCGATCCCGGCCAACGGCTCGAGCGCACGCAGGAGCGCCGCTCCTGCGACGCCCTCCTCGCCGCAGACGACGTTGGCGCACCAGTGCATGCCGTAGGAAAAGTACACGTACAGCAATCCGGCGCGGCCGAACATCGTGGCGTTGCGCGCGGTCCGGCCGCGGAAGGCGTGTGACGCAGGATCGGACGCCCCCCGGTACGCCTCGACCTCCACGATGCGCGCGGACCGGTTGCCGTGGACCACCAGCTTGCCCAAGAGCCGCGGCGCCACCTCGAGCGGGTCCGCGGCGAGCAGCTCGCGCGCCACGGGCACCACCTCACGTCGCAACGTCAGCCGCTGGGTGCGACGCCGCCGGGCCCTGCCCCGGGCGCGGGCACCACGTCCGCGAGAGGCGCTGCGTCCGGCACGGGCGCCGCGCGCAGCGTTTGCACGCGGATCGCCAGCCGGGAGCGGTCGACGTCGAGCCTCCGCACGAACCGCTCCACCTGCTCGATGAGCGGCACAGGACCTGCACCTCCAGGCGTCGTCCGCCGAATCACCGGCACGCCGGGCTCGAGCAGCTGTGCCCCTGCGTCGCCGAGGTCCGGGTGCGCCTGGACGAGCTCGACGAGCGGCACGTGACGGGCGGTCGACTCGCGCACGAGGCCGGCGACGAGCGTGTGGGCCTGGCGGAACGGCGTGCCGCGCGCGACGAGGAGCTCTGCGAGATCGACTGCGGCCGACGTCGGACCGTCGGCCGCCGCCTGCATCCGCTCCTGGTGCCACTCGACCGTCGCATAGAGTCCTGCCAGCGCGCGGAGCGTCGCGCGCACTTGCGCGATCGAGTCGAACAGCGGCTCCTTGTCCTCCTGTAGGTCTCGGTTGTACGCGAGCGGGAGGCCCTTCAAGGTCGTGAGCATCCCGGTGAGATGGCCGACCAGCCTGCCGGCCTTTCCTCGGGCGAGCTCCGCCACGTCGGGGTTCTTCTTCTGGGGCAGCATCGAGCTGCCCGTGGCGTACTGGTCCGCGAACGTGCAGAACCCCCACTCCTCGCTCGACCAGAGCACCATCTCCTCGCCCATCCGGGAGAGATGGACCCCGAGCAGCGCGAGGTCGAACAGGGCCTCCGCCACGAAGTCGCGGTCGCTCACTGCGTCGAGCGAATTGTCGAAGCGCGAGGCGAAGCCGAGCTGCTCGGCGACGAAGTCCGGGTCGAGCGGGAGCGAGGAGCCCGCGAGGGCTCCAGCGCCGAGGGGTGACACGTCGAGGCGCTCGACGGTCGAGACGAGCCTGTCGACGTCTCGCGCGAGCGCCCACCCGTGAGCGAGCAGGTGGTGCGCGAGCAGCACGGGCTGCGCCCGCTGGAGGTGCGTGTAGCCCGGGAGATAGCCGTCCCCGGCCTCCGTGGCGCGTCGCAGCAGCACCTCTTGGAGCGAGACGACCACACCGGCGACGTCCAGCAGCGAGCGGCGCGACCACAGCCGAAGGTCGGTCGCCACCTGGTCGTTCCGGCTGCGGCCGGTGTGCAGCTTGGCGCCGAGGTCGCCGCAGAGCTCGATGCACCGGCGCTCGACCGCGGTGTGGACGTCTTCGTCTGTGGGCGCGAACGCGAAGACCCCTGCGGCGAGCTCACCGGCGATCTGCGCGAGCGCGTCGATCAGCGACGAGGCCTCCTCGTCGGTGAGGATCCCTGCCTTCGCCAGCCCCCGCACGTGCGCCTTCGAGCCTGCGATGTCGTCGACCGCCAGCTCCTTGTCGAACGACACGCTCACCGAGAGCTCGGCGACCTCGTCGGCCATGCCCTCGGCGAACCGGCCCTGCCACAGGGTCACGACTCCGAGCGCCCCTCGCCCTGGCGCGCCGCCCACGTCGCGATGCCGAGACCCCACAGCCGGACGAACCCTTCGGCGTCCTCGTGGTGGAAGGTGTCTCCGGTGTCGTAGGTGGCGAGGCTCCGGTCGTAGAGGGCGACCGGGCTCCGCCTGCCGACCACGGCGCCCAAGCCCGGCGGCGAGAATCGCAGCTTGACTTCGCCCGTCACGTGGCGCTGGGATTCCGTCATGAAGGCGTCCAGCGCCTGCTTGAGCGGCGAGTACCACATCCCGTCGTAGACGAGCTCCGCCCAGCGTGGCTCGAGACGCGTCTTCTCGTGCTGGAGGTCGCGCTCCAAGGTGAGGTCCTCGAGGTCCGCATGGGCCATCAGCAGGGCGAGGGCGCCCGGGGCCTCGTAGATCTCGCGGCTCTTGATCCCGACGCGGCGGTTCTCGACCATGTTGAGCCGGCCGAAGCCGGTCGACCCCGCGAGGCGCCCCAGTGCGACCACGAGGTCGTGACCCGCCAGCCGCTCCTGGTCCAGCGAGACCGGCACGCCCTGCTCGAAGCCGACGACGACCTCGACCGGCGAGCCGGCCGTGATCCTCGTCATCGTGAAGATGTCCTCGGGAGGGTCCGCCCACGGGTCTTCGAGCACGCCGCACTCGATCGACTTGCCCCAGAGGTTCTCGTCGATCGAGTACACCTTCTCCTTGGTCACGGTGATGGGGATCTCCCATTTCGCCGCGTACTCGACCGACTGCTCGCGGGTGAGGCCCCACACGCGTGCAGGAGCGATCACGTCGAGGTCGGGAGCGAGGGCACGGGTCGCGACCTCGAAGCGGACCTGGTCGTTGCCCTTCCCGGTGCAGCCGTGCGCGACCGCGTGGGCACCGTGGTCGCGGGCCGCGCGCACCAGGTGGCGGACGATGACGGGTCGGGAGAGCGCCGAGACGAGCGGGTACTTGCCTTCGTAACGGGCGTTCGCGCGCACCGCGGCGAAACAGAATTCCTCCGCCATCTCCTGGCGGGCGTCGACCACGATCGCTTCGACAGCACCGGCTGCGAGCGCGCGTTGGCGGATCGCCTCCCAGCTGTCCGACGTCGCGTCGGCCTCCTGGCCGACGTCCACCGCGACCGCGATCACCTCGGCGTCGCGGTTCTCGATGAGCCACCTCACCGCGATCGAGGTGTCGAGACCCCCGCTGTAGGCAAGCACGACTCGCCGCATCATTCCTCCTCGTCTGCGCCGGTGCCCTCGTCTGCGCCGGTGCCCTCGTCTGCGCCGGTGCCCTCGTCTGCGCCGGTGCCCTCCCGACCGTTCGACCCAGCGTCGAGCCCTGCAAGCGCTGAGAGGCGCTCCGCGACGTCACGGGCACGGTGGCTCTCGGCGACCACCACGAGCAGGGTGTCGTCGCCTGCAACGGTCCCGACGACGCCGTCGAGCCCGCTGCGATCCACAGCCGATGCTACGACATGCGCGCAGCCCGGCGGGGTGCGCAGCACGACCAGGTTCTGCGACGTCGCGAGGTCCACCGCCCACTCCCCGAGCACCCGCCGCAGGTGGTCCAAGGGGGCGACCTGCTGGGTCGGCAGCTCGGGAAGGGCGTACGCCGTCTCCCCGCCGGGCAGGCGGACCTTCTGCGCACCCAGCTCTTCCAGGTCCCGCGACACCGTCGTCTGGGTCGCCTCGACGCCCTCGGCAGCCAGCAGCTCGACGAGGACCTGCTGGCTCCCCACCGCCTGGCGCTCCAACAGGCGCGCGATCCGGTGCTGGCGCTGGTTCTTGCCGAGCCTCACGGGGCGACCTCCCCCGCCGCAGGGTCGCCGGGGCCGAGGACCTCGGCCAACGCGCCGCCCAGGAGGCCGAGCGCTTCGTCGAGCGCGACGTCCTCCACGAGCAGCGAGGGCGCGAGGCGCAGCGTGTCGGTGCGCACAGGGTTCACGAGGAGCCCGCGAGCGAGCGCGGCAGCCGCGACCTCCGCCGCGCTCGGCGACGAGAGCTGCGCTCCGAGGAGCAGCCCCTCGCCGCGCACCTCGGTCACGCCGGGAAGCCGCCGGAGCCCTGCGGCGAGACGTGCGCCTGCCCGGCGGGCCCTGGTGCAGACGTCCTCGCGCTCCATCACCTCGAGCGTCGAGCGAGCCGCCGACATCGCCAGCGGCTGGCCCCCGAAGGTCGTCGCATGGTCGCCCGGCAAGAAGGCGGCCGCCACCTCGGCACTGGCCCAGCAGGCTCCCACCGGGACACCGTTGCCGAGCGCCTTCGCCATCGTGACCACGTCGGGTCGGAGGTGCTGCGCCTGGAAGGCGAACCAGCGCCCGGTCCGCCCGAGGCCCGTCTGGACCTCGTCGCACATGAGCAGGACCCCGCGCTCGGTGCACAGCCGTCGCAGGCCCGCCAGGTAGTCCGACGACGGGACGACGACGCCGCCCTCTCCCTGGATCGGCTCGACCAGCACTGCGCCGACCGTCGCCGGGTCGAGCGCGGCGGCCATCGCATCGAGGTCGTCGTAGGGCACGTGGACGAAGCCCTCGGGCAACGGCTCGAAGGGGACGTGCTTGGCCGGCTGGCCCGTCGCCGTCAAGGTGGCGAGGGTCCTGCCGTGGAAGGAGTTCCACGTCGACACCACGACGTGGCGGCCGCGCCCTGCCCAACGGCGCGCGAGCTTCAAGGCGCACTCGTTCGCCTCGGCTCCCGAGTTGCAGAAGAAGACCTGGCCGCCCGCTGGAGCGTCCCCGCCTCCGACGAGCCGGTCGATGGTCGCCGCCACCTGGGGCGCGAGCACGTTGCCGTAGAGGTTGGACACGTGCAGGAGCGTCGCTGCCTGGTCCGACAGCGCGCGGGCCACGTCGGGGTGGGCATGCCCGAGCGACGTCACCGCGAGCCCCGAGACGAAGTCGAGGTACCGCCGGCCCTCGGAGTCGAAGAGCACGCTCCCCTCGCCCCGCACGAAGACCACCGGGACGGGCGCGTAGGTGCCCATCAGCGACACGAGCCGACCTCCGCCCCTCGCCGAGGCCGCGTCACGGGACCACCATCGTGCCGACGCCCCCGTCGGTGAACAGCTCGAGCAGCAGGACGTGCGGAACCCGGCCGTCGAGCACGTGCGCCCGGCGCACCCCCCCCTGCACCGCCCGAACGCACGCCTCGGCCTTCGGCGCCATCCCGCCGGCCGCCGCCCCCGACTCGAGCATCTGCGAGAGCTGGTCGGCCGTCACCTGCCGCACGAGCGAGCCCGGGTCCGAGGCGTCGGAGCGCAACCCCTCCACGTCGGTGAGGAACACGAGCTTCTCCGCGCCGAGCGACTCCGCGAGCGCGCCGGCCACCGTGTCCGCGTTGATGTTGTACGCCTGCCCGCTGTGGTCCGTGCCGATCGTCGCGACCACGGGGATCAGCCCCTCGGCGAGCAGGCGCCGCAGGATGGTCGCGTCGACGCCCAGGACCGTCCCCACGAAGCCGAGCCCGCCGGAGTGGGCGGCGGCCGTGATCAGCTTGGCGTCCTCCCCCGAGAGCCCCACCGCGAGCGGTCCGTGCACGTTGATCGCGGAGACGATGTCGCGGTTGACCTTGCCGACGAGGACCATCCGAGCGACGTCGAGCGTGTCGGCGTCGGTGACGCGCAACCCGTCGCGGAACTCGGGTTCCTTGCCCAGCCGCCGCAGCAGCTCGCCGATCTGTGGCCCGCCCCCGTGGACGACGACGGGCTTCACCCCGACGGAGTGGAGGAGCACGACGTCCTGGGCGAACGACGCGAGAGGCGACGCCTCGGAGCCGGCGAGGGCGCTCCCGCCGTACTTCACGACGACCACCGCGTCGCGGAAGCGCCGGATGTAGGGAAGCGCCTCCACGAGCACCCCGGCCCGCGCTCCGTCCAGCCCGCCGGCGGTCACGACGTGGTCCGGTTCTCGTCGATGTACCCGTGGCCGAGGTCGGTGGCGAGCACCGCGCCCTCTCCCGAGCCAATCCCGAGGCTGCACGAGATCTCCACGGCCCTCCCGGCCATGTGGCTCGCGACCGCCTCGGTGTCGTGCAGAGCCGCGACCCCGTGCTCGCAGACGACGATCCCGCCGTAGGAGACGGAGGTCCGGTCCAGCTCGAACGCGACGCCGGCGGCGCCCAGCTCGCTCACGACCCGCCCCCAGTAGGGGTCGGCACCGTTGAGCGAGCACTTGACGAGCAGCGAGGTCGCGACCTTGCGCGCCGCGGCGTGCGCCTCCGCGTCGGAGGCCGCGCCGGTGACCACGACGCGCGCCACCTTGGTCGCCCCCTCCGCGTCCGCGACCATCTGGGCGGCGAGCGACCGGCAGACCTCGGCCACCGCGGCGCCGAGCCGGTCCGCCGGCATCGGGCCGGCCTCGCCGCTCGCCAGCAGCAGCACCGTGTCGTTGGTCGAGGTGCACCCGTCGACGGTGACCCGGTTGAACGACGCGTCCACCGCGTCGCGAAGGAGCGCGTGCAGCGTTGGGGGCGCCACCTCCGCGTCGGTCGTGAGCACCGCGAGCATCGTCGCCATGTGCGGGGCGAGCATGGCCGCGCCTTTCGCCATGCCCCCGACGGTGCAGCGCGAGCCGTCCAGCTCGACGTGCGCGAGCGCCTCCTTGCGCACCGTGTCGGTCGTCATGATCGCCTCGGCGGCCGCGCGCGCTGCGTCCTCCCCCGGTGCCCGTGCGCGCACGACCGCTCCGACCTTGCCCAGGACCTCGAACGGGAACGGGATGCCGATGAGGCCGGTCTGGCACACGAGCACCTCGTGCGGGGCCGCGCGGACCCCGCTCGCGACGAGGGCGCACAGCTCCTCTGCGGCGCGGATCCCCGCCGGCCCCGTCGCCGCGTTGGCGTTCCCCGAGGTGCACACGACCGCCGCCGCCCGACCGGCGCTCTTGCCCAGGTGCTCCCGGCTGACCCGCACCGGCGCCGCCGAGGCCCGGTTCTCGGTGAAGACGCCGGCAGCAGGAACCGCCCGGCCGTCGGCGGTCGCGACGATCGCGACGTCCGAGGACCCGTCCGCCTTGATGCCGACCGCCCCTCCGGCCGCCACGAACCCCCGAGCGGCGGTGACGCTCACGGGTACACCGCGGCGAGCGGCAGCCCTGCCCCCTCGTCGAGGCCGAGCGCGAGGTTGGCGCACTGCACCGCCTGGCCGGCCGCGCCCTTCACCAAGTTGTCGAGGGCGCACAGGGCCACCAGCCAACCGGTCCGCTCGTCCACCCTCGCCGTCACGTGCGCGGTGTTCGAGCCGGTGGTCGACTTCGTCGACGGCGGCTCCTCGGTCACGACCACGAACCGCTCCTCGGCGTACGTCTCTTCGAGAAGGCCCATCGCCTCGCCGGTCGTGAGCGCGAGCGCCGGCCGTGCGTAGCACGTCGCGAGGAGCCCCCTCGCCATCGGGACCAGATGGGGGGTGAACAGCACGGAGCGGCCGAGCACCTGCTCCATCTCGGGCGTGTGCCGGTGCGTGAGCAGGCCGTACGCCCGGAAGTCCTCGTCGACGGCGCCGAACTGCAGGCCCGGTGCGGTCGAGCGGCCCGCGCCGGACACGCCGCTCGCCCCGTCGACGACCACCCCGCCCTCCACGGCGCCTGCCCGGGCGAAAGGCGCGAGCGCGAGGGCAGCCGCGGTCGGGTAGCACCCGGGCACCGCGACCAGACGGGCGCCGCGCAGCTCGTCGCGGAAGAGCTCGGGGAGCCCGTAGACGAAGCCGGCCAGCATCTCCGGGACGCGGTGCGGCCCTCCGTACCAGCGCGGGTATGCGGCCGCGTCCTTCAGCCGGAAGTCCGCCGCGAGGTCGACGACGACGCCGACGCGGCCCGCGATCTCCGGGACCAGGCGCTGCGACTCGCCGTGCGGCAGCGCGAGGAAGACGGCGTCGAGGCCGCGGAGCGCGCCGACGTCGGTCTGCTCGTACCGGAGCGCCGGGTAGGCGGCGGCCAGCGCGGGGGTGTGCCGCCCCACGGGCTCGCCGGCGCTCGTGCCACCGGTCGCGACCACGACCTCGAGCTCGGGGTGGGCGGCGCACAACCGGAGGAGCTCGGTCCCGCCGTACCCCGACGCCCCCACGACTCCAGCCTTCATCGGTGCAAGTCTAGACAGACCACCGCATATCTATGCAAATCGGCGGCCACTCGGCGCCCGTTCGGCTGTCACTCGGCGCCCGTTCGGCGACCTGGCGGCTGCAGCCGATCGTTCAGCCGGCCGGCCCGTCATCGAAGCACCGCACCGGTGGCGGTGGCAGCGGCGTCGATGGCCCGCCGGCGGAGGCTCCCGACCTCCTCGTCGGTGAGCGTCCGGTCCGAGGCTGCGAACCGGAGGCGGTAGGCGAGGCTGCGGTGACCCTCGGGGACGCCGGGACCGCGGTACACGTCGAACAGCACGACCGACTCGAGCAGCCCGCCGTCCCCTGTGCGGGCCCCCCGGACGCCGCGCACCAGCGCCGCCTCGACCCTGGCGGCGGGCACGGTGTCGGCGACGACGAGCGCGACGTCCACGTCGGCGGAGGGAAACCGGCTGAGCGCGCGGGCCTGGGCAGGCCGCCTCGGCGTGACCGACGGGTCGAGCAGCAGCCCGAGGTCCACCTCGAGCCAGCCGATCCGGCCGTTGTCTGCGGAGTACCCGAGCACGTCGGCGACCGCGGGGTCGACCTCCCCGACCGCCCCGATCGTCGCGCCGCCCGCGCCCCTGGCGCCCCCCGCGCCGCCCCCCGCCACCAGCAGC
>JAJZMD010000074.1 GCA_021803085.1 Actinomycetes bacterium
CCGAACCAGACGGCGCGGCGCGGGTGCCACAAAGAGCGGACCAACATGGGTGATGAGTCCGCCGCGCGGACCGGTTGCTGAACTCGAGGCTGACCGTTGGCGTCGGATCGGACCGCTCGACGGTGCGATCGAACGACGTCAACGCGTCGGGTGGTCGGCGAGCTCGGAAGCACCCCGCCCCCCAAGAGCGCGAGGTCGATCGGCGGGGGTGCTTGGAGCTGGTCTTTCCGGTCGGATCCGATCAACGTCCCCGGATGCAGCCGCGTGCCACCACCAAGGCGACCGCCGACAAGTCCCGGACCACAGCGGCACCGAGGTGGGCGAGCTGCACATCGACCGCGGTGAGCCTCGACTCGGTCTCCTGGGCGAAGACCGCCGTATCCGATCGTCGTGCTGGGTGGAACGACCACGTGCGCAGGCGTCATCACTCGAACCTTCGCCGAAGGTTCGAGCACGTGGAGCGTTTACAACATCAGCCCGCATGAGCTGTGCTGGGTGCCAGAGGCCATGAAGTCCACGTCGCCCTCGTGGCGATCACGCCACCATTGACTATGCACGCGACGCGCGAGTACGTATATCGCAGACTTACGAGCGCGCTCACAGCCTCGAAGTCGAGGGGGCAAACATGCTATCCACGTCCAGACGTCTGCCAAGATCGCGGCGCTTGCCGAAACTGCTCGCGCCAGCATTGACCGCGACGGTCCTTCTTGCCGGTGCAACCGGGCTTACCGAGCTTTCGTCAGTTGGCACCGCGGTCGCCAGCACCTCTGACTTCACGAGCTTCTCTCCGCCCATCACTGGCGCGGCCAACTTTATCTCGCTACCGCCTACCGGCAGCATCGGTCCTATCGGCATGGTAAATGATGGAACCAACTTCTACGTTACCGACTTCGGCAACGGGAACTTGTATAAGTATCCACTGACGGGTGGCAGTACTCCCCTTGCGTCGGCCACCGATAATCTGTTTGGCCTCGCGTATGCAAATGGTAACTATTTCGCGACCGAGCTCGGCGAGGCGATCTTCACCTTCAATCCGAACACGCTCGCCGTTTCGCAGACACACGTACAGCTGCCATGTGGTTCGGCGGAGGGTATTGCGGCCGACCCGACGACGAATGAGCTCTACGTTGGCACAGCGTGTGGCGTCTTCCGTGTTCAAGACCCGACGGGCACTTCGCCAATCGTCACACACGTCGCGCTCACGAGTCAGGTCGATGGGATTTCGATCGCTACGGGCGGCCAAACGATCTGGGCGGCGGCGACCGTAATGGCCGCAGCCGTAGAGATCAGTTCTTCTGGAACCATCCTTGCCACTGTCCCAGACGGTCGCGGTGTCGACGGCATCGGTATTGCCCAGCCGAATGTCACCTCCAATGGTATCAACGTCTCAAACAATGTCTTCATCAACAACAATGACGGGACGATTCTTCGCATTGATACCAACAACGGCAACGCCGCATCGATAGTTGCGAGCGGTGGCACGCGTGGTGACATTGGCGATCACCGGACCAGATGGCTGTTTGTACGTTACGCAGTCTAGGGAAATTGACAAGCTCGCCCCATGCTTTTTCCAGCCACCGACGCCGACGGTAACGGTGAGCGCAGGCGGTGCCGTTTCGGCGACCGAGGGAAGCTCCATCACGGCGAATCTCGCGACGATCTCCGAGTCGGATCCAACCGTCGGGACGAGTGCCTTTAGTGCAAAAGTGAATTGGGGTGATGGCACCTCCAGTCAAGGGACCGTGACGGGTAGCAATGGCTCGTTCACCGTCGTGGGAGGACACTCCTATGCCGATGAGGGCAGCTACACCATCACGGTCGACATAACGGTCCCCGGTGGCCAGTCAGACGAGGTGACGACGACGGCGACCGTTGGAGACGCGACATTGTCAGCGACGGGCGTGCCGATACCTGCATCGACCCAGACCGTGAGCGGAACGCTCGCAACCTTCACCGATGCAAATCCCAATGCCACCACAGCCGACTTCACATCGGGGGGCGGATCTGTTTCGATCGCGTGGGGGGATGGCACGACGAGCAGCGGCTCTGTCGCCCAGTCCGGGCCCGGTACCTTCACCGTGTCGGGCGGCCATACCTACACCGCGCTTGGCCCGGAGTCCATCACCGTCAAGGTCATTGACGACGGGGGAAGCAGGGCAACCGCTCAGACCAGCGTATTGATCTATGGGCTGCCCAAGGGTGGTGCGTTTGTCGTCGGCAACGCGAGTGCGTTGGTTGGCAGCACGGTGACATTCTGGGGAGCACACTGGGCAGACCGCAATGAGCCGAGTGGGGGAGCCGCCCCCGCGCCGTTCAAGGGCTTCGCGGCAGGAGCCACGGGCACCTGCGGGTCCAGCTGGACTAGCCGCGCCGGGAACAGCGACCTTCCCCCGAGCGGTCCGCTGCCGAGCTATATGGGTGTGATCGTCGCGAGTTCAATCCACCAAACAGGCGCTGTGATCTCCGGAAATGCGGTGGATATCGCGGTCGTGAAGACGACCCCGGGCTATGCGCCCGACCCGGGCAACTCCGCTACGGGAACCGTGGTGACACTGGGCTGTTAACCAGCCGAGCCGCGGTCCTTGCCACGGCGGCGGGCCGTGTCGTTGGCGGTGGGAGGGGCATTGTGAGGGTTGGGGCCTGCACACCGAACGGGTGATGGATGAGCTCGGCTATTTCGAGGATCCGGGTGGGCAGCTCGCCCGCTCGTGAGCCAAACCATACGGGCGGCACGGGTGGTTGTGGACATCGGGCAGCACTTCGACCTCGCAGCTCCAAAGACCGAGGAACGCGCGGGCGAGACTTGGGCCGCGGACCTGGCAGTTCCTTCATGGCGGCAGCCTCCCGGCGCGCCGAAGCCTCCATGACCGACGAGATCGAGCGCTACCCTCGGCATTCCCGCCCAGGCCATTACCTACAGCGTCGGTGAGCGCGAGCGGCTTCGCATCCGCAAAGCCGCTCGTCGCAAAATAAGGCAGCCGCGCTCTGGAGCTCGACCAACTCGGCCTCGCGCAGTTCGAGGCCGAGTTGGTCGGCCGCTCGTCACCTCGGCGGGATACCGACAAGGCCGCGATCGTCGAACGCGCGTCCTGGGATGGACCGGGCCCTGACCAAGAGAGCCGAGGGCGGTTTGCGCCATGTTCTGTGCGCCTCCCGAAGCGCTCAGGTTCGCGCGCGAGATGTGCGGGGGGATTCCTGGGGGCGCTCGACTCGTGAGCCCCCATGAGTCGAAAGACGGTCCCCGCGTGAACGCCAATGAGCAGGGGGCCCGGACGGGGCGAGGGGCGCTCGTCGCCTCCTGGGGAGTACCCCGCCGGACGTCCGTCACAGACCGGGCTTACCGAGCTCCTGGGCCGAACTCGTCGAGCACGCGGGCAAGCCGCGTGGGGTCGTGCGCCGACCGCCCGAGGAACAGCCCATCTACGCTGTCACCAAGCTGGGCGACGAGCCCTTCGCCGGCCGTGCCGCCGTAGATGACGCGCAGCCGCGGGGCCGCCGGCGCTCTTTGCGCCCACTCCTTGATCGCCGCACAGACCGTGGCGATGTGCGCGGGCGGCGCCGGGGCCTCGGCCGCGATCGCCCAGACGGGCTCGTAGGCGACCACGAGCTCCGCCGGCGCCGGGTCTCCGGCGCCCGCCAACGCGGCGCGCAGCTGGGAAAGACAGGTGCTCGCCGCTTCCCGTGCATCGCGGCGCTCGGTTTCGCCGACGCAGAGCAACGGCGTGAGCCCGCTGCGCGTCGCGGCAGCGAGTTTGCGGCCAATCAGAGCGTCGGTCTCCCCGAAGAGCCGGCGGCGCTCCGCATGGCCAATCTCGGCGTACCGACAGCCGAGCGCCGCGAGGTCCGCGCCGCTCACTTCGCCAGTGTAGGGACCACGGTCCTCCACCCAGAGGTCCTGGGCACCGAGCGCGACCCTCGCGGGACGGAGGATCTCGCCCGCTGGCGAGACAGCCGTCAACGCCGGCAGGACGGCGAGCTCGAGTCGGCCCGCCGCGATCGCCGCGCAGCCGCGAGCGAGCGACGCCACGGCGGTGCACCACGACAGTGTCTCGTGATGGGAGAGGTAGAGCTTGAGGCTGACGGCGACGAAGGCGGGCCGGAAGGACGCCGGGGCCGCCCCTGACGCGGCGCTGATGGGTGTACCACTACTCATGGGACCGACCCCCGGGGATCGCTAGCGGCTCGATCGCCACGATGAGTTCAGCGAGGTCCGGTAGCCCAGGACGTGCTGAGTGGCGATCGGGCGATACGCCAAAGAGCGCCGTTCAGTGGGCAACCAGCCGCCACACCCCAAGACCAAGCGGTCGTCGTGGCGAGTCGCACCACGAGGGCGTTGTGGGACCGCTACGCCCTCGACAGCAAGAGGTTCGATCACACCAGGACGCCCGTATGGTTGCGGATTGCCCGCGCGGCGACGCACACCGCTGGCCGAGCCTCGAGCGCGGCCGAGCTGGCGCGGTGACGCTGCGAGTGCCCGCGCAGGCCTGCGAGGAGCTCGTCGAGAGCCGGATCCATGTCGCGAACGAGCCGCGGGTCAATCTGCTCGTCGTCTTTCCCGGCGCAGTTGGCGGCTTCTATGACATCGACCGCGCGATCAGCCCGAGCTTCCTCGTACATTTCTCCCCGCCAAGCGGTGCCGCGTGGCTCGCCGCCAATCGCTGCTGCGACAAAAAGAGCGCCTCCGAGCCCTCTCAACACATGCGCGAGGCGCCGGCGGGACGCGAGGACGGCGATGCCCGGGCAACGGTGACCCTCGCCTGTGTCGCGATGCTGCGCGCCTTGCACGCCGAGATCGACTGGCTTGAAGAGCACATCGCCGAGCTGCCCGCGGTGCTGCACCCGGATCGGGCGATTTTCACCTCGCAGCCATGC
>JAJZMD010000072.1 GCA_021803085.1 Actinomycetes bacterium
GTTTGGTCGGCGGCTTCTGCGTTTGTGGGGCGAGTTTGTGGGGTCCTACTCAACTCCTGCATAGGGCAAAAGGGCGGCGCGCCAGGGCAGGCGCGGACCGACACGCTGCGGGTTCGCGCCGCCAGGTCGGCGGCGAAAGGGCGCTGCACAGGGCGTGCCTTGTGCAGCCCTATGCACATGCCCTACTCAAGGATCGTAGGAGAGGATGCGGGTTCGAGGCGGCGCGACGGCTACTGGTGCGCCGAGCCGGGTTTGACCACCATGAGGACGATGATGGCGAGCAGGGCTACCGCGGCGAGGTAGTTGAGGGCGATCGCGATGCGGTCGTCGAGCAGGAAGCGAAGCTCGGCGCTGGGCGGGAGGTCCTCGGTGGCGTGGTTGGTGGCGAGCTTGCGCGCCTGCTTGGGTCGCTGGCCGCCGATCGACCCGATGACGACGACCAGGGTCAATAGGCCGATGGCCGCGTCCACCCAGGGCGTTCCGTAGCCCCAATGCCCGAGATCCACCAGCCACAGCCCGAAACCAGCCGCGAAGAGGGTTCCTGCCACGACCAGGACGGCACCGATCCGTGCGAGGCCGAGCAACAGGGCGATCTCCGCACAGTTGGTGCGCCGACGGGCCATTTCGAAGCCCACCCCGGCGACGACGGTTCCCGAGACGAGGGAGAACGCACCGAGCAGGTGGAGGCACAAGGCAAGGTCATAGAGCCAGGCGGGGGTCATGGGCGGACCATCACGCGGCCATGCACGTGATCGGCTTCGAGGCGGGCGTGCACCTCGACGGCGAAGAAGATGGGGAGGTTCCCGGTGATCCGGGCGTGGACCCCGCCACCGGCACCTCGTCGGCCGCTCCGAGCTGTTCCACGTAGGCAGCTTGCATGATCGGGGCGCGGCCAGCGTTCATCTCGCTTCGTCGCGATGGATGAGGAAGCCAGGAACTCCATGAGCTGCGCGGTGCCTGCCATCGAGCGGCCATCCCGCCCGGTCACGGTGTCGGCTGGCTTGGTTCATGCGCCTCTCGCCGCCGGCGCAGCTCCTGTTCTCGGGCGCGCCTCGCGGTGACGTCCCGCATGATGGCGGAGACATACGCCACGGATCCGTCGTCGGCGGTCACGAGTGCGACGCTGAACTCGATCGAGATCATCCGCCCGTCGGCGTGATGGGCGGGAACGGCGAGGAGGTCGTCGTCGCCATAGCGGCTCGAGCCGCGGGCAATCGCCGATCGAAAGCCCTCGGTGTGACGTTGGCGCAGCCGCTCGGGGATGATGGGATCGAGCGTCGAGCCGAGCATCTCGTGGGCCTGGTAGCCGAAGATGCGCTCTGCGCCCTTGTTCCAGTACCGGACCTCTCCGGCGGCGTCGACGATCACGACCGCATCGGGCGCCTGGGCTATGGCCTGGGCGAGCACATCGGCAGGCAGCGCTGCCGCGTCAGCTCCCGGCATCGCGAGCCGGTGGTCGGCGTCCTGGGGAAGGCCCGTCGGAGGCGTCTTCCATCTCCTGCATCGTGTGCAAGGCGAGGGTGGAGTGAGCGAAGGCGCCTCCGGCGCGCATCTCGGCGGCCACCCAGACCGCCTCCATGACTTCTTCTGGGCTCGCGCCCTTGCGCCGGGCCAGCTGGGTGTGGCCTGCGATGCAGTACGGGCACTGCGTCACATGGGCGACGGCCACGGCGATGAGCTGCTTGGTCTTTTCGGGCAGGGCACCCTCGGCGAATACCGCGTGGCTGAAGCGCTCGAAGGCCTCGTGGATTTCGGGAGCGAGCTCCTTGCGTCGCTGCGCCAGCTCTCGCGTCGCCGGGTGGTACACGCTGTCGGTCATCGCAAAACCTCCTCTACGGTCACGAGTGGGCGGACTGGTTGTCGATAGGCGGCCATCGCGGTGACCTCATTCCCGGTGCGGCACCGTCGCTGCGACGCGCCCGACGCTGCTGCGGCGTCCGAAGCGAACTCCGGGCACTTCGTCATGCGTGGTCCTCGCTGGCCATCCGGGCGTCGGGCACCCCCAGCTCGGACAGTGCACGGCGCACCGCTGCCACCATGTCTGGCGGTCCGGCCACGAGATAGGTGACGTCCGCACGAGCCGAGCCGAACGAAGTGGCGGTCACCTCGGCGATCATGACGGCGTCGATCCGGCGGTGGTAGCGGGGGTAGGAGTCGTCGCTGTCTCGGGTGAACGTGTGGACGATGGACAGCCAGGGTTCTGAACGATCCAGTTTCTCGAGGGGTTGGCGGAACAGGACGGTGCTGCGGTCGCGACTCGAGCACAGTACCGTCATCGGCGTCGTCGCGCCCCTGGCGGCGGCATAGCGCACAATCGACATGAGGGGGGCAACCCCGCTGCCAGCGCCGAGGAGCAGCAACGGTCCGCCGTCTTCTTCGCTCCAGGTGAGGAACCCGAAGGGTCCTCGTACATGGAGCAGGTCACCCACCTGGACGTGGTGGGCGAGGAGCGGCGAGACGCGCCCGCCGGCGACCTCTCGGACGGCGATCTCGATCGCAGCACCCGGTGGGTACGGTGACGACGAAACCGAGTAGGCCTGCTCGACCACACCGGGAGGTGCCGCGGTGGCGAGGCGGAGAAGCAGGTACTGGCCTGCTCGCAACTCGGGGACGTCCGGAAGCGCCAAGCGCAAGATGGTGGCGGAGGTCGACTCGGGCGTGACCGCACTGACCCGGGCTTCGTTCCACAGACGCCCCCGGTCAGGGGCGAGGAAGCGCCGGTGACTGGCCGGTGCAAACGGTGCGGCGAGACTCATCGTGGAGCGTCGATCACGAGGATCGTCGCTTGCGGCGCGTGGGCATCTGGAAGCTCGGCGATGGTGACGACGGCGCTGCCGTCCTTGAATCTCGCCACAGACATCGGCCAGCGTGGACCGTCGAGGCGTAAGACGGTGTAGCTCGTGGCTGTCACGACGTCGATGCGCCGCACCGCGCTATTCCCGTGATCGGCGACCCAGACGTCGCCTCGCGGTCCAGCCACGATCCCGGTGGGCCAGCGCAGCCCAACGTCTGCACCCGTGCCGTCGTGGTCGCCGCCAGGCGGCGAGCCGGCCAGGGTGGCGACGTCGCCGTCAGGTGCGATAGCCCGCACCGCATTGTTCCCCGTGTCGGCGACATAACAGGTTCCATCGACGCCGACATCGAGCGCGCCAGGTCGGCGGAAGCGGCCATGGGGCCCCCGACCGTCGCCGTAGTCGTAGATGGAGCCGGCCAGGGTCGTAACGTTCCCGTCGGGGGTGATGCGGCGGATGCGGTCGTTCCCGGTGTCGGCCACGTACACGGTGCCGTTGGCGTCGGCGGCTACATCCGACGGGTAGCGGAACTGCGCGTCTGCTCCCAGACCGTCGCGGTAGCCGTTCGCGCCCCCGGCCACCAACCGGATCAGGCCGTCCGGTGTGACGGCGCACACCTGTTGTCCGCTCGGGTCGGCGACGTACAAGGTGCCGTCGGGGCCGAAGGCGATGCCTGATGGCGCGAGGAGCCGCACCGTCTGCGCCGACGCAGGGTCGTCCCCACTCCGAGACGGCCCGATGACTGGGATCATTTGGCCGTCTTGTACTTGCCAGATCGTCCCGCCGAGCGGACCGGAGATCCACACGGTGCCGTCGGATGCGATGGCCACGCCGCCGGGCCTCCCCCTGAACGAGTGCTCTTGGTCCGCGCCTGGGGCCGAGTCGGAGGGTCGCGGAGCGGAGTCGGCGGTGGGTGGCGCGTCGGAGAGGACGGTCATCGCTCGGTTCCTTCGGCTTCAGGCACGTTCAAGCCGCCGGATCATGCGAGATGACCCGCTCGTCTCGAGCCTGCAGGTACAAACGGGCGACGAGTTCTTCGGCGCGGGCCGCGCAGCGGTCGCGCTCGTCGCCACACCCCGTGACGGCAGCGTTCAGCAGCGCTGTGACATCGGAGAGGAGGCGCGCCTGCCCTCGTGCGAGGTCGCGCGCCGTGCTTGGCGGGACCCTGAGCAAGAAGCGCCGCTCGCCTTGCAGGTGATCGGCGAGGGCCTCGCGCAGGTGTGCTGCTGCCCACTCGAGACACTCGGTGTCCCCATCGAGCGCTGCCGCGTGCACCTTGCGGGCCAAGGTCAGCAACGCCTCGTGGCGGAGGCGGCCATGGTGCGCCTGACCCAACCCATACTCCCTGCCCCGACCTACAACCTTTCTCATGACCACCTCCGCAGCCTTCTTCGAACCCTAAAGGCTAGTATATCTGCTATCAACTAGAATAACAGAGGGAGTCACGGCGTGGTCGGATCCGACGTCACCAGCGAGCGTTCTCCGAGCGACACGCAGCGGGTCCGACGCCGCCAGCACTTCGGAGCTGGAACGTCTGAACCGATCGGAGCTGATCATCAAGCCGATCCCGATCCCGCGAAACCTGTGCGGGTGGTGGTGCTCGGTGGCGGGTTCGCCGGTCTGGCCGCCGCCCGCCGGTTGGCGAAGGCGCCATTGGATGTGGTCGTGGTCGACCAGCGCAACTTCCACACCTTCCAGCCGCTCCTCTACCAGGTGGCAACGGCCGGATTAGACGCCTCCGACGTTGCCTATCCGATCCGCACCATCCTGCGCCGGTACGCGACCATCCGGTTTCTCCATGCCCGCGCCCAGGCCGTCGACGTCGACCAACGGATCGTGCACCTGTCGGGCGGCTCGGGCCTTTCCTACGACTACCTCGTCGTCGCCACCGGCGCCACCGGCGCCTCATTCGGTGTACCGGGTGTCGCCGAGCATGCCTTGTCGCTCTACACGCTCGACGACGCCCGTCGAGTGCGTAACGAGGTGCTCTTGGCGCTGGAGGCAGCCGACACCGACGGTGCGGACGGTGATCCCGGTGGAGGGCGGGTCCTCGTCGTCGGCGCGGGGCCGACGGGGGTGGAGACTGCCGGTGCACTCTCCGAGCTCATCGATGTCGCCGTCCGCCACGACGGGCTCCACCTCGACCCGGACCTGACCAGGGTGACCTTGGTCGACATCCAGAGTCGCGTGCTTCCCGGGCTCGACCCGAGGGCGAGCGAGTATGCAGCCCGTGCGCTCCGCTCACGCAGGGTAGATCTCGTCCTCGGTGCCCAGATCAGCGAGGTGACCGCTCGGGGTGTGCGGCTCGCCGATGGCCGCGAGCTTTGTGCTGAGGTGGTGATCTGGGTTGCCGGCGTCACCGTCGACGGCACGCTCGCGTCGACGCTGCCTGCCTTGACGGGTGGAGGTGGTCGAGTCCTTGTCCGTGGGGACCTGTCGCTCGATGGGCATCCAGAGGTCTATGTCGTTGGTGACGCCGCCGCTGTCTCCCCGCGTCGAGTCGAGGATGGTGGACCGCCGCGGCTGCTCCCGCAGATCGCCCAGGTGGCCATCCAGTCCGGCGACCATGTCGCTCGCCAGATCTCCCACAGGGCCGTGGATGAGCCGACGGCCGGCTTTGTCTACCGCGACCGGGGAATGATGGCGACGATCGGCCGACGCGCAGCCATCGCCCAGTTCCCTGGAGGAAGGATCATCTGGGGTACCACTGGGTGGCTGGCGTGGCTCGCTCTGCACCTCGTGTATCTCGTTGGCTTTCGTAACCGGGCCATCGTGCTGGTCAACTGGGCGTGGCGCTACTTCAAGTGGCCGTCAGGCCCGCGGCTCATCTTGGGCGACGTCGCATCCAGGCCGGTCACGTCTCTGTCAGCGCAGGACCCGATCGTGGATCGAGACGCAGTGCAGCAGCCAGATCGGTCCACTCCTCGAGCGGGACCCGCGCCGGGTCGGCGGTGAGCACCTGGATGGCGACATGATCAGCCCCGGCGTCGAGGTGCTCGTGCACGCGGCGAACGACCCGCTCTGCCGGTCCCCAGGCCACGAGGGCATCGACGAGGCGATCACTTCCTCCCCCGGTGAGGTCGTGGTCGCCAAAACCGAGCCGTGCGAGGTTGCCCCGGTAGTTGGCGAGCTGGAGATACGTGGCGAGATGGGCCCTGGCGACGCGCCGGGCGGCTTCGGGGTCGGGGATGACCACGACCGCGACCTCAGGGCACAGCAGCTTGGTCGGGCCGAGGATCGCCCGCGCCTGCTCGGTGTGCTCGACGGGAACGAGGTAGGGATGGGCACCGTCGGTGACTTCGCCGGCAAGCGCCAGCATGCGTGGTCCCAGCGCCCCGAGCACCCGGGTCATCGCCACCGGGTTGGGCATTGGCGCGAGGTACGGCGCACGGTCCATGGCGTCGAGGTAACGCCGCATCGCAGTCAGCGGCCGCTCGTAGCGATGACCCCGTGGGTCGACGAGGCGGTCGTGGCTCACCCCGAGACCGAGGAGGAAACGGCTGTCCCATGCCTCGGACAGCGTGCGCTGTCCGGCGGCCATCGCCATCGCATCACGGGCCCAGATGTTGGCGATCCCCGATGCCACCACCAGCTGTTGGGTCGCCGATAACAGCAACGACGTATTGGCGAACACCTCGCGCCGTGCCGCCTCGCCGACCCAGAGCGCCCCGAACCCGAGTCTCTCGATCTTAGCAACCGCTTGTCGGACGATCGTGGCCGGTTGCCGGTCCAGCGCGGAGGTCCAGATCCCGAACCGACCGACATCCACACCGCTCATGTCACTCCCTTCGCGACGTTCACCCGCCTCTGAGCGAGCCGTCGGTTCAACGGAGTGGGAGCTGTCCCGGGACGACCGCGATCGGGAGGTAACTCTCGCCCATGAGGTGGCAGTCGACGGCCGCGGCGGCGGCCCGCCCCTCGGCGATCGCCCAGACCACCAGGCTCTGGCCCTTGACCATGTCGCCGCAGGCGAAGACTCCGTTCAGGCTGGTGTGCCACCTCGAGTCGGTGGCGACGGTTCCCCGTTCGCTGAGCTGCAGGTCGAGGTCGGCGACGATCCCGGCACGCTCGGGACCGGTGAAGCCGAGGGCGAGCAGCACCAGATCACACGGAAGCTCGAACGTCGACTCGCCGAGCGGCTCGATCGAGCTGTGCCCGGCAGCATCGGTGACCAGGTGAACCTCTTGCGCTTGCAGCGCCCGAACTGGTCCTGTTGCATCGCCGACGAACGCTGTGGTCGACACCGAGAACAGCCGCTCGCCACCCTCTTCATGGGCCGGGTAGGTCCGCAGGATTCTCGGCCACGTCGGCCAGGGGTCGTGGTCGCTGCGGGTCAGGGGCGGTTCGGGGAGGATCTCGAGCTGGTGGACCGAACGGGCGCCCTGGCGGTGAGCGGTGCCGAGGCAGTCGGCACCGGTGTCGCCGCCACCGATGATCACCACCGCCTTGCCGGCGGCGTCGATCGGCGGCCGGTCCAACGAGCCCTCTGCGACCTGGTTGGCCCCCGTCAGGTACTCCATCGCCTGGTGAATGCCCCCGAGCACCCTTCCTGGGACCGGGAGATCGCGGGGCACCGTGGCGCCGGTGGCGAGGAGGACGGAATCGAAGCTCGCCCGGAGCACAGCCGTCTCGACCAGCTCCTGGCCGGCCAGGACCGACGACGGGGTGTCGACGCCGCGGGAGCCGACGGTCACGCCGCAGCGAAGCTCGACTCCTTCAGCAACGAGCTGGTCGAGACGGCGGTCGATCACCCGCTTCTCGAGTTTGAACTCGGGGATGCCGTAGCGGAGCAGACCCCCGGGGCGTGGCGCCCGCTCGAAGACCACGACCGAGTGGCCCGCCCGGGCGAGCTGTTGGGCGGCGGCGAGCCCGGCGGGACCGGAGCCGACCACCGCGACCCGGCGACCAGTCCGTTGCATCGGACGCCTCGCTCCGAGCCAGCCTTCGGCCCAGGCCCGCTCGACGATCTCGTACTCGATCTGCTTGATGGTCACCGGCTCGGCGTTGATCCCAAGCACGCACGACGCCTCGCAGGGGGCTGGGCACAGCCGTCCGGTGAAGTCGGGGAAGTTGTTGGTCGCGTGCAGCCGTTCGCTCGCCTCCGCCCAGTTGTCTCCGTAGACGAGGTCGTTCCACTCCGGGATCAGGTTTCCGAGCGGGCAGCCCTCGTGGCAGAACGGGATGCCGCAGTCCATGCAGCGGGCCGCCTGGCGCCGGGAGTCCTCTGTGGGAAACGGCTCGTAGACCTCGCGCCAGTCGCGAACCCGAACCGGCACGGGTCGGTGCCGGGGTAATTCCCGGTCGTACTTCATGAACCCGCGGATATCACCCATGGGCTGCTCCAGGGCCACGTACCCGGGCACGGTCGTAGTGGGCCTGTTGCGGTGCGAGACGCCTCACGGTGCGCTCCTCTGCGTCCCGGCCAGCTGGCGAAGCACGAAGGGAAGGATCCCGCCGTGGCGGTAGTGGTCTCGCTCGCTCTGGGTGTCGAGGCGGGCTGCCACGGGCAGATCCTGGCCGTTGGCCCGCACGACGAACCCCTCGCTGTCACCCGTGACGAGGGAGTCCACGCCGAAGACGTCGAAGATCTCCTGGCCCATCAACCCGAGGCCTGGCGCCGAGGCACCACCAGTGAACTGCAGCGGCAGGATCCCCATCCCGATGAGGTTGGATCGGTGGATGCGCTCGAAGCTCTCTGCCAGTACGGCTCGCACCCCGAGCAACAGCGTCCCCTTGGCAGCCCAATCCCGGGACGACCCGGCTCCGTAGTCGGTTCCGGCGAGCACGACCAGCGGCGTACCTTCGGTCCGGTAGCGCTCGGCCGCGGCGAAGATATCGAGGATCTCGCCGCTCGGGAGATGGCGGGTGACACCGCCTTCGGAGCCAGGAACGAGTGCGTTTCGGAGCCGCACGTTGGCGAACGTGCCGCGCACCATCACCTCGTGGTTGCCACGCCTGGCCCCGAAGGAGTTGAAGTCCCTGGGTTTGACGCCATGTTCGCCCAGCCAGCGGCCGGCCGGGCCACCGCCGGGGATCGAGCCGGCAGGCGAGATGTGGTCGGTGGTGACGCTGTCGCCGAGCAGCGCGAGCACGCGGGCGCCGACGATGTCGGCGACGGCGGGAACCTCTCGGGTCACTTCGTCGAGGAACGGCGGCCGGCGCACGTAGGTGGAGTCCTCCCGCCAGGAAAAGCGCGTGCCACTTCCGGCCTCGAGGGCTGCCCACCGCTCGTCACCGTCGTAGAGGTCTGCATACGAGGCAGTGAACCGTTCGGGGGACAGGACTGCGTCGACCACAGCGTCGATCTCGGTGGGGCTCGGCCACAGATCTGCGAGCATCACCGCAGAGCCGTCGGCTGCCGTGCCGAGGGGCTCGGAGGTCAGATCGATGTCGAGGGTTCCCGCCAGCGCATAGGCGACCACGAGGGGCGGGGAGGCCAGATAGTTCATGCGGACCTCGGGGTGGATGCGACCTTCGAAGTTCCGGTTCCCCGAGAGCACAGCCGCCACCGCCAGGTGCCCCTTCGCGACCGCGTCTGGCACGCCGGGGAGCAGGGGGCCGGAGTTGCCGATACAGGTGGTGCAGCCGTAGCCGACGAGGTCGAAGCCGAGCGCGGCCAGCGGGGCGGCAAGACCGGCACGCTCCAGGTAGTCCGTGACCACGCGTGATCCGGGGGCGAGGGAGGTCTTCACCCACGGCTTTGGCACGAGCCCGCGTTCGATGGCCCGTTTGGCCAGCAGACCCGCCCCGATCATGACCTGGGGATTGGAGGTGTTCGTGCAGCTGGTGATCGCCGCGATGACCACGTGGCCGTCGTCGAGCTCGGCGGACTTCCCGCCGAGCGTCGCCGGCACCGCCCGGCTCCGGCGCCCGGGGACGTCGCCACGATCTGCGTCCGGAGCAGGCGTCGGCTGCAGCAGCGGGTCCGGGACGCCGCTGTCGTTGACGCCGGCCATGGCCGAGGGGGGATCGCTGGCGGGGAACGACTCGGCCGACGTCTCCTCAGGGCTGCCGTCGACCAGCCCGACGCCCACAGGCCACCCAGGCTCGTCACCGCCGACTCCCTCGTCGCCGACTCCCTCGCGGACGGTCGTAGCGGGTTCGAGCCGGGCGAGGGCCGCCCGGAAGGACCGGCGCGCCGATGACAGCGCCACCCGATCCTGGGGACGGGCGGGGCCGGCGATCGACGGCTCAACCGCGGAGAGGTCGAGACGGACCAACTCGCTGAATGCCGGACGATCGCCCCCGGGCTCGAAGAACAGCCCCTGCTCCTTGGCGTATGCCTCGACGAGGGCCACCTGGCGGGCCGGCCGCCCGGTGAGGCGCAGATAGTCGAGCGTTGTCTGGTCGATGGGGCTGATGGCACAGGTAGCCCCGTACTCGGGGGCCATGTTGCCGAGCGTCGCCCGGTGCTCGACGCGCAGGCCCGACAGGCCTGGACCGGTCAGCTCTACGAACTTGCCCACCACGCCGTGGCGGCGCAGCAGCTCGGCCAGGCTGAGCACCAGATCAGTGGCAGTCGCCACCGGGGAGAGCTCGCCGGTCAGCTCCACCCCGACCACCGCCGGGATCGGCATCGGGAGCGGCTGGCCGAGCATGGCGGCTTCGGCCTCGATGCCGCCGACACCCCAGCCGAGCACCCCCAATCCTCCGACCATCGGCGTGTGGGAGTCGGTGCCCACCAGCGTGTCGGGGAACGCGTCGCCGTCGTCGGTACCGAAGACGACCCGGGCCAGGTACTCCAGGTTCACCTGGTGGCAGATGCCGGTGTCGGGCGGCACCACCGCGAAGCGGTCGAAGGCCTGCTGGCCCCAGCGCAAGAGCTGGTAGCGCTCGGCGTTGCGCTCCGCCTCGATGGCTGCGTTGGCAGCGAAGGCCTCCGGCGTGCCGCTCAGCTCGGCGATGACCGAGTGGTCGACCACCAGCTCGACGGGCACCATCGGGTTGACGAGCGATGGGTCGCCGCCGAGGTCGCCCAGCGCGTCGCGCAGTAGGGCGAGGTCCACGACCGCCGGGACCCCCGTGAAGTCCTGGAGGAGTACCCGCTCGGGGTGGAACGCCACCGCCGTTGACTCCGTGCCCGTTCCCGGCCATGCGGCAAGAGCGGCGACGTCGGCGGCATCGATGTGCTGGCCGTCCTCGTGGCGGAGCACGTTCTCCAACAGGACTTTGATCGAGTACGGCAGGTGGGCGACGTCGCCGAGATCCGAGAGCGCGGAAAGCCGGCAGATCCCGTAGCGCTCCCCTCCCACCTCGAGCGTGCTCTTCGCCCCGAAGCTGTCAGGGTGGCTGTCTGCGGTCACGGCATCCTCGTCGGGCACGGCTCGTCAAGAAGGCTCGTCTGCTCGAGCGGAGCCACGATCGAAGCAGTCATGACCCGGGTCGCTCGGGCGAGCTCGCCCGGGCGGTGCCGGTGCGCTCGGCGCGCACGGTGTGGGCGGCGGCCACCATGTGGGCGAGCGCCTCGGTGGTCTCTTCGTAGCGGCGGGTCTTGAGCCCGCAGTCGGGGTTGACCCACAGGCGCCCCGGGCCGACGGCATCTGCGGCCCGGTGCAGGAGTGTGGTGATCTCGGCGACGGCAGGCACCTGCGGCGAGTGCACGTCGTAGACCCCGGGGCCGACACCGCCTTGATAGTGAGCGTGGCCAAGCCCGGCGAGAATGGCCATTCCCGAGCGTGCCGCTTCGAAGGACGCGACGTCGACGTCGAGCTCCGCGAGCACGTCGAGGACATCGGCCAGCTCGGCGTAGCACATGTGGGTATGGACCTGGGTGACCGACACGGCCGCCGAGCTGGCGAGGCGGAAGGCCCGGGTTGCCCAGGCGAGGTACTCGGACTGGGCGGCGCGGCGCAACGGCAGGCCTTCGCGCAGCGCCGGTTCGTCGATCTGGATGATGGCGATACCAGCGCATTCGAGGTCGGCCACTTCGTCGCCAATGGCCAGCCCCAGCTGGGCGGCAACGTCGCCCAGGGGAAGGTCGTCTCGTACGAAGGACCAGCCGAGCATGGTGACCGGTCCGGTCAGCATCCCCTTGACGGGCTTGGCCGTGAGCGTGCTCGCGTAGCCCGTCCATTCGAGGGTGATCGGCGCCGGCCGGGCCACGTCGCCGAAGAGGACCGGCGGCCGCACGCAGCGCGAGCCGTAGGACTGCACCCAGCCCGCCTCGGGCAGGGTGAACCCGCTGAGCGCGGCGGCGAAATAGCGGACCATGTCGTCGCGTTCGGGCTCTCCGTGGACCACGACGTCGAGGCCGAGGTCCTCTTGGAGGGCGACGACCCGGCCGATCTCTGCTCGGAGTGCCCGCTGGTACGCCTCGTCGGTCGTCCGTCCGGCCCGCCACGAGGCCCGTGCGGCGCGCAGTTCGGCGGTCTGGGGGAATGAGCCGATGGTGGTGGTCGGCAGCGGCGGAAGGTCGAGCCGTGCCTGCTGGGCCGCGGCACGCTCTGCCGGTGACCCGGTCCGGCGGGGGTCGCCGGGAGCGTCGGCCAGCGCCTGGCGGACCACCGGGTCGGTGACCTTGGCTGAGCGCCGACGGGCGGCGAGCACGCCCCGGTTGGCCACCAGATCCTCGGCGACGCTGTCGCGTCCATGCCCGGTGGCCTTCGCCAGCACCGACAGCTCGGCCAGCTTCTCTGCGGCAAACGCCAACCACGGGCGGACCTCGGGGTCGATGCTGGTCTCGGCGGCCAGGCTCACCGGTGCGTGCAGCAACGAGCACGAGGTGGATACCACCACCTCGCCGCAGAGACTGCCGAGCTGCTCTACGAGCGTAAGCGAGGCGTCGAGGTCGTTCACCCAGACGTTGCGACCATCGATGACCCCGGCGAACAGCACCCGGTCCCCGATGCCACCGACGTGCTCCAGGAGGGACAGGTTCTCCTTGCCCCGGCAGAAGTCCAGACCGATCCCCTCGACTGGCAGGTCGGCCAGAACCTCCATCGCCTGGCCGACGTGGCCGAAGAAGGTGGAGATGGCGATGCTCGGACGCGCCGACGCCGCCCCGAGGCGCCGGTAGGCACGCCGGACCGCCTCGAGCTCGGCGGGGCTGCGATCTTCGACGAGTGCCGGCTCGTCCAGGCGCACCCACGCAGCACCCGCGGCACCGAGCTGGGCCAGGATCTCGACGTAGACCTCGACGAGCCGGTCGAGGAGAGACAGGCGATCGAAGCCAGGCACCTCACTGGTACTGCGATTCAAGAAGGTGAACGGCCCGAGCAGGACCGGGGTGGTCGAGATCCCGAAGCTGGCGGCCTCAACCAGCTCACTGACGGCCTTGGACGGGTTCGCCGCGAACGTCGTGTCAGGGCCGACTTCGGGCACCAGCTGGTGATAGTTGGTGTCGAACCACTTGGTGAGCTCGAGTGGCGTAACCGCCACGCCGTCGAGCTGCCCACCGCGGGCCATGGTGAAGTACCGGTCGAGGTCGACAGCTTGCCCCGGCGGGCCGAAGCGCCCCGGGACGGCCCCGACGCCAGACGCGGCATCGAGCACGTGGTCATAGAACGAGAAGTCGTTGGACGGCACGAAGTCGACTCCTGCCACGACCAGCTGCTGCCAGTTTTCCCGTCGTATTGCCGCCGCAGTGTTCTCGAGATCTCCGAGGGACGTCTTGCCGGCCCAGTAGCCCTCCAACGCCCACTTCAGCTCGCGATTCGAGCCGATCCGGGGCATGCCGTGCACTGCGGTCCTCATGCCACCTCCTTGTTCTCTTTGCCGGTGTCGATGTCTTTGAGGACACGGGCCTCGCTCCCCGGTGGCGCACCACCACTGACAGCCTCCAGATGGCCTGCGCCAGCCAGGCCGTCGAGGAGAAGGTGGAAGTAGACCATCCCGCCGTAGGGCCACCACATAGTGCCCAGCGCGGCGAGCTCGTCGTAGCCGGCATCGGCCGCGAGACCGAAGCGGCGCCGCAGGTTGTTGCGGGCGCCGACGTCGTCACCGGGCAGGACCTCCAGCCGCCCGAGCCCGCGCAAAAGGACATACTCGCCGCTCCAGCGGCCGATCCCGGGCAGGTCGACCAAGGCCGCGAAGGCGCGATCGTCGCCAAGGCGTTCGAGGCCGTCGAGGTCGAGCGAACCGGAAGCGACTTGGCCGGCAATCAGGAGGATCGTGCGGGCCTTGGCCTGGCTGAACCCCAGGCTCCGCAGGTGGGAGGGATCGGCCCCAGCGAGCTGGTCGGGGCTGGGGAAGCCCGGCGTGGCGGAACGACCCGGCACCCTCGGACCGTAGGTCGCGGCGAGCCGGCCGAGGAGGTGGATACCGACGGTGAGCGACAGCTGCTGGCAGGCGACCGCGTTCACCAGCGCCTCGAAGACGCTCGGAAAACGCGGCGGACGCACACCTCGGAACCACCGGGCGAGCTTGTCCAGGCGCTCGTCGCGCTGGGCGAGCTCGTAGAAGCCGGCGAGGTCCACGCCGAGGCCGAGCATCCGTTCCAAGCTGCAGTAGACCTCGGCCACGACGGCGTCGCTCGGCTCATCCCCGCGGCGTCGCAGCTCAACCGCGAGAAGCGATCGATCCGGGTCGTCTCCCGGCTCCTGGTGAACGGCGACGCCGAGCGGCCGCCCGCCGACGACCAGCGTGCGACGGTAGGTCGTGCCGTCCCAGGTGTCGATGGTGTTGTGCGGGCGGCGGCGCAGCGCCCACACGGTGAGATCGAGACGAAACGGCGAGTGGACCTCGACCTCGAAACGACGGGTGCTCACGGCCGGCTACCTGGCTCCCGGTCGGATGACAACCGTCTGCAGCACCGCCGCACCGGAGTGGCCGACGTCACGGGTGGCGGTGAGCAGCACGAGACGCCGACTGGCAGCCAGCTCGGCCAGCTTCGAGACGGCCGATGCGCCGGGCTCGCCGGCGAGCTCGGCCCGGTAGCGGCGGGCGAACTCGCCGAAGCGTCCCGGGTCGTGGCCATACCAACGGCGCAGTTCGGTGCTCGGGGCGACGTCCTTCTCCCACTCGTCGAAGTCGACCGAGGTCTTGGTGAGCCCGCGGGGCCACAGCCGGTCGACGAGCACCCGGTGCTCGCCCGGGCTGCGACCCGGGTCCTCGTAGACCCGCACCACCTCGACGTGTGCTTGGGTCACGGCAGTGCTCACCCGGCCCGGAACCCGAGGGCGCGCGCCGCGTCCTCGTCGATCATCGCCGGGCTCCACGGCGGGTCCCACACGACCCGTACGTCCACTTCTACGCTCCCATCGACGGCGTCTGTGATGGCGACACGTGCCATCTCGGGCAGCACCTCGGAGGCCGGGCAGCCGGGGGTGGTCATCGTCATCTCCACGACCACCGCGCCGTTTTCGTCGCGCACGTCGTAGACGAGACCGAGCGACACGACGTCGAGGTACAGCTCCGGGTCGTACACGCCCCGGAGGGCGTCCCACGCCGCGTCGAGGACGTCCGACGCCGACAGCTTGAGCCAGTCCGGCCCCACACCAGGCGGTGCACCGAGCCCGTCTGTGCCTCCGCTGACAGGCTCTCCTCGGGCCGGGCTGCTCACGACGGCCGCCGGAAGGTGACCTGCCAGTCACCCCCGCCGAGGTCTTCTGCCTCATAGGTGAACCCCTGTGAGGAGAGCACGCCTTCGAGGGGCACAGGCTCGAAGGGGGCCAGTACCACCAGCTCCTCGCCCTCGCCGAGGGCACCAGCCGCCGCCATGATCGTCTCGAACGGCTCAGCGCCCGACGCGATGATCGGACGAGCATCGACAGTAACCATCGCTCGCTCCCTTCTGGGCCACCGGGGGTGCTCCCGATGTGCCCTGTTATTCTGTTCGGTACTAGAACTTATCAGGTATGAGCGCACTGCAGGTTCCCCACGAGCCCGAGATGAGCCCCACCGTCGCCGGCCGGAAAGGGCTTCGCAGCGGATGGACCACGGGAACCTGCGCCTCGGCGGCTGCCAAGGCGGCGTTCTCGGTGCTGCGGGGCGGCGTGCGGCCGGATCGAGTGGAGGTCGGCCTACCAGCGGGCCGGCGCGTGCGCTTTCCTATCGAATGGGACGGCGAGGGCCGTGCGGTCGTTGTAAAGGACGCCGGGGACGACCCGGACTGCACCGATGGCGCCCGCATGACGGCCGAGGTGCGCTGGGCTGATTCCGGCGAAGAGCGCGTCCTGCGGGCGGGGAAGGGGGTGGGGACCATCACCAAGCTCGGCCTGGGATTGACACTCGGCGCCCCGGCGATCAACCCGGTGCCGAGGCGGATGATCCTCGCGGCGCTCGGCGAGGTCGGCCCGGAGCCGGTGGTGGTCACCTTCTCGGTGCCCGACGGCGAGGCGATGGCGGCCGAGACGACCAACGCACGGCTCGGGATCCTCGGGGGGATCTCCATCCTCGGAACCTCGGGCATCGTCCGCCCGTTCTCCACCGCCTCCTACCGGGCATCGGTGGTCCAGCAGATCGACGTGGCCGCCGCCCAGGGCGAGCGAACCGTGGTGCTGGCGACCGGGGCTCGCTCGGAAGCAGCAGCGGCCCGCCTCTACCCGGGTCTCGACCCGGTCTGTTTGGTCGAGGTGGGCGACTTCACCGGGATCGCCCTACGCCGCGCCGCGCACGTCGGGATGCGCCAGGTGATCTTCGCCGGCATGGCCGGCAAGCTGGCCAAGCTTGCGGCCGGAGTGATGATGACCCACTTCCACCGCTCCGAGGTGGACACCTCGCTTCTCGCCGCTCTGGCGGTGGAATCCGGCGCACCCCCCGCGGTGGTGGAGGCGGCCACCGCGACGGCGACGGCCCGTCACTTCTTCGACGTGTGCGTGGCCGAGTCGTGCCTGGCGCCCCTCGCCCTGCTCTGCGAGCGCGCCCGAGCCGCCTGCCTGACACACGCCGGCTGGAGCTTCGAGCTCGAAGTGGTCCTGGTGGACTACGAAGGCTCGACGGCCGTATGCCGCGCCGGCTTGAATGGAGCTGGACCGTTTCTGCTTTGAAACTCTGCTGACAACTAGAGATATAATGGGAAGATGGCCAGTTCGAGCATCACGGCACCGAGCCGAGCGGCAGGGAGGACGGCGCCGATCTGGCAACAGGCGACGGTGACAGATGTCATCGACGAGGCCCCCGACGCCGTCACGCTTCGCCTCCAGCTCGACGAGCCTGGCGGGTTCCTGCCCGGCCAGTACTACAACGTCCGGCTCGAGGTGCCCGAGCGTCAGCGCCCCGTGCAGCGCGCCTACTCGGTCGGGTCGTCCCCGGCCCCGGACCCGTCGGTGATCGACCTCGGCGTGCGGGAGGTGCCCGGTGGCCTGCTCTCCCCCCGGCTGGTCGGGCTCCGCACCGGCCAATGCCTCGAGGTGCGCGGCCCCTACGGCCGCTTCACCTGGACAGGAGAAGAGGCTGGTCCGGTCTTGCTGGTCGGGGCGGGCAGCGGGCTGGTGCCGCTCATGTCCATGGTCCGCCACGCGGTGCACCGCGGCCGAAGCGACCCGGTGTGGCTGATCTGCTCAGCCGCCACCTACGACCACGCCTTCTACCGTGACGAGCTCGCCGGCCTAGCCCACATGCACCGATGGCTGCGGCTCGTCCATTGCATCACCCGCGACCCCACCGAAGAGCGCGCCGACTACCACCGACGGGTGGACAAGGCTGTCTTGTCGGAATGCCTCGGCGAGACGAGGCCGGTCCGGGCCTACCTGTGCGGGCCGCCGGCCATGGTCGAATCGGTCGCGGCCGCACTCGTCGACCTCGGTGTCGACCCAGGTGCCATCGCGACCGAGAAGTACGACTGATGCGCCCACGCGCCAGCAGGGACCCGTCACCCGTCGTGGAGGAGCGACCCTCGCTCAACGTGCAGGTTCGGGCGAAGAGACCGTCGGATGCTCGGAAGAGAAGGAGGCGAGAGCATCATGCCTGCTGAGACCCACCAGCAAGGGAGGACCACTGACGCCGAAAGCGTCCTCGAGCTGCTGCGAATCCTCCTCAGCGACCAAGGCGACGATCTCGGGGAGGATGTCACGCTGTCAGCGCTGGGCGTCGACGCAGACACCATCGGCATCCTGTGGGACGCGGTACGCGACGAGTTCGCCGAGCGGACCGTGGGGCCGGAGATCGACTTGGGCGACCTCGACCCGTCGATGACCCTGGCCGCCGCCGCGAACACCATGGCGTCGCTACTCGAAGCGGTCGGCGATGACTGCTGAGACCGGACGCCCACCGGACAGGGCCGCCGGCTCCTGGGGGAGCCGACCGCCCGGTGTGCCCGCCGCGGTGCCGCCACCGTCGGTGCCTCTGGCGTTCCTTGCTGCGGCGTCAGCCGGGCTGGTTGTCTGCGGCGTAGCGTGGATCTGGGCGCGCAATGCGGCTGCCGTGAACCCCAGCGCGGACCCTGTCGTCGCGGCGGTGCACTTCGGGGTGCTGGCCACCTTGTCGATGGGGCTTCTCGGCGCGACCCACCAGTTCACTCCGGTCATCACCGGCAGGCCGCTGCGCTCGCTGGGCTTGGCCCGAGCCACGTTCGTGACCTGGCTACTGGCGTCGTGGACGCTGCCGTTCGGGATCGCCACTCGACAGCTTGGCGTGACCGCGGCGGGCGGCGCGCTGGCGAGCATAGCCATCGTGGCGCTGGCGGTGAACCTCACCGCGCCGCTGTCGGCGCGCGGGAAAGGCGCTCCGGTCATCGCTCTGCGTTTCGCCGTCGCCGGTGCGGTGCTGACGACGTTCCTCGGCGTCGCCTTCGTCGGTGACCGCCAGGGCAGCTGGTTCGCGCTCTCCGGCCACGTCGACCTCGCCATGGGTGTGATCGGGATGTTCGGCTGGCTGGGGATCACCTACGTCGGTGTCGCCGAGAAGCTGTGGCCGATGTTCATGCTGGCGCACCTCCCCGCAGGACGTCGCGCCGGGAGCGTCGCGGTGTGGACGATCCCGATCGGAGCGGCAGCCCTTGCCGGAGGGTTGGGATGGAGCATCCTCGGCCTGGCGTGGGTCGGGGCGGGGGTCCTCGCCGTCGGCCTCGGCGCCCACCTGATGTCGCTGTGGGCCCACGTCCGGCACCGCCGGAGGAAGGCCGACTTGCACCTCGTGTTCGTCATTAGCTCGGCGGCGTGGCTCCTCGTCGGCGCCGGCCTCGCTCTCGCAGGAACGCTGGTGCTTCGGCACCACTACGACCAGGGTGTGGCGCTGGTGGCGGCCGCTATGGCCGCCTTCGGCGGCTGGCTGCTCGAGGCACTGGTCGGCCACGCCCACAAGGTCGTGCCGTTCATCGTGTGGTCGGCACTGCGGGCACGGGGAGTCGCCACGGGTCCGTCGGGCAAGCCGCTCATGTTCGCCGACCTCTACGACCACCGTTGGGCCGCCGCCACCTACGGCACCACGACTGCCGGGATCGCCGCGCTGTGTGTGGGTCTCGGTGCCTCGCTTCCAGCGGCTACGGCTGCAGCTGGGCTGCTGCTCATCGTCACCGGCATCATGGTGGCGGCCAACCTGTCGATCCGCCCGGTGCACCTGTTGACCGCAGGGCGGCTCAGCGGGGACGCTCCTGTCGCGGCCGGTCCCGTCAACGCTCCCGCTTCTCGAGGGGTGACGCCCTGACCGGCGCCCACGGGTGCGAGCTACGGCAACGGAGTTCTGAGGTGCCAGCCAGGGTGACCGCCGGCGGTCGGAACGGGGTCAGACGGCAGCGGTCTGCGCAGGCGCATTGTGATGTGCCGCGTCTGTGTGACGACGAGGACCGCGGGTGATCTCGGCCGACACGGCCGTGCGTCCGAGGCCGCGCCTGCGACGCAACGTGGTGCGCTCGCTCGGCGTGAGGCCTCCCCAAATCCCATCTTCGGGATTGGCGACGAGCGCGTAGGTGAGACAGTGAAGGCGCACCCCACATTGGGCACACACACTCTTCGCCTCAGCGACTTGGTTCGCTGCCTCCACGGTGCGCTCTCCTGCCGGGAAGAACAGTTCCGGCCCCATGTCTCGACATGCTGCGCGGCGGCGCCAGCGGCCCGCGTCCCACAGGAGCCGGGCACGGCGGCATTCGAGGCGCAGGAGCATCGGGTGCCCTCTACTCCTCGATGAAGATGCACTCGCCTGGGCATTCCTCGGCGGCTTCGCGCACTCCGTCCTCGTAGTCCGAGGGCACCGCCGCGAGACCTTCGGACCCGCCGGGATCGTCCAGGACCCGACCGTCTTCTTTCACGTAGGCGAGCCCGTCTTCGAGCAGGGTGAAGACCTGCGGGCAGATCTCCTCGCAGAGGCCGTCCCCGGTGCACAGGTCCTGGTCGATCCACACCTTCATCGATACGCTCCTTTCTTTCGCGAGTGTCGGGCCTCGATTAGTACGGACACCGGTGGGCGTCACCACATACCCAGTTGCAGGCGGGCCGCCTCGGACATCCGGCTCAAGTCCCACGGCGGCTCCCAGACCAGCTCGACGTCGGCCGCGACGATGCCGGGGAGCTCCAGGATCTTGGCGGTCGCCTCGGCCCGAAGCACATCGCCCATCCCGCACCCAGGTGCGGTCATCGACATCGTCACCTCGACCCGGTGCTCTCTGGGGGAGACTGCGATCACCTCGCAGGTGTAGACGAGGCCAAGGTCCACCACGTTGACCGGGATCTCCGGGTCGAACACCGTCCGCAGCCGATCGAGGACCAGTTCGACGTCGGGTGTGCCGCAAGCCTCGGACTGCTCGTCTGCGGGGGGTTCGACGCCGAGCGCGTCGGCGTCCGCGCCGTCGATCCGCGCCAGGAGGCCATGGCGAATCTCGACGGTGAAGCTGCCGCCCAACTGCTGGGTGAGCGCCACGTGCTCGCCTCGGGCAAGGACGGCCAGCCGACCGCTCGGGATCAACACGGCACGGCAGTCCCGTCGCAGCTCGACGACCTCGTTCACTTCGCCGTACCTCCTCGTGATCGGCTGGCGGAGACGTCCCGCGCGCTATCGCTATCGCTGTCGGATGCACTGTCGGTACCTCGTCGACCAGCTGACATGATTGGCTCCAGGTGAGCGGCGACGAGGCGTTCGGCATACTGGCGGATGGGGCCGTCGGCAAAACAGTCGAGGACCTCCTGGACGAACCCCGAGACGAGCAGCGCCCGGGCCTCCTGGTGCGGGACGCCTCGGGAGCGAAGGTAGAACAGGGCGTCGGGATCGAGCTGCCCGACGGCGGCGCCGTGGGTGCAAGCCACGTCGTCGGCGAAGATCTCCAGGCGGGGGCGGGTGTCGACCTCCGCCCGGTCCGACAGCAGCAGGTTCTTGTTCGTCTGGTGGGCATCGGTGCCGACAGCGCCGGGGCGGACCACGATGTGGCCGTTGAACACCCCGTGGCCGTCGCCGTCGATCACACCCTTGTAGATCTGGTGGCTCCGACAGCCCAGAGCGGCGTGGTCGACCAGGATCGCATTGTCGTGGTGCTGGCCGGAACCGGTGAGGAACAGCCCGTGGAGCTCGACCTCCGCGTTCTCACCGTGGAGGACGGTGTGGACCTCGTGGCGGCCGATCCGGCCACCGACGGCGAGCAGTCGGGAGGAGAAGCGACTGGAGTGGCCGAGGTGGGCGTCCAGCGACGAGAAGTGGAAGCTGTCCAGGTTCTCGTCCTGGATCACGTAGTGCGCCACCTGGGCGCCGTCGTCCACCACCACCTGGGTGAGGGCGTTGGTCACCGACGGTTGGCCGGGAACGCCGAGGTGAGTCTCGACCACGGTTGCCTTCGACCCCGCTCCGGCGAGGACCACGATGCGGGGATGCGACCAGTGAGGAGCACGTCCCGGCACGGTGAGGAGGACGATCTCGATCGGGTCGTCGACAACTGCCTCGGTCGGCAGGTCGATGAGGATCCCGTCTGTCGCCAGCGCGTCGCTGAGGGCGCGTAGGGCGTGCGGGTACCCGTTCGAGTGCCACGACCACAGGGGCTCGAGCCGATGAGGCGCGACGGCGAGCGCGTCGTGCAGGCTGTCGAGTCGTGCACCGCTGGGCAGGTAGCCGTGGTCCGACAGCTCGGGTGCGAAGTGGCCGTCCACGACCACCAGGCGAATCCCGCCGAGCCCTGGGCCGAGCAGGTCCCGCAGCGACACGTCGGGCCAGCTCCCGCCGGTGGCAGTGCGACGGCCGGTGTCGGTATCGGTGGCAAAGGGAATGGCGAGAGCCGGATCGATCCTCGTGTAGCGCCAATCTTCGTGCTTGGCGCTCGGGAACCCGTTGGCCGTCACCCACGCCGCTGCCCCGCGTCGGGCGACGGCGAGCCAGTCCGGGTCCGACGGCCATCCCGCCAGCGGGAGCTGCAACCCCTCGCTGGGGTGGGCGGACACGGTGCGAGCTGCGAGTGTCATCGCCCTGATCCGATCGGCGCCGGCAGCTCGCGACTGCACCTGGTGTCGAACCCGGCGTAGCCGTGGGCTTCGAGCTCGGCGGCGAGCTCGGGACCGCCGGAGCGGACGATCCGCCCCCCGGCGAGCACGTGCACCCGGTCGGGGACCAGATGGTCCAACAGGCGCTGGTGGTGGGTGATGAGGATCGCGGCGGTGTCGGGGGATCGCAGCGAGCTGACACCCGCGGCGACGACACGTAGCGCGTCAATATCGAGGCCCGAGTCGGTCTCGTCCAAGATGGCAAGGCGCGGCTCGAAGAGCAGCATCTGGAGGATCTCGTTGCGCTTCTTCTCCCCTCCGGAGAACCCGTCGTTGACCGGGCGGTCCATGAGCATCCGGTCCATCTCCACCAGGCGGCGCTTCTCCTCGGCGATGGCCAGGAACTCGACGGGACCGACTTCATCGAGGCCTCGGGCGCGCCGCAGGGCGTTGAGGGCGGTGCGCAAGAAGTACATGTTGGCCACGCCGGGGATCTCGACGGGGTGCTGGAAGCCGAGGAACACCCCCGCCGCGGCGCGCTCCTCGGGCGTCATGGCGAGCAGGTCGGCTCCGTCGTAGAGGACCCGGCCGGCGGTCACCTGGTAGGGGTCCCGGCCGGCGAGGACGTGGGCGAGAGTGCTCTTGCCCGACCCGTTGGGACCCATGACCGCGTGGACCTCGCCGGCTGCCACCTCCAGGCTTAGCCCAGAGAGGATCTCGGTGTCGCCAATGGAAGCGTGCAGGTCGTCGATGAGCAGCATCAGCCGACCGCCCCTTCGAGGCTCACCGACAAGAGGCGCTGGGCTTCGACGGCGAACTCCATGGGCAGCTCCCGGAACACCTCCCGGCAGAAGCCGTTCACGATCATCGAGGTGGCCTCCTCCTCACCGATGCCGCGCTGGCGCGCATAGAACAGCTGGTCGTCTGAGACCTTGGAGGTGGTCGCCTCGTGCTCCACCCGAGCGGAGGGATGCTTCACCTCTATATAGGGGAAGGTGTGGGCGCCGCAGTCGGGCCCGATGAGCAGCGAGTCGCAGCGGGTGTGGTTGCGGGCCCCCTGGGCCGATCGCAGCATCTTCACCAGGCCCCGGTAGGTGTTCTGGCCGTGACCGGCGGAGATCGCCTTGGACACGATCGTGCTGGTCGTGTTCTTGCCTATGTGGATCATCTTGGTGCCGGTGTCGGCCTGCTGGTGGTTGGCCGACAGGGCGACGGAGTAGAACTCGCCGACCGAGCCGTCGCCTTGGAGGACGACACCGGGGTACTTCCAGGTGATCGCCGAGCCGGTCTCCACCTGGGTCCAGGAGATCTTCGAGCGCGCCCCGGCGCAGCGTCCGCGTTTGGTGACGAAGTTGTAGATCCCGCCTTTGCCCTCGGCGTCGCCGGGGTACCAGTTCTGCACCGTCGAGTACTTGATGCGGGCGTCTTCCATGGCGACCAGCTCGACGACCGCGGCGTGCAGCTGATTGTCGTCGCGCATCGGGGCGGTACAACCCTCCAGGTAGCTCACCTCCGCCCCGTCCTCGGCGACGATGAGGGTCCGTTCGAACTGGCCGGTGCCCGCAGCGTTGATCCGGAAGTAGGTGGACAGCTCCATCGGGCAGCGCACCCCTTTGGGGACGTAGCAGAACGACCCGTCGGTGAACACCGCCGAGTTGAGCGTGGCGAAGAAGTTGTCCTTGTAGGGGACCACCGAGCCGAGATGGGCGCGTATCAGGTCGGGATGGTCGCGCACGGCGTCGGAGAACGAGGAGAAGATGACCCCCGCCTCGGCGAGCTTTGCCTGGAAGGTGGTGGCGACCGATACCGAGTCGACCACCGCGTCGACCGCCACGCCCGAGAGACGCTCCTGTTCGGAGAGGGAGATCCCGAGCTTGTCGAACATGGCCCGAAGCTCGGGGTCCACCTCCTCCAGGCTTCCCGGCGTCACCCTCGCCTTGGGCGCCGCGTAGTAGATGATGTCGTCGTAGTCGATCGGCCCGTAGGCCACGTTCTGCCACGTCGGCTCCGAAAGCGTGAGCCAATGGCGATAGGCACGCAGGCGCCAGTCCAGCAGCCAGTCCGGCTCGTCCTTCTTGGCCGAGATGAGCCGAATCACCTCCTCGCTCAGGCCCTTGGGGGCGAGGTCGCTGTCGATGTCGGTGACAAACCCGTAGGCGTACTCGCGTCCGGCCAGCTCGGCCCAGTCACTCCGGGTGGTGCTCATGCAGGTGCGCCCACGGGACGGCCGACGCGCACCCGCCAGACGCGGGGTCCCTCCTCGAGGTAGTCCCAGGTGTACTCGCCGGCGTGCTGCGCCTCGAACTGGTAGCGCAAGGGCTTGGGATCGTGGTCGTTGACCAGCACGAACCCGGCACCGCCAGCAAGAGCATCGTAGGCGGCAAAGATCGACTCGTGGCGCTGCCCGTGCGGGAACCGGCGGACGTCGAGCTCCGGCTCCGATCCGACGCCGCTGGCAGCTGCGCCCGACGCCGAGGCAGTCCCAGCGCCCACCCGGCCGATGCGCACCCGCCAGACCGCCGGTCCCCCTTCGATGGCCTCCCAGGTGTGCTCGCCAGCGTGCTCCGCCTCGAACTGGTAGCGCAGCGGCTTGGGGTCGTGGTCGTTCACCAGCACGAAGCCAGCACCCGGGGCCAGCGCCTGGTAGGCGGCGAAGATCGACTCGTGACGCTGGGCCGGGGCGAGCTCCCGCACGTCGAGGATCTCGTCGTCGGCCGACTTGCCGGTGGTTGCACGGGTCGAGAAGGCGACCGGTTCGGCCGTGACGGAGCGGACTAGGCGATGCAGGGTGGCAGTCACACGCACGGCGAGATCGGGCCTCGGGACTCGCAGCGCCGCCCACGCCTGGGCGACGATCCGACAGGCCCGATCACCCTCGCCCGCGTCTGCGAGGGCGCTGCCCGCCTCAAGCAGCAGTCCGAGAAGGGTCGTGTCAGTGTCGGGGACCGAGACATCGTCCGCGGTCGATGTCTCGGTTTGGGCTGCCTCGGTGAGCCGGTGCATCTGCACCAGCAGCTGCGACAGGCTCACCGTGTCGTCCGCCTGGAGCGGTGGCAGGAGGAGGTCGTTCTCCTTGGCCACGTGGGCAGTGAACAGCGTCCCGATCGACTCGGCGAGCTCGGCGGCATCGGCTGGGCTCTGCGACTTCGCCAGAGCTTCGACCGACGCCACCAGCTGCCGGTGCTCCGCGATCATCTCCGCCACCGTGCCCGCCAGGGCGGCAAGACCGCCGGCAGCCTGGTAGATGGAGTGCTCCTCGGCCATCGCGTGCGGGAGGACCTCTTCGGCCACGTAGGCGACCAGCTCAGCTACCGCCGCCTCGTAGGGGCGGTCACTCCCAACAGCTTCTCGAAGAGTAGTCACCCGCCGCACCACCTGGTCCTCGAGGCTGCGGTGATGGGCCAGCATCGCCTCGAAGGCGTCGGCGTCAGTAATCGTCATGGGATGATCCTCCTCGTGTGGAGATCCTGAAGGACCTCGTCTTCCCCGCTCTTGATCCTATCTCCAGTATAGACTAGAGAAACAAGCCCCAAAGCCGACCGAGCGAACCTTCTATCGGGTGTCACGAACCAGTCGGTGCAGTGCTGTCGGCTCGATTCACCGCCAGACGGGCGATGAGCAAGGAGAAAAGGACCATGCTGACCACGAGCACGCCGCTGGTCGCCGTGGAGCTGGTCGCGGCGTCGATCTGGGTGGGGAGCCTCGTCTGCCTTGCCGTCGTGACCGCCGCGGCCCGCCGGGTCCTCGATACGCCGTCCCAGGTGGCGCTGTTCCGAGCCGTCGGTCGTCGCTACGGTCTCGTCGGCACCACCGCCCTGCTGGTGGCGATCGGGACCGGCCTGGCGCTCTCGTGGCCGCCAGCTGCGTGGTCACCCATCACCGACTCGGCCGTCGCGCTCGCGGGGGTCCTCGTCATCGCCAGCGGGGCCGGGATGGCGCAGGCCCGGGCCATGACCCGGCTTCGCCGCCGCGTCATGACCGCCCCCGAAGATCGCGGCGCCGCTGCTGCGCTACGCCGAGGCCGCTGGCTGGCGAGCGGCCTGCGCAGTCTGATGGCGGCGCTGACCCTGGCGATCGTGCTCCTGGCTGCGCAGTCGATCGCGCACTGACTGCACCCGCCCACTGAGCCCGAAGTCGGACCGGAGCCCGCGGTCGCGACGCTCACCGCGTTACCCGTCGTGAGTCCGTCGTGGACGCGCGCCGCCGTGAGACGACCACACATGGCAACCAGTCCAAGTACGCTAGTATCTCTAGCAACGACTCGATAAACAGAGGTGATGGTGGTGGCTTACGTGGTGGACTGGGAGATCGACTCGCCGGATGTTGACGGCTGGGGCGCCGCAGAGGAAGGGTCCGACCGGATGCTGCCGAGTGTGCCCGACGGGCTCGCGGCCGACGCGGCCGGCGACGTGATCGGGGGCCCCGCCAGTCGAACAACGAACGTCGCTACCGTGCTCCCATGACAGTTGGAATGAACAAGTCCGACCGCGAATGGCAGACCGAGTTGAGTCCCGAGCGCTACCGGGTGCTGCGCCAGGCGGACACCGAGCCTCCCTGGGTGGGCAAGTATGTGCACAACCACGAGGACGGCACCTACCGCTGCGCCGGGTGCGCCTCGGTGCTCTTCGACGCCGCCACCAAGTTCGAGTCGGGCTCGGGGTGGCCGAGCTTCTATCAGGCGGCCAGAGCGGACGCCGTGGAGCTGGTCGCCGACGACAAGCACGGCATGGCACGCACCGAGGTCCGCTGCCGGGCTTGCGGCGGGCACTTGGGCCACCTCTTCGACGACGGTCCGGAGCCAACCGGCCAGCGCTACTGCATGAACTCCCTGGCGCTCGACTTCGAGGCGAAGCCCTGACCGACGAGTCGTCGGCCACCGGCGCCCCGTCCTCGCTGCCCTGCTGAATTTCTCCATGAAATATCGTTTGTCTAGCACAGCTTAGATTAACTGAGGTGGACCGAGTTACGACGCAGCTCGGACAATACGAGAGGCCCACTGGCGGCCGTCGAGGCCGGCGGGTGGGCCGAAGACAGGTGGCGACATTGAATGACCGGTGGTGGGTTGGGTGGTCGTGGTGGGCCCCTCCGCTTCTGGACCGAGAAGCTCCCCAGCCCCAGTGCCTGCAGGTGCCGTCGCCAACACCGCCGCGCCCGACGCTGAGCCGACGGGCGCGCCGGGCGCAGGAAAGGTCCGCGGCGCGGGCGGACAGGGACCAGCGCCGAGGCGAGCTCGCTCTCCATGTGGCCGGTCTCCTCGACGGGCTCCCGGTCGTCTACCGGATCCGGCGGGAGGCGGCGAGCTCGCCGACTGCGACGGTCGAGTTCATCGACGGCACTGTCCTCGAGGTGACCGACCGGGCAGAGGAGGCGCTGGCCCGGGTGGCCGCGCTGGCCACGGGGAGCGGCGTGTGGTTGGAGCGGGCTCGATGCCTGCCCGGCCAGCGCAGCTGGATGCTCCGTTTCCGGTCCGTGAGCGGGAAACGGGCGACGGTCTTCGCCGGTGTGGA
>JAJZMD010000222.1:0-3977 GCA_021803085.1 Actinomycetes bacterium
GAGCCCGGTCCGTGCCCCAGGAGCGGGTGGCTCGCTCCCACTTGACCATCTCCTTGCGCTGCCGTCTGGTGCTAGTCACAGCGTGATCCCTCCTTCGTGGCTGGCCGCCGGCACGGTATCGATCGGCTGTTCCACTGGCTGATCGTCGCCCTGGCTGGCCACCTTGCTGAGGGCAATGGCCCGCTCGACGGCCGCCTGTGCTCGCTTGAAGTGGCCAAGCTGTTCGACGGAACGCACGTCGTGTTCGGACCCAATCACGGTCGGCTTGCCGCCGAAGCCGTGCAGCTCCCGGTAGGCAGCGACGGTCGTGGCGGCCTGGTCCCACTCTGCCCGGAGTGCGGGGTCCTCGGGTGGGCAGCCGAGCCGCTGGACCCATGCTGCTCCTCGCTCTTGGGCCTGGGTGAGGACGCTTCTGGCCCGAGCTTCGATGGCTTCGTCACGCTGTCGGAGCGCCAGGTCCATGTCGAAATTCATGACGCCACTGGCCCGCGGAAAGAGCCCGGCGACGAGGTTGGATGCCGCTTGACGCTTGGTGCCCGCCGCCTTGATGTGGGCGGTCATTCGGGCGTGGAGCACCGCTGCGGGGTCATGGGCACCGGTGAGCGACCCGGCTGCCACGACGGCCGGGAACTCGACGGCAGGGTCGAGCCCCCTCGCCTCTGCCTCTCGGAATGCGGCGAACAGCGGGCCGATGGCGTCGCTCGATCGGACGGCGGCGAGGGCGTCCTCGCTCAGCCCGGAGCTGTCGAGCAGGGCATCCCACCGTTCCCGCTGGGCCTCGGCGGCGAGCGTCAGGTACTCGGCGTGCAAGGTCGGGATCGACTCGACCTTGGCCCACTCAGCCCGCCACGTCTCGGTCGCCGAGCGATCGGCACCGACCTGGTTGAGCACCGTTTCGAGCACCTGCCGGGGCGTGACCGGCTTGCCCGTGCCATGCCCCGTCTCGGGGTCAGGGTCGTAGTGCGTATCGACGTAGAGCCGATTCGACTCCCGGCCCCGTGTCGCCGAGACGTACAGCACTTCCCGAGTGGTCGTCGGGCTGACGAGCGCATGAGCAGTGTCCACGGTCCGTCCCTGGGCACGGTGGGCCGTGGTTGCATACGCCAACTCGACGTGGTTGGCCACGTAGTCGGCGGGCAGGACGACTTCGCCATAGCTCCCGGCCCGACGCACGGCCAGGCTGCCATCGTCGTTGGCGGCGACCACGATCCACCGGTCCCCGTTCTTCACGTGAGACCGCCCAGCGGCAAGCAGGCGGTTGTTCTGGCGGGTCACGATCTCGTCCCCGACGCCCGCCGTGCTGCCACCGGACAGCTCCACGCCGGACTCCTCGACGACCCCCGCAGCCACCCGGTTTGCCCGTGCCCGGCGGTTCAACTCCACGACCGTCGCGGCATCTCCAGCAATCATCAGGCTCGTCTTGCCGGCCTCCACGTCGGCCTGCCATGACTGGAAGACCGCCTCGATCAGTTCGTCCCTGGTGCCGCCAAGCACCTTCCCGTGGGCCTCGTAGGCGTCGATGGCGGACTCGTCGCCGAGCCGTAGTTCGACCGATGCCGCCCGCTCCCATGCCTGGCTGAACCGACGCACGTCGGTCAGCTCCGGCGCCAGGTCGCCCCGATCCCGCACCAGTGCGGCGAATGCCCCACCCGCTTCGACGGCAGAGAGCTGGTGCGGGTCACCGACCAGAAGGAGCTTCGCCCCGGCCTCGGCGGCGGCACTGGCCAGCTCGTCGAGAGCGAACGTTCCAGCAAGGCTGGCCTCGTCGACGATGACCAACTGGCCGGGACGGAAGGACCAGCGATCCGCGATGTCCTCGCCGTGTGGGCTCGACTCCTGCGGAGTCGGCACAACCGGGGGGGTGGTGGGGCTGCGCCCTGCGGGGGGACTGGTTGTGGCCCGCCGGTGCTCGAACAGCCACTTGGCGGTGTTCTCGCACTCGACGCCCAGCTCCTCGGCCAGCACCTCGGCTGCCGCCGCCGAGGGGGCCAGCCCGACGACCGATCCGGGGCCGTGCTCGGCCTCCCAGACGGCCCGGAGCCCGGCCATCGTGGTGGACTTCCCGGTGCCGGCCGGGCCGACAAGCACGTCGATCCGGCGACCCGACGTGACGATCTTCTCGACGGCAAGCGCCTGGTCGACGCTGAGTGCGAAGTCCCGCCCTGGCAGCAGTGCCTCCGTGACGGCGGCGACTGTGGGCACCGGGACGGTCGGCCCATCGATCAGTCTGGTTGACTCGAACAGGCGGGCCTCGGCGTCGAGGAGGGTCGTCGTGGTGAACAGGTGGTGGTCCTTGGGACGGAGTCTGCTGGTCCCGTCCATGCGCCGGAACTTGGCCGGGGTGTGGTGCAACTCCGGCGGGGTGATCTGGAGCGAGGTGGCCAGCGACAGGTCGGCCGTGCGCTCGGCTACAGCCACTCGGTCGTCCGGTGAGGCGAACCGGACGCCTGCGATCTGCCGGTGGACTTCGGCCAAGACGTTGGCCCGAGAGAAGGTCGAATGCCGCTCGGTCACGACCTGGACGACGACGCCAGCGAGGTCGGTCAGCATCTCGTCGGGCAGATCATCGGCCCGGAGCGGCGGCAGATCGGAGCGGTCCTTCAGGCCAGCGACGAACGCCACCGGGTCCGTGTCGAGGTAGGGCTCGGCCCGTTCCCTCCAGGTGTCCGACAGTTCCGCGAGGCTGTGGTGCTGCTTGGCCTGGCGGGTTTCCAGGGTCGCTCGCTGGGCGAGACGGATGCGCTCGGTGCTCGTGGGTGGCCGGCCGTGTCGCTCTGCGAACTGGGCCACCAGCTCGTCGAGCTTGTCGTCGATGGCGGCCCGGCGCTGTGAGAACTCGGCCATGAGATCGGCTGGGACGCCGCTGATCTCGTGCTTGGTCGTGCCCTGCCGGGTCGTCGCCTCGTCCCAGCCGACGCCCAGCGCCTCGGTGAGGAGGTCGGCTACGACCCCCTGGTGCAGCTCGGAGAGCATCACCGTCGACTTGTAGAGGCCCCGGCTGTCGAGGGTCCGCCACTGGCCGTCTGACACGCTCTTTGCCCGATTCCAGACGACTACATGGTCATGGAGCTGGGGGTCGCCGGCTCTGGAATCCCAGTGGGTGAAGCTGGCGGCGACCACGCCGGTGATGTCCTCTTGGACGACGCCGGCCTTCCCCGATCGAGAGTGGAAGACGTTGCGTTCGGCGTAGGCCAGCACGTAGTCGATGGCCTGGCGGTGGCACTCGTAGATGACCGCCTTCGTGCCCTCGTCCGCCAGCGCCCAGGCGACCGAGACCGACTTCGGCGGCGAGAAGGTGAGGTCGAAGCCGGCCACCGGGACTCGCTGGTTGGCCTGGCGCTGAGTCTCCCGGTCCCTGATCCCGGCCGCTGCCGCCTCTCGGGCCGGGCCGGAAAGATCGTCGGGCAAACGCCGGATCGCCCGCTCGATGCGAGCCTCGACGGTCCCGAGCGGGGCCGGTGGGGGTGATCCGATGGGCTCCCCGGAGACGGGATCGGCGAGCAGCCCGAGCATGTTCATGAGGTGTTCTTCGCTCACCTGGTGCCCGTGCTCGACGCCCTGGCCGCCGTCCAGATCAACCAGTCCAGCACCCAAAAAGATGCCCGGTGGCGTCCCCGACTCGGCGTAGTACCGGGTGAGGGGCGAGCCCCTATCGGGCCAGCCATCGCCGACGGCGATCGACGACATGAGGTAGCGGTACCCCTCGCCAAGGGTGAGTCTACGAAGTGTGATCATGCGTGTTTCCTTCCTGGTTCGCCCTGCCCGTGGTCCGTATGGGCGGTCCTGGCGTTGGCGACCTACTTCTACGAGACCATGCGGCGACACCTCGGGTGCCAGAGGTGTGGGGGGCTTTTAGCTGGAAGGGAAGAAGGCCGATGAGGGGGTATCGGACGTCGAGGGAGAGAGCTGGAGCTGAGACTGGCTCAGAAGCGATGTCGCCGGAGCCCGGCTGGTGTTGGAACGATTGGAGTCGATGT
>JAJZMD010000222.1:3987-4810 GCA_021803085.1 Actinomycetes bacterium
CCGGGATGGGCTCGTGACAAGAATGTCCCGGATAACCCCCCGTATGGCGTCCCACCAGGTGGGTCCGCCGCAGGAGCCAGTTTTCCGGGGGTTTCTTGTTGCAAAGAACCCCCAGGCCGCTGCCCGCCTGCTGGCCTGCCAGCCCCGCATCGACCAGGCGCTTGCCGACCTGGACCCGGAACTGGAGGCCGCCTCCGCCGAGGTGGCCGCCGCCGAGGTCGCCTTGCGAATCGCCGCCAGCCAGCTCCTCGCCACCGTCCCGCCCGCAGACGTGGCCGCCCTCATCGGTCGCCCCTACCGGTCGCTCTTGTCACTCGCTCGCTCCCACTAGAGACGGGGCGGTGCCGCACACCCCAAAAAGCCCGTTTCTGCCGGCTTTGGTAGAGGAAGTCCTCGACCCAGGAGGTTGCCATGTCCCATTCCCGTCTGACCGAGGCGCAGCGCCAGTACTTGCGGGAGCGCCAACGCCTCGACACGCAGGCCCTTGCCGCGTACACGAAAGCCACTGCTCGACTGGAGGCCGCCCAGGCTCACCGGGCCGAGGTCGTGACCAAAGAGGACGGCCTGGTCCGGGCAGCGAAGAACGCCCTCGCGCAAGCTCGCCAGGCACTCGTCGAGCGGGTCGGGGTCGAGCAAGCAGCGGTTCTCACTGGCGAGCCCCTTGACGCAAAACGAGGCCCCGGTCGGCCGCCCACCGCATAGAGGTCTACAGGGCGAGAGAAAGGAGGTTCCCCACCTCGACGTAGCAAGTCCCTCGGTTACACACGACCCCCGGCTTCGGTCGGGGGTCGTCGTGTTTCCAATGCGGTTCATCTGCCCCAGT
>JAJZMD010000287.1 GCA_021803085.1 Actinomycetes bacterium
ACGCGGCCACCGGGTTGGCCGTGATGCCGGCGATCCGGACGCGACGCGTGTCGTGATGGATGAACACGAGGACGTAGAGCCTGCGGAGAAAGACGGTGTCGACATGGAAGAAGTCACACGCCATCAGGCCCCTGGCCTGTGCGGCGAGGAACTCCGCCCAGGTCGGCCTTGACCTGCGCGGTGAAGGCTCAACACCGTGGCGCTTGAGGATCGCCCAGACGCTCGAAGGGGCGATGACAATGCCGATGGTGGCGAGCTCACCGTGGATGCGGCGGTAGCCCCAGGTTGGATTCTCCTTCGCGAATCGGAGGACAAGAGCGGTGGTTCCTTCGCCGTGGGAAGGCCGACCCGGGCTGTCATAGGCATGCGTCCAGCGCTTGGCAACAAGGTCGCGATGCCAGCGCAGCAAGGTTGCCGGCTGGACGAAGAAGCCCCCGAGTCGACGCCGGGGGAGCAGTCGTGCGAGTCCTGCGATCACGGCGCGATCTGCCGGCTCGAGTGCTGGTCGATGGACTTGGCGTCGCAGGACCGCCACCTCGTGGCGCAAGACGACAACCTCGGCGGCCAGATCCGCTTCTTTGCGAACGGTGAGACGGATCAGCTGAAGGACGCGGCAGAACGCTCGGTAGAGGAACGAGAGGGTCATAGCTGGATGCTCGTCGCGCCTGGCGCCAGCCGTCAAAGTGCTGGTCGCAGGCCATGGATGGCATTCTCGGCACCGACACGGTCCGGGCTGCCCGGGCAGCGAGCTGAGCGACGGAACGCACTCGGGGCCCGGCCCCTCTGTCGCCGGTGCCGGGGTCGGTGGGCCGGAAGGCGGCGTGGGCCGCCGGCAGGTCGCTGGTCCGGGTCCCGCCGTTGCCTGCTTCGCCTGGCAGGGAGGGAGAGCGGTTCAGCTCATCGGCCCAGGCGATGTCGCGGCGTAGGGCGGGTGCTTCTCCCTCGTGCCGAGCGGAAGGCCACCGACATGGCCTGTTCGGCACGGCGCTGCTCGTGGGCGACGAGCAGGCCGAGATCGGCGGCGAGGAGCACGATGAACGGCGCGATGACCGCGGCGCCGAGTGGTGGTGCGACGGCGAGGAGCACCGCACCGGCCAGCACTCCGAGCCCCAGCACTCCGAGCGTCATCCGTCGCCGCACGAGCGCATGGCGGCGGGCGGCACGAGCGCGGGGCGAGCACCGGTCGTCGCCACCGATGGGGTCGAGGCCGACCAGCGAGCGCGGCGCGGCGGTCCACGAGCGTCGGCGTCCAGGCGGACCGCCGAGAGGATGGGGCAGCGGTGGCATCACGACCTGGCTCACTGCCGCCCGGCGACGCCGCTGGCCGGCTTGTCGGGGGAGCGATCGTCCGCCGCGGGGAGAGGCGAAGGGTCGGGTCGCCGCGTGCGGCGCCGGATGCGCCGCCCGAGCCAGGCGACCGGGTCGTAGGCGGCGTCGACGACGCGCTCTTTCAGTGGGATGATGGCGTTGTCGGTGATCGTGATGTGCTCGGGGCAGACCTCGGTGCAGCACTTGGTGATGTTGCAGAGCCCGAGCCCCAGCTGGTCGCGGACGAGGGCCCGGCGGTCGGCGGTGTCGAGAGGGTGGGACTCGAGCTCCATGGCTCGTAGGAACAGCCGAGGTCCGCCGTAGTCCGCCTTGTGCTCCTCGTGGTCCCGGAGGACGTGGCAGACGTCCTGGCACAAGAAGCACTCGATGCAGCGGCGGTACTCCTGGCCCCGTGCGACATCGATCGATGCCATCCGGTAGGCGCCATTGGCCTCGGGCGGGCGGGGGGCGAAGGGTGGGAGCCGGCGGGCCATCTCGTAGTTGAACGAGACGTCGGTGACGAGGTCGCGGATGATGGGGAAGGTCCGCATCGGGGCCACCACGACGGGTTCGGCTCGGGGAAGCTCGTCCATCCGGGTCATGCACAAAAGGCACGGGGTGCCGTTGACCTCGGCCGAGCAGGATCCGCACTTGCCGGCCTTGCAGTTCCACCGGCAGGCGAGGTCGGGGGCAGGCCCGGCCTGGAGGCGGTGGACCACGTCGAGGACGACCTCGCCGTCAACGGCGGGGACCGCGTAGTCGACGAAGGCGCCGCCAGCGGGTTCGCCACGCCACACCCGCATGGTCACCTCGGCCGTCATGTCGTCGTCTCGTCGAGCAGCGCTCGCAGCGCCTCGGGCACCTCGGGAAGCGGCTCGCGCACGAGCTCGAGGTCGCCGTGCTCGCCGAGGCGTTGGACGAGGTTGAGCGAGCCGAGCTCGGGGTCGGGGTCGGGGAAGTCGTCGCGGGTGTGCCCGCCCCGGCTCTCTCGCCGCTCGAGGGCGCCGGTGGCGACGAGGGTGGAGACCGTCAGCATGAACGGGAGGTCGGTGGCGAGGTTCCAGCCCGGGTTGTAGGCGCGCCCGCCGGTGACAGCGAGGGCGGCGGTGCGTTCTTCGAGCTTCGCCAGCTGGTCGAGGGCCTGGGTGAGCTCGGGGCCGGTGCGGATGATGCCGACCAGGTTGTGCATCACCTCGTGGAGCTCGGCCTGGAGGGCGTAGGGGCTCTCGCCGGCCTCCCGGGCGAGCGGTGCCTCGGCGGCGGCGAGGACCGCGTCGATCTCGGCTGGGTCGAGCACCGGGGTCCCCGGGCGTCCCTCGGCGAAGTCCGCCGCCGCGGCACCGGCCCGGCGCCCGAAGACGAGCAGGTCCGACAGTGAGTTGCCCCCGAGACGATTGGCGCCGTGGAGGCCGCCGGCTACCTCGCCGGCGGCGAACAGGCCGGCGACGGTGCTCGCCGCGCTGTCGGCGTCGACGCGGATCCCTCCCATGAGGTAGTGGCAAGTCGGGCCTACCTCCATTGCCTCCTTGGTGATGTCGACCCCGGCCAGCTCCATGAACTGCTGGTACATCGAGGGCAGGCGGCGGCGGATGTACTCGGCGGGGTGGCGGCTGGCGATGTCGAGGTAGACGCCGCCGTGCGGGCTGCCCCGCCCGGCCTTCACCTCGGCGTTGATCGAGCGGGCCACCTCGTCTCTGGGCAACAGGTCGGGGGGGCGGCGGTTGTGGACGTGGTCCTCGTACCAGGCGTCCGCCTCGGCCTCGCTGTCCGCCGTCTCCGCGGCGAACATCTTGGGGATGTAGTCGAACATGAAACGCCGGCCATCCTTGTCGCGCAGCACCCCGCCGTCCCCGCGTACGCCTTCGGTCACGAGCAGCCCGCGGACCGACAGTGGCCAGACCATGCCGGTCGGGTGGAACTGCATGCACTCCATGTCGATCAGGTCGGCCCCTGCCCACAGCGCCAGCGCCTGGCCGTCCCCGGTCGACTCCCAGGAGTTGGTGGTGTACTTCCAGGACCGCCCGATCCCCCCGGTGGCGAGCACCACCGCCTTGGCCCGGAAGGCGACGGGCTCCCCGGTCGCCCGCCAGTAGCCGACCGCCCCGCTCACCTGGCCGGCCGGGTCCTCCAGGAGGCGCAGGATCTTGCACTCCATGAAGACCTCGATGCCGAGGGCGACGGCGCGCTGCTGGACGGTGCGCAGCAGCTCGAGACCGGTGCGGTCGCCGACGTGGGCGAGGCGGGCGTAGCGGTGCCCGCCGAAGTCGCGCTGAGAGATGCGCCCGTCTGCGGTGCGGTCGAACAGCGCCCCCCACGCCTCGAGCTCGAGGACCCGGTCGGGGGACTCCTTGGCGTGCAGCTCGGCCATCCGCCAGTTGTTGAGCAGCTTCCCGCCGCGCATGGTGTCACGGAAGTGCACCTGCCAGGAGTCTTCGGCCCAGACGTTGCCGAGAGCGGCGGCGACGCCGCCCTCGGCCATGACGGTGTGGGCCTTGCCGAGGAGCGATTTGCACACGACCCCGGTGCGCAGGCCACGCTGGGCTGCCTCGATCGCGGCGCGCAGGCCCGCGCCGCCGGCGCCGATGACGAGGACGTCGAGGTCGTGGATCGGGGCTTCGCGCATCAGGCTCCCTCAGAACAGCTTCGGGTCGGAGAAGACGCCGCTTGCCACCAGGCGGACGTAGAGGTCGGCGAGGGCGACGAAGGCGAGGCTCGCCCAGGCGAACTGCATGTGGCGGGCGTTGAGGGGGGTGACGAGGCGCCAGAGCCGGTGGCGGACCCGGTGCTGGGAGAACTGGTCGACGCCGCCGCCGCACAGGTGCCGGCAGGCGTGGCAGGACAGCGAGTACAGCCACAACAGCCCGGCGTTGGCGCACAGCACGAGGGTGCCGAGGCTCACCCCGATCCCGCCGTCTCCGGGCAGCCGGAAGGCCATCACGGCGTCGATCGTGAGGATCACGTTGAACACGAGCCCGGCCAAGAAGAAGTAGCGGTGGAGGTTCTGCAGCACGAGGGGGAAGCGGGTCTCACCCCGGTAGCGGCGGTGCCCGTCGGCTACCGCGCAGGCTGGCGGCGATCGCCAGAAGGAGCGGTAGTAGGCCTTGCGGTAGTAGTAGCAGGTGAAGCGGAAGCCGAGCGGCACGGCGAGGACCAGGATCGCCGGCGAGATCGCCCACCACGACAGGTAGAGACCGCCCCGGGCCCCGGCTACGCAGCTGGCGGCGACGCACGGTGAGTAGAACGGCGAGATGAGGTCCCGGTGGGCGGCGGCCCCCACGAAGTAGTCCCGGTTCTCCAGCGCCGCCCAGGTGGCGTAGGCGACGAAGGCGGAGAGGAAGGCGACGGTGGCAGCCGGCGCGCGCCACCAGCGGTCTCGCCGCCGGGTGCGGACCGGCGGCCCGCCACAGGTGCCGCCGATGACCACCGGCACCGCCGTCAGCTGCTCGGTCGTAGCCACCGCTCCCTCCGCACGACGTGCTCACCCCATGACGAGATGACAACATCACGAGATCGTCAAGTCATCGAGAAGGTTAGCAGGCGTGCCCGGCTTGCTCCCTGGGCTCGCATGCCGGCGCCGCCGGTGGGTGGGCAAGTCGCCGGGCGGTGCCGGGTCGCGGTGACGACGGTCGCCCGGCGGGCGGGAGCCTCGGCCGTCAGGGGACGAGGCGGGCGGCGTGGGTGAAGTCGCCGCGGCCACGGCCGCCTGGTCGATGAAGCCGATGAGATCGCCGCCTGCGAGGGACGCCCAGCACAGCTCGTCGGCGTGGGCGACCGGGACCGGCGCGCTCGACACGGTGGCGCAGCTCTCCGAGGGCGTCGACGCACGCCCCGCGCGTCGAGCCGTGCAGCTCGCCGACCAGGATCGACAGCTCGCCGACGAGGTACTGCTGGGTCACGTCCATCACCGCCGTCACGACCGTGCGTGCGCCGACGAGCCTATGTTCGAGGACCCGGGCCGACAATGGGTCCCCGAGCGCTGCCGGGCCCACGGTCGCCTCGCTGCGCGATGCCGGCGCCCGGCGGGGAGCCGCGGTCACGACGATGGGCTGAGGGCGTCCTGGCGGGCCGCGGCTTCGACGGCGCCCGACACCGCCGGCACGACCGCCGGGTTGAAGACGCTCGGGACGATGTAGGTGGCGGCCCGCTCGCCGTCGCCGACGATCCCGGCCAGCGCCCTGGCGGCGGCCAGCTCCATCTGCTGGGTGATGGCGGTGGCGCCTGCGCGCAACAGGCCGCGGAAGAAGCCGGGGAACACGAGCACGTTGTTGATCTGGTTGGGCTGGTCGCTGCGCCCGGTGGCGACGATGGCGGCATGCCGGCGGGCGACAACCGGGTCGATCTCGGGGTCGGGATTGGCGAGGGCGAAGACGATGGCGTCCTCGCCCATCGAGGCAAGGTGCTCGGCCGTCACGAGCCCGGCGCCGGACACCCCGACGAGGACGTCGGCGCCAGCGAGGGCGTCGGTGAGGCTGCCGGTGCACCGGGCGAGGTTGGTGTGGGCGGCGATCCATGCCCGGTCGTCGTCAAGGCCGGGGGTCGCCGGGGTGAGGATGCCCTGGCGGTCGACGGCGGTCACGTCTCCGATCCCCGCCGCGACCAGTAGGCGGGTGATGGCCGTGCCCGCCGCGCCGACTCCGAGCACCACCGCCCGCACCTCTCCGAACGCTTTGCCCACCACCCGCAGCGCGTTCACGAGACCGGCGAGCACCACGATGGCAGTGCCGTGCTGGTCGTCGTGGAAGACCGGAATGTCGAGGCTGGCGCGCAGGCGCCGCTCGATGGCGAAGCATCGGGGCGCGGCGATGTCCTCCAGGTTGATCCCGCCGTAGGAGGGGGCGATCAGCTCGACGGTGCGGACGATCTCATCGACGTCGTGGCTGTCGATGCACACCGGCCAAGCGTCGACCCCGCCGAAGCGCTGGAACAGCGCGGCCTTGCCTTCCATCACCGGCAGCGCGGCGGCGGCGCCGAGGTCCCCGAGGCCGAGGACGGCCGAGCCGTCGGTGACGACGGCGACGCTGTTGCGCTTGATGGTGAGGTTGCGCGCCGCAGCGGGGTCGGCGGCGATCGCCTCGCAGACGCGGGCGACCCCCGGCGTGTAGGCCATGGAGAGGTCGTCACGGGTCTTGAGCGGCACCTTCGGGGTCACGGTGATGAGCCCGCCGAGGTGGACGAGCATGGTGCGGTCGCTCACGGCCCGCACCCGCGTGCCGTCCGTCTGCTCGATCGCCTGGCGGAGGCGAGCGCTGTGGTCCTCGTCGACGGCGTTGCAGGTCACGTCGAAGACGATCTCGTCGGCGTGGCCCTCGACGACGTCGAGCGCGACGACGCTGGCACCGAGCTCGGCGATCGTCGCGGTGACCGCGCCGATCTGGCGGGCGTCGACGAGGACGACGCGCAAGGTGACCGAGAAGGAGGCGCTGGGGGCGTTCATGGCAGCAACTCCTCCGTGGTGCGACCCCTCGATGCGCAGCGGATGGGTGGGGTCATAGGTCGTTGCCGGCGTAGGAGAGGTTGAAGCTCTTGTTGGCGAGCGGGAAGTCCGGGACGATCGTGTCGGCGAGGGCGACCGACAGCGCCGGCCAGGTGAGGAAGGAGGGGTCGACGACCTTGCAGCGTGCGAGGCGCCCGCCGGCCTCGACTTCCACCCGGTCGACGATCGTGCCCCGCCAGGCCTCGACGATCCCGAGCCCGGAACCGCCTCGCTGGGGCAGGTCACCGGCGCCGGCATCGAGCGACTGGACCTGCCCGGCCAGCTCGGCGACGAGGCGGAGCGAGGCGGCGACCTCACGGGCGCGGACCGAGAAGCGCGCCAGCACGTCGCCAGTCTCCTCGACGACCGGCACCAGGTCGGTCCCGACGTCGGCGAACGGATGTGCCACCCGGGCGTCGACGACGAGACCCGATGCCCGGGCGACGACCCCGACGGCTCCGATCGCCTCGGCGTCGCCGCGGGACAAGACGGCCGTCCCCTTGAAGCGGTCCATCACCACGGTGTTGGAGGTGGCGAGCTCGACGAGGTCCTCGACGAGCGCCGCGACGCCGGCGAGCTCTGCCTCCGTGGGAAGCCGGCGCAGCGCAGCCCCGCCGGGGTGGATGGCGCCGCGCAGGAGGCGGTGCCCGGTGACCTCGCCGGCCAGGCGCAGCAGCCGCTCGCGCAGCGTGAGCGCACGCGCCTGGGCGACGCCGAAGCCCACGTCGTTGCAGAGCGCGCCGAGATCGGCGACGTGGTTGGTGATGCGCTCGAGCTCGACCACGAGTGCCCGCAGCAGCTGGGCGTCGTGGGGGACCTCCACCCGCAGGGCGTCTTCGACGGCGAGGCAGTAGGCGAGCGTGTGGGCGGCGGCCGTGTCGCCCGAGATCCGCTCGGCAAGGACGACGCCGTCGGCGGCCGGACGGCCCTCGAAGAGCTTCTCGATCCCGCGGTGGACGAACCACAGCCGAGCCTTCATCTTGAGGATCGTCTCGCCGACCACCGAGAAGCGGAAGTGGCCGGGCTCGATCAACCCGGCGTGGACCGGGCCGACGGGGATCTCGTAGACGCCGGGGCCGTCGACGGCGACGAAGGGGAACGGCTCGGCGTCGACGCGCATCGGCGGCGCCGGGCCGGCGTCGCGGCGCATCGGGTGCCAGCTCGCCGGCCAGTGCTGGTGGCGCACGAGCGGGCGGAGGAAGGGGTGGCCGACCGGCTCGATGCCGAACAGGTCGGCCAGCTCGCGCTCGAAGCGGCTGGCGGGGAACGACCAGGCGGCGAGGGAGGGGACGGCGGGGCGGTCGGGGTCGAGGCGGACCTGCAGCTCCACACGTCGATCGGGGGGCCCGGCGCAGAAGGCGTAGACCGCCCGCAGGCCGTGCCCGTCGTCGTGCCCGGCGACCAGCGCGAGGCGGAACCCCGCGCCGAGCAGTGCACTGGCTCGCTCCGGCAGCTCGGCGGCTGCGATGAGGTCGCTCGTGCGCACCGGTCCGGCCGCTGCTCGCTCTTGGAGGGTCATCGGACCACGACCCGGGCAGCGGCGTCGAGGAGCGACTGGAGCGGCCAGGCCGACAGCCCGAAGAAAACGCAAGCGACGAGGCCCCCAACGAGGGGGACCCCGACAAGGCGCGAGGTCGCCGACGGCGTGGCCCCCCGACCGCCGAGGAGGAGGTGGCGGCCGTGGGCCATGACGGCGGCGAAGATCACCGCCATTGCCAGCAGCGACAGGCCGGCGGCCCAGCCGAGCCCGACCGCCAGCTCGCCGCGGATCATGTTGAGCTCGCTCACGAACAGGCTGAACGGCGGCAGGCCCAACAGGGCGACGAGGCCGAAGCCGAAAATCCCGCCGAGCAGCGGCCGCCGAGCGAGGAGGGAAGGGATCTTGTCGATCTCGCTCGTGCCTTCGACGAGCAGGATCTCGCCGGAGGCGAGGAAGAGCACGGCCTTGGCGAGCCCGTGGCCCAGGATGTGGAGCAGCACCGCGGCGATGGCAAGGGTCGTGCCGGCGGCCGCCCCCAGGGCGATGAGGCCCATGTGCTCGATGCTGTGGTAGGCGAGCATCCGCTTGACGTCGCGCTGGGTGAGCAGCAGCGAGGCGGCGACGAGGAGGGAGGCGAGGCCCACGATGACGAGGAGGGTGCGGCTGTAGCCGGGCCCGAGCGCCCCGTCGGCGACCGCCTTGAACCGCAAGAGGGCGTAGAAGGCGACGGTGAGCAGCACGCCCGACATGAGGGCCGACACCGGGGCGGGTGCCTGGCTGTGGGCGTCGGGCAGCCAGCTGTGCATGGGGGCGAGCCCGACCTTGGTCCCATAGCCCAGGACGAGGAGCGCCATGCCGAGGCGCACGACGGCGGGATCGAGATGATGCGAGGCGTGGACGAGCGAGGTCCAGTCGAGGACCGAGGCGCCGCTCGGGTGCCCGGGGACGTGGAGCGCAGCGAAGTAGACGAGCACGGTGCCCAAGAACGCCAGCGCGATGCCGACCGAGCAGATGAGGACGTACTTCCACGACGCCTCCAGCGCCTTGTCGCTGCGGCGGTGCCCGACGAGGAAGGTCGTGGCGATCGTCGTCGCCTCGACCGCCACCCACAGCGCTCCGAGGTTGGCGGCGAGCACTGCGGCGAGCATGCAGGTGACGAAGACCTGGACGAGGAGGCTGTAGAGCGAGGCGTGCCGCGTGCTGTGCTCGCCGCGGGCGATCTCCGCCTCCAGGTAGCGGATCGACTGGATCGACGCCAAGAGGGAGATGGCGCCGATGACGACGACCATGAAGGCGCTGAGGGCATCGGCGCGAAGCGCTCCGTCCAGCCCGCCGGCCACGTGACGGTGGTCGGTCTCGATGCCGAGCGCGATGCCGAGGCCGAGCACGGCGGCGTTGGCGGCGACCATCGCCCAGCCCACTGCACGGCGCCAGGAGATAGCGGCGCCGAGGAGGCCGGCGGCGAGGGGGACGGCGAGGATCACGGTCAAGAGCATCAGTCGTGGAGCTCCCGGAGCTGGTCGAGGTCGACGTGGCCGAAGCGCGCTCGCATCGTGGTGGCGAGCACCTGGAGCACGACCACGACCAATAGGACGTCCAAGGAGGCCCCCAGCTCGACGAGCAGCGGCACCCCGGCGGTGAGGAGGAAGGCCGTGAGTGCCAGCCCGTTGTCGATGAGCAGCAGCCCGACGATCTGGGAGACGGCCTTCCTCCTCGTGACGAGCACGAAGAACCCGACGAGCACGGTGGCGAGCCCGAGCGGCGCGAGGCGGGTGAGCGGGTCGGGGAAGAGCGCCGTCAGCCGTCCGGCGACTAGGTAGGAGAGGACGACGAGGACGGCGGCGGTGACAAGGGACGCCGGGACGTTCACGAGGGGCGCGGTCTCTCGGCTGCCGGGGTCGGCGCGGACCACCCGGGCGAGGAGGCCCGGGATGACGAGCCCCTTGGCGACGAGCACCACGCCGGCGACGACGCCGAGGCCGACGTCACCGTCGTGGGCGGCGAGCACGCCGGCCAGGGTGGCGAGCGCTGCGCCTTGGAGCGAGAGCACCGAGATCAAGGCTCGGAGGTCCTTTCGCCACAAGGCGAGGACCGCGCCGGCGAGGACCACGCCGGCGGCCAGCTGCACCACGTCGAGCGCGCCGCCGGGCCTCATCTGGTCACCAGCCCGGTCGTGACCGCCACGACGGCGAGGACGAAGCCGCCAGCGAGGAGCTCGGGGACCCGGAAGAGCCGGAGCTTGGCCGTCGAGACCTCGACCAGGGCGATCATCCCGGCGAGGGCCGCCGTCTTGGCGGCGAGCACTGCGAGGGCGGCCAGCAGGACGAGCCCGCTGCCGGAGGCGTCGACGCCCCAGGGGAAGAAGAGATTCGCGAGAAGTCCAAGAAGGAGGGCGAGGCGCATCGACTCGCCCAGCGTGACGAGGGCGAGGTCGGGGCCCGCCTGCTCGAGGACCATCGCCTCGTGGATCATGGTGAGCTCGAGATGGGTGGAGGGGTTGTCGACCGGGATGCGGCCGGTCTCGGCGATGACCACGACGACCAGGGCGACGAGGGCGAGGAGCCGCTGCGGGCTGGCTAGCCATCCGGGGTGGGCGAGGCTGGCGGCGACGATGCCTGGCAGGTTCGAGGTGCGGGCCTGGACGGCGAGGGCCAAGATCCCGACGAGGAGGGCCGGCTCGGAGATGGCGCCGATGGTCATGGCCCGGCTCGCCCCCATGCCGCCGAACGCGGTGCCGGCGTCGAGGCCGCCGAGGGCCAGCGCCACCGACCCCATGAGCAGCAGGTAGACGACGACGAAGACGTCCGCTCCGCCAGCGACGACCGGACGGGTCGTGAGAAGTGGCGTGACGGCGGCGGCCACGGCGGCGGAGGCGACGAGCACGAGCGGCGCCAGGGCGGCGACGGCGCTCGTGTGCTCGGCCCGGATGGCCTCCTTGCGCACCAGCTTGCGCAGGTCGGAGAGCCCCTGGGTGATCGGGGGCCCCATCCTGCCCTCGGCCCGGGCACGGATCTTGGCCATCAGCCCGAGGAGTAGCGGCCCGCCGACGACGACGGCGACCACCTGGAGGACCGACGTGCCGATCCTCGCCCAGAGGCTCGGGCTCGCGGCGCCCAGCGTGGCGAGCGCCCCGGTCATGCGAGGACCGCGATCACGCCAGGACGACCAGGACGAGCACGAGCGCGGCAAAGCCGAAGGCGAGGTAGCGGTGCACGCTGCCGTTCGGGACCCGGCGCGCCAAGCGTCCCCACCAGCCAACAGCGGCGATCACGGGCTGGTAGACGAGGCGCTCGACGGCGTCGTCGACGCGCTGGTGGAAGCTGATCGCCCCGGGGAAGTAGCGGGACTCGGCTGCGTGGGAGACCTCGAGGTCGTGGTCGGGCCGGAGCACGTCGGCGAACACCCGCTGCAGCGGCTCGGCGAAGGAGGTGGCGGTGATCTCCATACGAGCCGTCTGCAGCTCGCGCCCGCAGCCCCACGCCTCGGCCCGCCGTGCCCGGCGAAGCTCGGCGGGCCGAGGGACGAGGCGCAGTGCGCCCCAGGCGACGACGAGGGCGACGAGGAGGCCGACGACGACGAGCGCCGGCTCGATCGCGCCGTGCAGGGAGGTGAGGTCCAGCCCGAGCCCGGGTCGCAGCGCCTTCGGCGCGCCGCCGGCGAGGCCGGCGGACGCGGCGCGACCGAGGACCGCCAGCACGACACCGGGGACGACGCCGAGCACCACGCACCCCGCTGCGAGGAGCGCCATGCCCGCCAGCATCGAGGGCCTCACCTCGTGGGCCGTCCGGGCGCCCTCGCTACGGGGCTGGCCGAGGAAGCCCACCCCGAGCGCCTTCACGAACGCCGTGGCGGTAAGCCCTCCGGTGATCGCCAGGGCGGCGACCCCGGCCAAGAGGGCGGCCTCGGTGACCGCGGAGTGGGAGGCGAAGCCGTGGAGGAGCCCCTGGAGCAGCAACCACTCGCTGGCGAAGCCGTTCAGCCCAGGCAGGGCGCTGATGGCGAGCGCCCCGATGCCGAAGCAGACGGCGGTCGCCGGCATCTGCCGGGCGAGGCCGCCCAGGGCGTCGAGGTCCCGGGTGCCGGCCGCGTGCTGCACGGCGCCGGCGCCGAGGAACAGGCTGCCTTTGAAAAGGGCGTGGTTCACGAGGTGGAAGAGAGCGGCGAGGAGCACGAGCCCGGCCAGTCCTCGCTCACCACCGGCCGCGAGCGCCCCGGCGGCCCCGACGCCGATGAGGACGAGGCCGACGTTGTCGACCGTCGAGTAGGCGAGGAGGCGCTTCAGGTCGGTGCTGGCCGCGGCGTGCAGGGCCCCGAAGAAGGCCGAGGCGACCCCGAGGGCGGCGACCAAGAGCCACCACCACAGCACCCCACCACCGAGCAGGTCTTCACCGACGCGCAAGATGCCGTAGACGCCGAGGTTGACCATCGTCCCCGACATGAGGGCGGAGACCGGGCTCGGGGCCTCGGGATGGGCGCGCGGCAGCCAGACGTGTAGCGGCACCGCCCCCGCCTTTGAGGCGAAGCCGACCAAGGTGAGGACGAACACCACCGACGCGAGCGGCACCGAGAGCTGCCGCCGGTGCTCGGCGATGATGGCGAAGCTCTGGCTGTCGGCGTGGGTGGCGAGCAGCACCAGGCCGAGGAGGATCGCCGCCGCCCCGACGTGGGTCATCGCCGCGTACCATTGCGCGGCGTCGCGGGTCTCGGGGCGCCGGCGGTGCTCGGCGAGCAGCGCGAGCAGCGAGGTGAGGGCCATCAGCTCCCAGGCGATCATGAAGGTCGCCACGCTCGCGGCTGCGGGGACGAGGAGCACCGTCGCGAGGAACGCCGGCAGCATCGCCGTCGCGGTGCGGCTGGGTGCCCCGTGGGCGCCGTAGCCGACCGCGTAGCACGAGGCCGCCAGCCCGACGATCGCGGTGACGGCGACGAAGAGGGCCCCGAGCGGGTCGAGGGTGAGGTCGACGCCGGTGAGCGGCAGGACCTCAGCCGTGTGAACGCTGAAGGGATGTCCCGAGACGAGCACCTGGCCGGCACCGACAAGCGCCGCCAGGCACCCCGCAGCCGAGAGCACGCCGGCGCCGAAGAGGCGGCGCCGGGCGGGCAGGAGCGCGCCGAGCAGGGCCGCGGCGCCGGCCGCGCCGAGGCCGATGAGGTACGCCGTCGCGCTCAACGCCCGGTGAGCCCCCGCAGCGCCTCGGTGATCGCCGTGGGATCCGGCGGGCAGCCGGGGATCTCGACGTCGACGGGGACCACGTCGCCGACCGGCCCGACGACGCCGTAGCCGCCGGCGAAGACCCCGCCGTCCAAGGCGCAGTCGCCGCAGGCGACCACCACTCGTGGCCGGGGCACAGCCTCGAGCGTCTTTTCCAGCGGGGTCGCCATGTTCCTCGTCACCACCCCGGTGACGAGCAGGCCGTCGGCGTGGCGGGGCGAAGCGACCAGGCGCACCCCGAAACGCCCGGCGTCGCAGACCGGGGAGAAGACCTGGGCGATCTCCACCTCACAGCCGTTGCACGAGCCGGCGTCGACGTGGCGCAGCTGCGCCGAGCCCGGGAACGGGGCCAGCGCATCCTGCCTGGCCGCTGACGGGGCCGTCTCGGTCACCGGTCGCGTGAAGAGGGCATCGAGCACGGGGATGCGGCGCACGGTTGACGAAGTTATCATGCTCTCAGATGATCAAGACATACCGACCTGTCGCAGCCGGTGTCCGAGTGCTCAGCCCAACTCCCCGGCGGACGGAGCGATGAGGACGCGTCCGCAGGGTGTCGAGACTCTCGTCTGCGGGTTCTGCTGGTCGAGCGTCGAGCGGGCCCACGCCGATCGTCGCGGGTGCTGCCCCCGCTGCGGGGCTCCACCTGCTGGCCTCCGACCGGAACGAGCTCCGGGCCGATCGGCTCATGTCGAGCACCGGCGAGACGCTGGGGCGATCCCGAGGGATCGGTCCGAGGCTCTGCCTGCATCGCAACCCGAAAGGAACCGATGACCACCCCACCGACCTCGCACAAGGCTCTGCTGCGCTTCGTCGAGGACTTCGCCGCCCTCGCCACTCCCGAGCGGGTCGAGTGGTGCGACGGCAGCCCCGCGGAGCGCGACCGGCTCTCCCAGCTGCTCATCGACCAGGGGACCGTGGTCCGACTCGACCCGGCGAAGCGGCCTGCCAGCTTCTGGGCCCGCTCGGACCCCCGAGACGTCGCCCGGGTCGAGGCCCGCACCTTCATCTGCTCGGTCAAGCCCGACGATGCCGGGCCGACGAACAACTGGGCCGATCCCCATGAGATGCGAGCGCGGCTCACCAGGCTCTTCTCCGGCTTGATGCGGGGCCGGACCATGTACGTGCTGGCGTTCTCCATGGGGCCCATCGGCTCGCCCATCGCCCGCCTCGGGGTCCAGCTCACCAAATCCGCCTACGTGGCGCTGAGCATGGGGACCATGACCCGCGTGGGGACCGCCGCCCTCCACGCGCTCGGCGACGACGGCCAGTTCGTGCCCCGCCTCCACTCCGTCGGAGCCCCACTCGCCCCGGGCACAGCCGACGTGGCCTGCGGTTATCACATGGCTGACTACTTTTCCCACTGGCTCAGCTTCGCCGAGCGAACCGACCCGGCGAAGCTGCCGCGCATCTACTCGGTCAACTGGTTCCGCAAAGACACCGACGGCCACTTCCTCTGGCCCGGGTTCGGCGAGAACGCGCGAGTGCTCGCCTGGATCTTCGATCGCTGCGCCGGGCGCGCCGCCGCCGTCCCCACCCCGATCGGCAACATCCCTGCCGCCGGCGCCCTGGAGCTGGCCGGCCTCGATGTCGACGCATCCGAGCTCGCCACGCTGCTCGAGGCGGACGTGGCCGAGTGGCGCCGCGAACTCGCCGCCATCGAAGCCCACTACGCGACCTTCGGCGACCGGCTCCCAGCAGCGCTCGAGCGCCAGCTCCACCAGCTCGCCGCCAACCTCGAGCCCAGCACGTGACCGTCGCCCACACGTCACCGAGGCTCGTGTCGCCGGGCTGCCTCCGCTTCGCGGCGACCACACCATGAGCGGGGTGCTCCTGGCCGAGGAGCTGGTCGACCCGATGCTGGTCGCCGCCTTCGGCCCCGCTCAACCAGACATCGTCGAAGCGGTCGCGGGCGTCTGCACCGACGCCCTGTTCTCGACCCTGGGCCCTGACGTCGTGGCTGTCCTCGCCAGCGACCGCAACCTGGTACGGCTTGTCGCACCTTGGGTCTTCGACCTCGCCCGCGGACTCCTCGTCCTACAGCGGCACGGACCGAAGGAGCTTGCAAGTGGCGAGCTGCTCGACCTGCTCTCAAGGCACCAGCTGGGCGAGCACGACCGCGCTCGGTTCGCCGAGACGGTCGACCTGGCTTCCACGCTCACCCTCGACCGGGTCCTCGAGCACGTGCTCGGCCCCGGTGCCTGCGCCAAAGACCCGCACGCCAACGCCCTCGCCGCCCCGTGGCTCGCCGCGTTGACGTACGGCCACCGAGTCCACATCGCTCTCGAGCTTCTTCGCCTGCTCCCCGCCAATTGACCCGGCGGGAACGCCTTCCACGCATACCGCAGACGCCGTCCAGACCCTTCAGCGCGCCGCCCGTCGCCGAGCCGGCTCCGGACGCTCCACGAACTCCAGACCTTCGAGCTCCGCCAAGAGCTGGCGAGACTCCGCCAGCGTGCTCGTGAGGATGGCCTTCGCCACCTCCAACAGATCGAAGATCCGGGGATCGGTCACCGAGTAGCGGACCGTCGACCCCTCCTTGCGGCTCTGCAGCACGTTCGCACGTCGCAAGATCCCGAGCTGTTGGGACAGGTGCGATGCCTCCAGGCCCACCTCGGGGATCAGCTCTCCCACCGATCGCTCCCCGTCGCGCAGCAGCTCCAGCACCCGGATTCGCGCCGGATGCGCCAGGGTCTTGAAGAAGTCCGCCTTCACCTGGTAGATCGGTCGCGTCATCGGCAACGACCGTCGACGTCGGGCGGCAAAGTCCGCGAGCGGTTCTGCCGAGCAATCGTGCCCAAGCCTGAGGAAGGCATCAACTCGTCAAGTTATCAGTTAGCTTGGGGTTCTGCCGCCAGCGAGCCTCCCCGCTCCCCGGGGATGCCATCTTCAGGACCACGAGCGGGTCCGGCCGTCCCCTCCAATCCGAGCGGCTATGCCGCGGAGAGCCCGACAATGATCGGTCGACCGACGGGGCGTCTTCGGTCCCGGCCTCGGTGCGGTAGACCTGGCGGCCGAAGGCCGCCAGGTCTACGAGGTCGGCGAGACCGTCGAGGAGCAGGGTGGGCGATCCGTGGAAGTGGCGTCGTTCCGTTCCCAGCGGGTGTGGGTGCCGAATATTCGATCAGGCTCCTGAACTGGGGCTTTCGGTCAGCTCGACCGAGCGGTAGCACCATCGGTAGGTATCGACCGAGCCTGGGTGGGACTGGTCGTCTCACCGCCCTCGGAATCCGTTGCGCTTCAAGTCGTAGTGAGGAGTCCTCCGAAGGAACATCCTGCTCAACGGGTCGGACGACCTTCTCGGCACGGACAGGACGAATTGCACCTTCCTCGTAGCGCATTGTAGTATTACGTAGGTGTGCCTCGTGTGGATTGGAGCAAGCGTGCCGAGTACGTGCGCTCGCGCCACGGTGTGGAGTCAGCATGGGCCGACGAGGCTGTCGACGATGACCACGCGGTGTGGCTGGTTCCCGACCCGGCAAGCCGTAGCGGCCAATCGGTGAGGGTGATCGGCTACTCGATGTCGGCTCGGGAGGTGCTCACCGTGATCCTGGTTGACGCTGATGTCGATGTGGAGGAGCGACCCGATGGCGAATGGTGGGGGAGCAACGCCTGGATGGCGAGCGCCCCAGACCGACGCCACTATGGGAGGGAGAACTGACCGTGAGCAAGAACATCGACGAGGTGTTGGCCGAGGAGGGCGCGGCGGCCGAGAACTACGAGACTCCCGACGCGCTGCCAGAGCGCGTCAGGGTCAGCCGGCCCAACTTGGGACGGCCCACCGTGGTCTCGGTGCGACTGTCGGCGAACGAGCACACTCGGCTGCAGCGCGCTGCTGAGAACGCGAATCTTCCCGTCTCGACGCTGATCCGCATCTGGGCGCTCGATCGGCTGCGTGCCGAGGAAGAGGGAGGTGCTGTGGATGTAGCGGAACGCCTTGCCCGACTCGAACGTGCCGTGTTCCAACGTCCCGCGTGAACCACGGTCGAGGCTTGCGACGGATCCGGAGCCCGATCTCTGAGTCGAGCCGGGCAGAGTTTCTCGGGGCTGAGCTTGGGGTGTGCCGCGACTGAGTAGGGCAGCTGCCTATGCAGTACATATGCACGACCCCGTGACCAGCGGTTTCGACGGGTGCATAACCCGATGGTCGCACGATTGTCGGTAACCCCCGCCACCACCGAGGTCTTCACGTTTCGGTGAGGACCCACTTCACGTTTCGAGCCGTCGTCATCGTGCCAGGAGGCTGTGACGCGGTCGGGACCGTCGATCTGGCGCATGGGGCGTGCCCCGCCCTCTCACGGTCGCGCCGGGCCAGCGCGGCACGTTCCCGCGGAAACGTCTCCGACTACGGGGGTACGTTCGACGATGCCCCGACGAGGTCGCTGAGCGTGGTCCGCCGACGGCGCCGGGTCCGTGGAGGAAACCCCACACGCCGGCGACGCTCGTCGTCTGCACGTCGCGCCTCGAAGGCGTCGGCGATCGCGAGATTGCGGACGGCGAGGGCCACAGCGAGGAACAGCGTCGGCCCGACGAGGCCCATCAGCCGACACCAACCTTTCCCGATGTCGATCGTGGCGGGATCTTTCACCCGGGAGTTCGAGCGCTCGACGCCGGTGCGGCGAGCAAAAGAGCGGCGCCAACGGTAGAAGAGGTCGGCTGGCTGAGGGCGCCGCCAGCACGCTGGGTGACGGTCCGGTGGGGAGTAGCCGCTCGCAGGCTCTCTGGGCGGCGAGGAGGCGAGCCTTGCTGACCGCTAGCCGTTGGAGGCTCTGTCGTTGCGGCTGGCCGTCCTTCTCGGGGGCTCCAACGCTGGTGGTGGGATGGGGGGAGAAGTTCGGCACGTCGTGGGTGCGCATGGAGTTGGTGTACGCGGCCAGGCCGCCCGCTTGGCTTTGCCGTGACTCGCGGGGTTGGTGGAGGTGGCGGTCGAGCCCGTGGCCGCGCCCGGCGTCGACGGGCCGTCACAGGCCGCCACCGACACGCCCAGCGCGAGAGCTCCGGCCGTCATCAGTCTGGCCCGGCGTAGCGGTGGGTGCCATCTCGGGCGAAGGTCGGCCTGTCGAGGGTGGTCGTGGGTCGCACGTTCGGGTTCGGTGTCCGGCCTGGCCGCCTCGGGCTGGCGACGTCCCGGTGCGAGCACGCCACGGGCCGAGGCGATCGGGGCGCTGCGCAGCCACCTCAGCAACACGGCCCGCCGTCCTCGCTCCATGGGGAAGCGCCAGCACGGAACCCAACGAAAGGTCGACGGGGCAGGCCGCTGCTCGCGACCATGCCGCCCTCCGGCAGGTGCTGCGATGGCATGGGAGGGTTCGCGTTCCTCGCCGTCATCGGGCAGGGGCGCCCCTACGGAGCCGGCCGTCTGCTTGGCGGAGGCGCGGTGACGTGCGAGAACCCACCAGGAACCGCGATCTTGAGCACCGCCTGGTTGCCGGCCGTGGCGGGCAACCAGGAGAAGTCCGTCGTCTCGGTGAGATGGCCAGCCGAGGTCGACTCGATCGGCAGGTAGGTCGTCGCGTCCACCCACAGCGTCGTCAGCTTCGTCATCGGGTGGAGCCCCGAGGTCGCCGTCGTGGACACGAGCCGCAACGCCGCCCGCCCGTCGAGGATGGCATGACCGATGAGGTTGTAGCGGCCCGCGGCGAGGTTCTGCTCGATGGTCTGCGGGGTGAGCGGCTCGCACGCTACGCCCTCGCTGTTGCGCGACCACCATTGCCTGTTGGCGTAGTCGATGATGACCGCCTGGCCGCCCTCGACGAAGACCGTCATAGAGGTCTTGCCACCCACCGCCGTTTCCGTGCGGCACGCCCCGGTGGCGAGGTCCACCCAGGCCGTCGAGTCGAGCCCGACCACTGACACCGTCGAGCGGACCTCCTCGATGTCGCCGTTCGTACCGGCGAGCGCTCTGGTGACGGCCGTGAGCACCGCCGACGTGCCCGGTACCACGCCCGGGGGGTGTGACGAGGTGCTCGGAGAGGAGAGCCACCTGGGCACCACCACCACGCCGATCGCCGCCGCGGCTGCCGCACCGGCGATCGCGAGCAACCAGCCAGCGCGCCGAGGGCGCCAGCGCGCCGGGCCCGGCCGTCCTCGATCCACCGCTCCCATCGAGTGGAAGAGCGCGGCGCGCTGGCGGATCGCGGCGTCTCGCGAAGGTGGTGCCGTGTCCGGTTCGAGCTGTCCCACGAGTTCAACGAGTCGCTCCATCGCTACTCCTGTTCCTTACACGGCCTCGACGGCGAGTCGATGCCCTCGATCCCCAGGTGTTCTTCGAGTCGGTGGCGGAGCCGGCTCAGCCGGGACCGGACCGTACCGACGGGGATGCCAAGGGCCGTCGCGACGTCGAGGTAGCTCAACCCGTCCCAGACATTGAGGAACAGGGCTTCCACATCCTCTTCGGGCTCGGCCAGGAGCAGGCGGGCGAGCACGGCGAGATCCGCGCGGGCCTCAGCGCGCCGCGCCGCCTGATCGTCCTCGCTCGGCCACCCGGTCCCGACCAGGGCGTGCAGCCGAGCGTAGGCCCGGTCCTCGGCCGCTCTCGCACGGAGCGCGTCGCGGACGAGGTTGAGGGCAATGCGGTACAGCCACGGAAGCGCGCTCGGCCTGCTCAGGTCGTAGGAGTCGAGGGCCTCGAACGCCCGCCGGAACGCCTCGCCCGCGAGGTCCTCGGCCATCGATCGCCCGACCCGCCGTTCGCAGAACCGGTAGACCGTGGGGAAGTGACGGTCGAAGATCGTGCCGAAGGATGCCGGATCGGTCTGCGCCGCCCGCATCAGCGCCGCATCGTCCTCCGTCGCCACCAGCATCATCCTGTCTTACGCATCAGGTGCCCAGGAGTTCCCAAAGGCGGTCGTCAGTTCCCTGAACAGGTGTGACGCGGCCCGAGGTGACCGGGCACAGACCACCTCCCAGCGAGCGACGACGTTCCCCGACGGCAACACCGATCACCATCGACGGTCATACGGCTAGGCGGACGGCGATCACGTAGCAGAGGAGTGGGACGTCGCCTTCGGACTCGATGCGGAACCGAGCTGGAGCTGCAAGATCGAAGAGCCGCAGGACTTCGCGGTGATCTTTTTCGGGATGGATGACCGGGTGGGCGCGCGCAGAGCGGAAGCCGGCGAGGAGCAGGCGGACACCGGGGCGCAGCACACGCCGCATCTCTTGGAGCACCGCCGGCCGGTCGACCTGGTCGATGTGGTGCATGGCCAGGGTGGAGACGATCACGTCGAGCGAGCCGGCGGTGGCGTCGATGAGTTGGGCGGTGCCGAGGTGGAGCGAGGCGTTTCAGGAAGCCTGTTTTCTGGCGTAGGCCGTGGCGTTCTCGGAGGAGTCGACGCCAGAGACCTTGCCGTCGGGGCCGACGGCGGCGGCGAGCATGCGGGCGAGATAGCCCCCCGCAGCCGACGTCGAGGACGGTGTCGCCGGCCCGGGCGCCGCTGAGTGCGACGAGGCGGCGCTACACGTGCCGCCGGCGGCCGAGGAAGGCGAGCTGGGTGATCATCTCGTTGCGTCGAGCGCCCTCGATGGACTCTCCCTCGGGACCGGAGCGGACATGCAAGAGCCGTTTGAGCACAGGCACTCCTCGTTGTGTGGTCATTGTCACGAGCGGCCGGGCGTCAACCGAGCAGGAGGAGCCGGCGAGATGGGAGCGGCGAACTGGGAAGATGTGCTCGAATCTCGCGACCTGCCCACCAGCGGTAGCACCTTCCCACGGGGCCCGAGTCCACCCGAGGTGCACGACGAGGACCTGAGCGGCGGGCGACTTCACGTAGACGGTATAGTTTCTATACCATCAAGTCGTGGAATTAGAGTTCGACCCGGAGAAGAGCGCGGCGAATACGGCCAAGCACGGGATCGACTTCGTGCAGGCGCAGGCGCTGTGGGACGACCCGGGTCACGTGGAGGTGCCAGCCCGCACGGTCGGCGAGTCGCGGTGGCTGGTGGTGGGTCGCATCGACGGAATGCACTGGTCGGCCGTCGTCACGTACCGGGACCAACGTGTCCGGGTCATCTCGGTGCGACGCTCACGGCCGGAGGAGGTGAGCCTCTATGAAAGAGATGACGACTGAGGAGTTCGACGAGCGCTTCGACGCAGCCGAGGATGTGAGCAGCGTCCTTGATGCTGCCGCTGTCAGACGCCCGGGGCTGGAACAGCGACGGGTGAACGTCGACTTCCCGACGTGGATGATCGAGGCACTCGACGGGGAGGCCAAGCGCCTTGGGGTAACCCGCCAGTCGATCATCAAGGTGTGGATTGCCGAGCGACTCGAGCAGCGACGAAAGAGCGCCGCGTGACTGCGGCCGGTCTTCTTCCACGCCTCTAGGTCGGGAGGTTCTCGGGGCCCAGTCGACCTGGGCACGTCGTTGAGTGGGGCAGCTGCCTGTGCAGTGCCTATGCAAGAAGCCGTGAACAGCGAGTTCGTCGGGTGTATAAGCCGATGGTCGCACGATTGCGCGTACCCCCCGTGAGAATGTCAAGTCGATCTGGCCCCACCGCGCGCGTCCGACTTGGCCCCACCCCGGGGTCGCTCGGAGGACGGCGTAGCCTGCCGAGGTGGCAGCCTCCCAGCCGGTCATCCAGCTCCGTATCCAGCTCGACGAGGTCACGCCAACCGTCTGGAGGCGGTTGCTGGTGCCGGGAAAGGCCCGGCTATCCCGGCTCCACGACATGATCCAGGCCGCCATGGGCTGGACCAACTCGCACCTGCACAGCTTCACAATCGGCGACAAGCGCTATGGCACACAGATCGACATCTTCGAGGTGCCCGATGACGGCACCTTGGACGAGAGGGAGCACACCCTGTTCGTGACCCTCGGCGGCGGGGTGCGCCGCTTCCACTACGAATACGACTTCGGCGACTCGTGGGGCCACGAGATCGTCGTTGAGGAGATCGACTGGGTCCCGTTGGTCTTGAAGCACGGGGTGTGTGTCGACGGGCAGAACGCGTGTCCGCCCGAGGACGTGGGCGGCGTGCCCGGCTATGCCCGCTTCTTGGAGGCGATCGCCGACCCGTTGGACGAGGAGCACGACGACTACCTGGTCTGGGTGGGCCACAAGTTCGACCCGGCCGCCTTCAGCCTGGGCGTGGCCAACGCCGCCTTGCAGCGGGTGCGCTGATCAGCGCTTTTTCTGTTGGCGGGCGCCCCTCAGACGGCCGCTCTCGGTCCCGGTCTCGATGATGTGGGCCCGGAAGGTCAGCCGGTCCACGATGGCGGCTGTTAGCGGCCACCAGTCGCGGATCCGACACCACCTGGCCCCACTCGCTGAACGGCAGGTTGGAGGCCACGGCGACGGAGGACTTCTCCTCTGTGGACCAACAGCTACTTCGTCGCGACCATAGGCGGCGCTCCGCTCGAGGTCATCATCAAGCAATCAAGCAGTGCGTCGCCAACCAGCGCAACGCCTGATCGGACCAGCAGGTCGCCCCTGCGGGGCGACTCGGCCTCTGCCTCCCCACGGCTGAAGCCGGGGGCTTCCCGCCCCACACCCCATTCCGGTGAGTCCTGGAAACCCGATTGCGGCGCTGACCAGCATCCACGGATGGTCCACCCACCGCGGTACGACCGGGGGTGAGAAGCTGGGCGCCGGTATCTCATCAGGCCGCGTACCTGTGGTGCTACTGCACGATGCCCTTACCGAGAAGCCCCAGTTCAAGCGGTGTATCGTGTTTTTGGAACCTACACGCTCGCCGAGGACCCCCGCCGGGTCGGGGCGCCGCTGCGCAAGCCGTTCGAAGGGCAATGGCGGGCACGTCGAGGCGAGTACCGCGTCCGCGACCGCATCGACGGCGAGACGCGCACCGTCTACGTTCTCGATGTCGACCACCGCGGACCCGCTGTCGGTGACCTCGACGCTGCGCTCGCGCCGGCGTGAGGCCGAGAACCGGCTATTGGAACTCAAAGCCGTGGTGGACCAGCTCCGATCCGTGCTCTGTGATGAGCCGGCGCGGCTTTGGCTGCGCTGCCCGAACCCCGACCTCGACTGGCGAAAGCCCCTGGAGCTGATCACCGTCGGCGCTCGCTGCCTGTCGAACGGCTTTCCGTTTCGTTTTCACCTGAGCCCGTTCCAGTTTCTGCCGCTCATGCTGGCGCTTGCCGACGGAGCTGCCCGCCGGGAGACCTGAGCGACGCGGGCCCGCCTCGTGCGCAACTGTCCAGAACGCGGCCCGCAGTACGGACCGATACGACGAACGACGACACTCCTCCGTCGGACTTGCTCTGGCACGGCAGGACGAGAGGCTCCGTTCGAATCGGGCCGACTCGGTTCGGCGCAGCTCCGGTGGCGCGCCGGCCGGCGCGCACGGCTTGCAGCAGTCGCCATCACCCGTACTCGCTGATGAGCTGCTCATGGAGATCCCCACTGGCGGTGGGGTGACGCAGCTTCGACATGGCGCGCGCTTCGATCTGGCGGATCCGCTCGCGGGTGAGTCCGAAGCAGAGGCCGACCTCTTCGAGGGTGCGCGGCTCCGCGCGGTCCAGGCCGTACCTGAGGCGGATGATCTCTCGTTCTCGCTCGTCGAGGGTGACAAGCATCTTGGACACCTCGGCCGGCAACAGGGCGGCTACGGCAGCCTCGGGTGGCGACACCGCTCCTCGGTCTTCCAGCACGTCCCCCAGCTCGGCGTCACTGTCATGGCCCAATGGCTCAGAAAGCGAGCCGGGCGTGGCCGCGTGGTGGAGGATGTCGACGACCCTCTCGACGCTCACTTCGAGGTCGGTGGCCAGCTCGGAGATGCTCGGCCGCCGGCCGAGCGTGGCTTCAAGGCGAGCCCGGCTCTTGAGCGTCTGGTTGAGGAGGTCGCTCGCATGTACGGGGAGCCGAATGGTTCGCCCGCCGTTGGCGATTCCCCGGGTGATCGCCTGGCGGATCCACCAGGTGGCATAGGTGGAGAACTTGAAACCCTTTCGCCAGTCGAACTTCTCGACTGCGTGCAGGAGCCCGAGGTTGCCCTCTTGGATCAGGTCCAGCAGTGGCAGATCGGTGCCCTGGTACCTCTTGGCGATCGACACCACGAGACGGAGGTTGCCCTTGACGAAGGCCTCCACCGCGGCGTCCCCCACCCGTATCGCCCGGCGAAGGTCACGGACGCGGGCAGGGCTGCGGTCCCCGCCTGCGGCCAGCTCGGCACGAGCGTGGCGACCCGCCTCGGCTTCTTGGGCGAGCCGGGTCTCGTCGTCTTTCGTGAGTAGCCGGTGGCGCCCGACTTCGTTCAGATACAAACGGACCAGGTCCTGGTCGGGCATCTGCGCAGGCTTCTTGGGCACTCGCCCTCGTCTCTCGAAAGCCCGGGCGGATCAATTCGGCGGAGATCTTCGCCGTTGAGCAGTCCCCCAGGGTCTTTGCCGACGGATCCGGACACGCGCCGGCGTCGCGCACCCACACGCTAGCCCGCCCCCGATCGGCGGCCTCACCTGGCCCTCGGGCTCGGCTATCCTGACACCGATGCCGCGGGGACCTCCCCGTCGGCGGCTGGCAGAGCTGGAGCCAGCCAGGCCTACGAGACGTTTCATCGAGTCGGCCATCCCCTGACTGGACCGACTGGAGTCTCATGAGCACCTCTCCCCCTCTCGCGACGCCCGTCCGCTTCTCGGACCTCGGCGTTCCCCGGGCGCTGGCGGCGGCCTTGGAGCAGCGAGGGATCGTCACCCCCTTCCCGATCCAGGCGGCCACCTTGCCCGATTCCCTTGCCGGGCGCGACGTCAGCGGCAAGGCACCCACGGGGGCGGGCAAGACGCTTGCGTTCGGGTTGGCGGTCCTGTCCCGGCTCGCCTCTACGCCTCGTGCCGGCCGGCGTGGTCGCCGGCATCCGACCGCTCTCGTACTCGTCCCCACCCGTGAGCTCGCAGCCCAGATTGAGGACGTGATGACCTCCTTGGCCGCGGTCATCGGGGCCCAGGTGGCCTCGATCTACGGCGGCGTCGGGTACGCGAAGCAGGTGGCAGCCCTGCGAAGCGGCGTCGACGTGCTCGTGGCCTGTCCTGGACGACTCAGCGACCTTGTCGAACGAGGCTCGGTCCACCTGTCGCACGTGGACATGGTGGTCATCGACGAGGCCGACCGGATGGCCGACATGGGCTTTCTTCCCGCGGTGCGCCGCCTGATCGACAGAACCCGCGCCTCGCGCCAGACCCTCCTGTTCTCGGCCACCTTGGGTGGTCCAGTCGACAAGCTTGTCCGTGACTACCAGCACGACCCGGTGCGTCACGACGTCGCGCTGACCGATGCCGATCGAGGAGAGGTCTCCCACCACTTCTGGCGGGTCGAATCCCATGATCGGGTCGCCGTGACGACCGAGGTCGTCACGGCGAGCGGCCCGGCCGTGGTCTTCTGCCGCACCAAGCGCGGCGCGGATCGCCTCTCGGACCGGCTCACCCGCTCGGGCCTGGCGACGGCGGCCATCCATGGGGACCGCAGCCAGAGCCAGCGCGAGCGGGCCCTGGCCGCGTTTCGTGCTGGTCGGCTCGACGCGCTCGTCGCCACCGATGTCGCAGCGCGCGGGATCCACGTCGATGCGGTGCCGCTCGTGGTCCACTTCGATCCAGCCGCCGACGCCACCGACTACGTCCACCGGTCGGGACGTACCGGCAGAGCTGGTGCCGACGGGACCGTCGTGTCCTTGATCGGCAGCGAGCATCTCGCTACGACCGGGACCATCCAGCGAAGGCTGGGACTCTCGAGCGGGGTCTCCTCGCCCGACGTCTCCTCCCTTGCCGTCGTCGACACCGAACGCCGACCCCGACCTGGTCCTGGCCGAACGAAGGGCGCCACGAGGGAAGGCGGAGACGGACGGCGCACTCGAGACGCGTCGGGTGCGCCGTCGACGAGGCCGCCCCGCTCGTCCCGCCGTCGGGGGAGCCGCGCGAGCTGGCGCTGACGATCCCGTGTCCGCCCCGGATCGTCGAAGCGCGTTCTTGGATTCGTACGAGAGCGCCGTCACCGTGTCCGGAATACAGCCTGAGGATCTCGGCCACCCCGCGTCGTGCCCGTAGGGTCCGAAAATGCCATCTGGCTGTGGACCAGGGATTCCGCGATCGCGGCACATCCGGCTACGGTCCGACTCCGCCATGTCCAGGCCGTTTCGTGAAGACGAGCACGCAGAGCCGGCGGAGGAGCACCGTGTCGACGTGGTAGAAGTCGCACCCGATCAAGCCCTTGGATTGTGCACAGAGGAACTCCGCTCGAAGCCGCTATCGAGACCGCGTTCGCCGTCGTGCGCGACGGAGGAACGGTGAGCCGGGTCGGCGTGCCGCAGTACGGCAAGGTGCCCATGGACTTCGGCGTGTTCCTCCCGCAACGTGACACTGACCGGCGGGGTCGCCCCGGCCCGGGCCTACATCGACGAGCTGCTCCCCGACATCCTCGACGGCGGGATCGAGCCGGGGAGGGTCTTTGACCGAACCGTCGGCCTCGACGACATCGCGGCGGGCTACCGGGCGATGGCGGACCGCACTGCCGTGAAGGTCCTCGTCCGTCCATGATCCCCTGCATCCCCTGATCGCCTGCATCCCCTGATCGCTCCAGAGAGAGGAAGCACCCATGGAATATCGACCTCTCGGACGCACCGGGGTCCAGGTCTCCGCACTGTGTCTCGGCGCCATGATGTTCGGCGAGTGGGGCACCAAGGACCACGATGAGTCCATCCGCATCATCCACCGAGCCCTCGACGCTGGGATCAACTTCGTCGACACCGCGGACGTCTACTCGCATGGGGAGTCCGAAGAGATCGTCGGCGAGGCCCTGCGGGGCCGGCGCGACGACATCGTGGTGGCGACCAAGGTCCACATGCCGATGGGCGACGACCCCAACCGGCGGGGCAACGGCCGCCGGTGGATCATCGCCGAAGTCGAGAACAGCCTGCTCCGGCTGGGCACCGACTGGATCGACATCTGCCAGGTGCATCGCTTCGACCCCGCCGTCGACGTGGAGGTCACTCTCGGTGCGCTCAGCGACCTTGTGCGGGTCGGGAAGATCCGCTACTTCGGCCACTCGACCTGGCCGGTCTCTGCGATCGTGGAAGCCCAGTGGACCGCTGAGCGCCGAGGCTTGGACCGGCCGTGGACCGAGCAGCCCACCTACTCGATCCTCACTCGCGGCATCGAACGTGACGTGCTGCCCACCCTCGCTCGCTACGGCTATGGCGTGCTCTCCTACAGCCCGCTCGCCGGGGGCTGGCTGTCGGGACGTTGGCGCAAGGGGGCCGGCCAGCAGCCCTCGACGCGTGCCGGGCGCCTTCCTGAGCGCTTCGACCTGTCCAAGCCCGAGAACCAGCGCAAGCTGGAGGCCGCCGAGGCCCTGGCCCAGCTGGCCGAGGAGGCAGGGGTGAGCCTGATCGAGCTCGCCGTCGCCTTCGTGCTGCGCCACCCGGCCATCACCTCGGCGATCATCGGCCCGCGCACGATGGAGCACCTCGAGTCCCAACTCGGCGCGACCGACGTGCACCTCGGTGACGAGCTCCTCGACGCACTCGACCAGATCGTCGCCCCCGGCGTCACCATCAACCCCGCCGACGACGGCTGGGTTCCCCCCGCCCTCGACCCAGCCGCCCGCCGCCGCTGACCCTCCCGAAAGGAGCACCACGATGGAGATCTCTCCCAAACCGCCGACGGCCAAGGGTCCGACCGACACGTTCACCGGTGACGTGTGGGTGGATCCGATCACCCGCGGGCTACCGTCCTCGCAGCTGAACGTGGGCGCCGTGCGCTTCACCCCGGGCGCTCGCAGCGCCTGGCACTCCCATGACGGAGGCCAGACCCTCTACGTCACCGAGGGCCGGGGCCTGGTCCAGGTTCGCGGCGAAGATGCGGTCGAACTGCGTCCAGGCGACGTCGTCTACGCGCCTCATGGCGAGGAGCACTGGCACGGCGCCACCCCGGAGGACTTCATGATCCATCTGTCCATCACCGAAGGGGCACCGCGCTGGGGAGCCCACGTGAGCGACGCCGAGTACGCCGACGCTTGTCGGCACGAAGCTCGGTAGCGGCCCGTCACCGCGGGCACCGGGCCAGCATGGAGCCCGCGCTCGTGGAGCCCAGCGTCAGCGGGAAGAGGCGAGCTGCGGCGGCGGGATCCGCGCCGGCTGTGTCGACGTGGCCGTCATCTTCGCCCGGGCCGACGGTGGCGGGGACACGGGGATCAGCGCCTCCTGCCACGACGAGCACGACCGCTGCGGGCCACAGATCGTGGGCTCTGCAGTCGGCGCCGGCGCGGTCCGCGATCTCGTCGCCCGTCGCCAGGAGCCGTCCACGTGCTCGACGTCGACAACCGCGACACCTACCGCAGCTGAAGGCGCCGACGGCGGTGCACCACCAGGGCACCCTTGCATCGACGCCCCTCGGTCACCTTTGTCCCCTCGGTCAGAGACGTCATCGGTCAGATCACCGGCCCGGTCCCGCCGTCGGTGACCTCGACGCCACGCTCGCGCAGCGCCGATTCGAAGGCCGCGGGATCGTCGGGGGTCACGAACGGCTTGATCGCCTTTCCGGCGTCCACGAGGAAGGCGACCGTCTTGCGCGGGCGCCTCGGGTCGAAGTTGGCCCAATAGCCGGGGTTGGCGGTTCCCCAGATGCGGCCCCTGCCCCGGAAGGTCGACATGTCGGCCCGGCGGACCGAACGGATGGCGGACAGCGGCACGCGCTTGACGGTGCCAGGGAAGTAGTAGCCCTTGATGGTGAGGACATCGTCGGTCACGCCGATGGAGCCGTCCTGGTAAGCCACGGGCCCTCCTTTGTTCCTCCGGGCGGAGATGCTATTGGAGCCCGCCCCGCCCGCGCGGGATCGGGTCGCTGCCCTCCGGCACCGCTACGAGGGAGCCGATCTTCGGGCCCAGCCCGAAGGCGGAGGTGCGCGCCCGGGTGAGCGAACCGTTCCAGATCGGAGGGCTGGGGCCCGCCAGGGCCCCTACGTGAAGAGTCAGTGTGGAGGCATCCACGCGCGAGCACGCGCAGTCGAAGACCCGTGTTGCAGCGAGCCAGTGGACCTGCTGGGTCACAGAATTCCTAGCTGCTGCATGTAGGTCTGGTTGTCCCAGTACAGCCATTCCTCGTCCATCGTTCCTTGCTCGTTCCAGCGGGCAAAGGTGGCCATGTTGATGGAGAACTCCATGCCGGTCGGCTGGATGACACCTCCCTTGCCGTCGGGCATGGGTTCGGTGAAGGTGCCGCGCATCACGCCGGTCACCGCGGTCCACTGGTCTTGGGCGATGCGCATGGGGTGCATGGCGATGCGGGTGTCGGGCGCGTAGACGAACATCGCATCCATGTCCTTCATGTGGGTCTCGAGACCGTCGGTGAAGTGGCCGTCGGGGAAGTGGACGCGGACATGTTGTGCGTGACTTTCGTGGAAACGGGTCCAGTCGCGGCGCGAGAAGACGTTGAAGTCCATCTCGTCGAAGGCGAGCAGGTTGCGCTTCTCGAATTCGGTCGCGCTTGGCAACATGGAGAGCTCCAACCGTTCCTGGCTGGCAGAGGCATCCGGCAACAAGTCCATCTCGACCTCCCTTGACAGGTTGGGCGCTCTGCGTGACGGTAGCCGCAGCTTCGCGTCGTCACAATGGGTTCGTCTACGGGCAACGTCTCGCGGGGATCGTGGAGGCGTGCTTCTTGGACGGAGATGGTCATCGTCGCTGTTCTCTTGAAGTGTCGGAGCGTGGGGTTGCACTGGGGTGGGAGACGGGGACGTTCAAGTTGAAGTGCACACCGGCCATTCGGATGGCGAAGCAGACGCAGGCCGCGATCACGGCGAGGGCGTCGTTGTAGAAGTGGAACTCGAGCGCCAACGCGGTGAGCGTGGCACCGCAGGCGGCAGGGATGGCGTACAGGCCGCTCGAGAGCACGGTCGGCACCTTGCGGATGACCACGTCGCGGACGGTGCCGCCGCCGACGCCGGTGATGGTGCCGAGGACGACCGACTGGAACGGTCCGAGATGGGCGGCGAAGGCGGTGGTGGTGCCCGTCACGCAGAACAGCGCCAGGCCCGCGGCGTCGAAGACGGTGATCGAGCGCTGGAGGCGTACCCACAGCTGGCGGGCGAAGAACGCGGAGATGCCGGCGCCGCCACCGACGGCGAGGTAGCGCCAGTCCCGGAAGGCTGCGGGGGGCAGCGAGCCGATCAGCACGTCGCGGATGATGCCGCCTCCGAGAGCAGTGATGACCGCCAACACGATGACGCCCACGATGTCGAGGTTCTCTGCCTCCATGGCGGTGAGCGCGCCGTTCAGCCCGAACACGAAGGTGCCCGACAGCTCGAGGACGATCTGCAAGGTCGATTCGGCGTTCGACACCGCTCCTGGCTCTCAGGCCGCTCGAGACGGGGCGAGCCAGGCCAGGGCGGCGACGACCATCGCTTGGATCCCGGTGTCCAAGGTGGGCTCGATGACCGGCGCGAACGCCGCCGAGTGGTTGACGGGGATGTCCTGGGCGATTCGACCCGACTCCTCGGCGGTCTGGTAGCGCTGAGGGTCGGTCCCGCCGATCCCCCAGTAGCAGTAGGGGACCCCGAGCGCTCGGGGGATGTCGCTGAAGTCCTCGCTGGCCGTTTGCATCGGGAGCGGCCGGGCTCGCTCACCGAAGAACGCGGTGAACGCGGCGGTGACTCTGTCGGTCGTCTCCGCGTCGTTGTCGGTGAGGGGGAAGCGGTCGAACAGCTCGTAGTCCGCCGGTTCGGGGGATCCCGACGCCTCGCACTCGGCGTCGACGATCCGCTTGATCGCCTCGAGGACCGCGGCGCGGGTCTGTTCGCTGTAGGTGCGCACGTTGAGCTCGATCACCGCGTAGTCGGGGATCACGTTGCTCTTCGTGCCCGCCTCGAGGCGCCCGACGGTGAGCACGACCGGCTCGCCGGGACGGGTCTCGCGAGCCACGACGGTCTGGAGCCGCACCACGATCATCGCGGCGAGCACCACCGGGTCGACCGAGGCCTGGGGCATGGAGCCGTGCGCGCCACGCCCGTGGAGGATGACGCGCATGCTGTCGGCGGCAGAAAGGGTCGGACCGGCGTGGGTGCCGACCAGGCCCGCAGGGGCGGGAAGCACGTGCTGGGCCAACGCGACATCGGCCCTCGGAACGAGCGTCGCCAGGCCGTCGTCGACCATGCCGTGTGCGCCGTCGCCGGTCTCCTCGGCCGGCTGGAAGACCGAGACGACCGTGCCTGTCCAGTGGCCGGTGCCGCTGGCGAGCAGATGGGTGGCGCCGAGCAGGCAGGCGACGTGCATGTCGTGGCCGCAGGCGTGCATCACCGGGACCTCGCTGCCGGCGTTGTCGGTGGCGGTCGCGCTGCTGGCGTAGTCGAGCCCGGTGGCCTCGGCGACCGGCAGGGCGTCCATGTCGGCGCGCAACAGCACCACCGGCCCGTCCCCGTTCCGGATCAGGCCGACCACCCCGGTGCCTCCGATGCCGGTGTGCGTCGTGATGCCGGATGCGGCGAGGCGCTCTGCGACCTTGGCGGCGGTGGCGTGCTCTTCGTGGGACAGCTCGGGATGGGCGTGAAGGTCACGGTAGAAGTCAGCGGCCCAACGGCGGACGGCTTCGAGTCCTGAGAGGACCGAGCCAGCAGGCGACGACACCGGCGGGGGAGTGGCCACCATCCGATTGTGTCCGTATTGGCCGCCGCAAGCCAGCAGGTCCGCTCATGACCCCGGTGGTGTCGCTCTCGGGGAGACGGGTTCGATGCCGGCGAGGTGGGCGATCGTGTTGATTGCGTTGACCATGAGGTCGTGACGAGCGCGTGCTCGAAGTCGCGTCGAAGTGGCACCGTCGTCGTGCCCTTTCGCAGCGAGAGGTCGACGCCGAGGTGCTCGGTGTCGCAGCGTGCCGCGGTAGGTGTCGGTGCCCTCCTCCGAGTGGGCGATGCCGTGGCCGGCGGTCATCAAGTTGAGCTGTCCGGTCCGGATGACCTGCTCGGTGTCGAGCGAGTCGCGGTGAAGGGCCTCGCCCTCCAGGAGCCAGGTCAGGGTCTGCAGGCCGATGTGAGGGTGCGGCGCGACGCCCATCCCAGGTGGCCCGCTCACCTGCGCGGGGCCCATGTGATCGACGAAGCACCACGGACCGACCCCGCGCCGACCTCGCCGGGGGAGTGCCCGGCGCACCTCGATGGCACCCGCCTGGCTCTGCCGGCTGTCGGTGACCTCGAGATCAGTCACTACGCCGAACCCGGTCGTGCGGGCTCTCCTCGTCGCTTGCAGGCTCGTTGCGATCCGTTGCGATCACGGCGAGGACCTTCTCTGCCGCCGAGGTGATGGCATCGAGCTCAGCGGGGGTGAGCGGGTCGACGAACAGGCGTCGCACCATCGCCACATGATGCGGCGCGGCCGCTTCGAACGCTCGACGACCGGACTCGGTGGTCACGACGAACGCGCCTCGGCGGTCCTGCCCGCAGGGCTCCTTTTTCACGAGCCCCCGACCCGACATGCGGGCGACCTGGTGGGAGACCCGGCTCTTCTCCCAGCCGAGGACCTCTACCAGCTCGAACAGCCGGGCGCGGCCGTCAGGGCGGTCGGACACGGCGACGAGCACGAGGTAGTCGGCGTAGGACAGCTCCGAGGTGGCGGCCACGTCGGCAGCCAGCCGGCCGCTCAGGCGCAGCTGCATGAACTGCAGTGCCCGCCACGCTCGCGCTTCTCGCTCGTCGAGCCATCGAACCTCGCCCATGGTCCCACTCTAGGGCAGGGAATAGTTGACTCATCACCTATGTTGGATGATAGATCTACCATCTGAAAGGAAGCGGCCACATGAGCACGCCGGGTTCTGCCAGCCTGACCGGCACCTACACCATCGACCCCGCCCACAGCCGGATCGGGTTCGTCGCCCGCCACGCCATGGTCACCAAGGTGCGCGGCTCGTTCGACGAGTTCGAGAGCTCCGGCTACTTCGACGCCGAGAATCCGGGCAACTCGAAGCTCGAGCTTGTGATCAAGGCGGCGAGCATCGACACTCGCAACGCGGACCGTGACGCCCATCTGCGCTCGAACGACTTCTTCGACATGGACACCTACCCCGAGATCACCTTCGTCTCGACGAGGATCGAGCAGACTTGCGATGTCCGTCACCGCGTGAATGGGGACCTCACGATCAAAGGTGTCACCCTGCCGGTCGCGGCCGACGTCGAGTACACCGGTGCCGCGGTCGACCCCTACGGCAACCAGCGGGTCGGCTTCGAGGGCACGACGAGCGTCAACCGCAAGGACTGGGGCGTCAACTGGAACGCAGCGCTCGAGGCCGGTGGGGTGCTCGTGAGCGAGAACGTCACCTTGAAGCTCGAGATCTCCGCCGTCCGCAGTGCGGCCGAGCCCTCCTGAGCCTGGCTCGCTCTCGTGCACGTCACGCGGGAGAAAGCCAGAGCTGCGGTTCCACAGCTCTGGCGTTGACCGTCCCCGGCGGCGCGAGCTTTTCCACCCGAGCCGGAGGGGGGTCCTCCCCTCCAGGTTCTCGACATCCGAAGGGGGCCGGCAATGGCCGTCTCAGCTGTATCGCCTGTTCGTCTCAACCATGCCGTGCTGTTCGTCTCCGACCTGGAACGTTCGGTCCGCTTCTATCGGGAGGTGTTCGGCATGGAGGTGATCGCTCGCGAGCCGCGCGCCAACGCCGCGTTCCTGAGGCTGTTGCGCTCGGGGAACCACCATGATCTCGGTCTCTTCGGTGTCGGCACGGCAGGGGGCCCGAAGCGCCGCGGCGCGATCGGCCTATACCACTTGGCCTGGCAGCTAGACACGATCGACGAGCTGGCCGCGGCCCGCCAGACGCTGCTCGACGCCGGCGCCTATACCGGCGAGTCCAGCCACGGGGCGACCAAGAGCGTCTACGGCGCCGACCCCGACGGCAACGAGTTCGAGCTGATGTGGATGCTGCCGCGCCAGGAGTGGGGCGCCTACGAGCGCTCCGCTCCGATCGACCGCCTCGACTTGGCCGCAGAGGTCGAGCGCTGGAGCGGTGTGGCCACCGCCGGGCAGTTCACACCCGAGCCGGGGACGGCCCGGTCGTGACCCCGTTCACCCTGCCGGTGGCGGTCCGGCACGGCGATCCTGGGCGTGGAGCTCGACGCCGGCGCCAGGCGATCGGGCGCGCCCGCCGCAACCTGGCCCGCCAGCTGCGCCCCGACACCCATACCGACACCCGTCCCGGCGATGCCGAGCGCTCCAAAGTGGTCACCGCGGGACCGTCGGGGACCCGGGCGGTGACTGCTGGACCATGTCGCCAAGCGGCGCGAACCTGTGAGGGATTCGAGTCGCCGAGGCGCGGCGGCTCGGGGGAGGCGCGCACGATGCGAGTCACGATCGTCGGAGCGGGCGGCGTGGGTCGGGGGATCGGGACCCGGCTCGCCGCCGGAGTCAACGAGATCGACTGGGCGACGATGGAAACGGCGTCGACGCCGGCCGGGACGCTGGCAGCAGGCCGTGGCGTCCCGCGTGGAGGCGGGCGGGATGGCCGCGGTGGGAGCGGGGCCGCTGCGTCGTGCCCGCGTGCTCGAACAGGTTGGCCTGCTCCACATCGGCATCCAGCAGCGACTCGGTACGGGGCTTGCCAGCGCAATGCCGCGTCGATGGGACGCGCCGTGACGGTTGTGCCGGCGTGCTCTCGAGGGGGCAGAACATGCCGGCGGTGACCGTCGACGATCCGCTGGTCCTCCCCAAGATCCCCCCGCCGGCTCCGGGCGCGCTCGAGCCGCCGGTCGTGTCGGTCACGACTGCCCCGCCGGGGGTGGAGGGGGAGGGGTTCCCGGTCTACCGGGCCTTCGCCGGGGTGGCGCTGTCGGCCATCGACCCGTTCGTGCACATGGACCAGATGGGGGAGGTGGAGTACGCCCCCGGGGAACCGAAGGGCACGCCCTGGCATCCCCACCGAGGGTTCGAGACGGTGACCTACATCATCGACGGGGTCTTCGACCACCAGGACTCCAACGGCGGCGGTGGGCGGATCACCAACGGCGACACCCAGTGGATGACCGCCGGGGCGGGGATCTTGCACATCGAGGCGCCCCCCGAGTTCCTCGTCGCCTCCGGGGGCCTCTTCCACGGGATCCAGCTGTGGGTCAACCTGCCAGCTGCAGAGAAGTGGAGCCCGCCGCGCTACCAGGACCTGCGGGCCAGCGCGGCCGCCCTGCTGTCCTCTCGTGACGGGGGCGCCTTGGTGCGGGTCATCGCCGGCGAGGTCGGCGGTCTCCGCGGCCCTGGGGTCACCTACACGCCGATCACCCTCCTGCATGCCACGCTCAGCCCCGGCGCCGAGCTGGTCCTACCGTGGCGGGCCGATTTCAACGCGCTCGTCTACGTGCTCTCCGGGCGCGCGGCGGCAGGCGCCGAGCGGCGGCCCGTCCAAGACCACCAGCTCGCGGTGTTCGGCCCCGGCGAGACGATCCGGGTCGGGGCGGACCCCCGCCAAGAGAGCCGGCACCCCGGCCTCGAGCTCCTCGTCCTCGGCGGCAGGCCGATCCGGGAGCCGGTCGTGCACTACGGCCCCTTCGTCATGAACACCCGGGCCGAGATCGCCCAGGCCCTCCAGGACTACCAGGCGGGCCGGCTCGGGCGGGTCCCGGCTACCGAGGTGCCCCATCGTCATCCCGGCGACATCGATCTCGGCCACGCAGAAGAGAACGGGGAGCCACGTGGCTGAAACGTGCGGGCATCTCGACGGCCTGCGACTGGTCGGCCACCGCCTCGGGCGGTGCACCGCTGCGGCCAGCCGCCAGCAGCGGGAACTCCCGTCCCATCAGCGCCACCTCCAGGCGCGTGGCAACGGCGGTCATGGTTCGCCCGGTCTCTGGACCGTCTCGGCGCCGACGGTGCGGTCGAGGGCCTGCAGCAGCCTCGTGATGTGGTGGCGCTGCTCCGCGAAGACGGCGACCTGCTCGGGCGGCGCGGCGACGGGCAGGCCCGCCGGGGCCCCTCCGAGCAGTTCGAGCGCTGCGTCGAGGCTGGCGGCGGCACCGACCGCGCTGAGGCCGAGCGCAGCGGCCCCGAGCGCGGTGCCGTCCTCGCCGCCGACGACGACCATCGGCCGGTCGAGCGCGGCCGCCATGAGCCCGCGCCACAGGGGAGATGCGAAGGCGCCGCCGGTGGCCCTCACCGAGGTGATCGGATAGCGGCGGTCGACCCGGTCGAGCAGGAAGCGCATCTGCAGGCACACGCCTTCGGCGGCCGCACGCCGCAGGTGCGAAGCCCCGTGGTGGTGGCGGAGCCCGAGGTAGGCGCCGGCGAGGTCGCCATCCCACAGCGGCGCCCGCTCGGGGAACAGGAACGGGAGCATCACCAGCCCCTCGCTGCTGTCGGCCACCGACCCGGCCGACGGTCCCGGCGCCGCCTCCACCCGGACGGAGCCGTTGGCATCGGGCGCCGGGGCGTGGTCGAATGCACGGTCGGCCCAGCGCAGGATCTCGGCACCGTTGGAGATCGCCCCTCCCGTGACCCATAGCTGCTCGGTGAGCGCGTAGCAGAACAGCTCGCCGTGGCGGTCCGGACGGGGGCCGTCGACGGCGACCCTGATGGCCCCGCTCGTTCCGAGCGACAGCCCGGCGACGCCGGGCGCGATCGCCCCGGTGCCGAGGTTGGCGGACGGGCCGTCTCCGGCGCCGACCGCCACCGGGGTGCCGGCCGGCAAGCCGACAGTGGCCGCTACTCGGCGGTCCATGGCGAGCACGTCGGTGGTCGCCCGGATCTCCGGCAGCTGGCCCACCTCGATGCCGCTCATGGCCAGCGCCAGCGGGCTCCAGTTCCGGGTGGTCACGTCGAGCAGCCCGGTACCCGAGGCGGAGGACACCTCGGTCGCAAGCGTGCCGGTGAGCCACAGGACGAGGTAGTCCTTCAGCCCGACCCACCAGCGCGCCGCCTGCCAGGTCGCCGGTTCGTGGCGTCGGAACCACACCGCCTTGGCGAGCGGGGTCATCGGATGGGCCGGGAGCCCGGTGGCGAGCTGGAGGTCGAGCGCGTCGGGCCGGCTGGCCAGGTCGGCGGCGACGTCCGCGGCCCGCCCGTCGGCCCAGGTGACCAGCGGCGAGAGTGCCTGAAGCTCGGCGTCGAGGGCGATCAGGCCGTGCATGGCGGCGCTGAGTGACACGCCGATCACCTCCGCGGCGCCGGCCGACGACACGCATTCAGCGAGGGCCGCAGTGGCGGCAGCGACGATCACGTTCGGGTCTTGCACCTCTTGTCCCGGCGCCGGATGCAGCAGCGGGTAGTGGCGGATCGCGATCGCCCGCTGCGGCACCCCGAGCCCGAACGAGGCGGCTTTGACCCCGGAGGTTCCGACGTCGAGGCCGATGATCGCCTTTCGGCGGGCCGGGGTCACCTCTGGGATCCAGTCAGGTCCTGGCACTGTTCGGCCACCGCGCTCACCAGCTCGGTGTCGGAGCCCAGGTCGGGGTCGAGGGCGCCGAGCACCCGGCGGGCTGCGCCGCGGACCGGGCCGGCGGCGAGGGGCACGAGCGCCGCAGCGCGTACGTCGCGGACCGGCGCGCCCAGGCCGCGCAGGTGGCACAGCCACGCGGCGAGGATGCGGGTGGCGGCGGTGGGCAGCTGCCCTGCGGCCCGCTCGGCACGCAGCACGGGCAGGACCCGGACGGGCAGCTTCTCCGATCCGTCCTCGGCGATGCGAGCCAGCTGGTCGTGCACCTTCGTGTTGGCGAACCGCTCGCCGAGCGCCGCCTCGTAGGCGGTGACCTCGCCGGCCGGCTGGCCGAGGTGGGCGGCGGCGGTCGTCCACCACTGCTCGACCCAGTCCCGGCAGCGGTCGTCGGCGATGGCGCCGGCGACGCTTCGATGGCCGAGGATCGAGCCGGCGTAGGCGAGCAGCGAGTGCGCGCCGTTCAGCAGCCAGAGCTTGCGGTGCTCGTAGGCGGTCACGTCGTCGGCGAAGACCGCGCCGGCGTCTTCCCAGCGCGGCCTGCCGGCGGGGAACGTCCCTGAGAGCACCCACTCGCTGAACGCTTCGGTGGCCACCGGCGCCTCGTCACGGCGGCCGGTCGCCTTGGTCGCCAGTTCGATCTCGGCGCCGCCTGCCCGAGGGGTGATGCGATCGACCACGGTGGACACCACGGTCGTCGACTGGCCGATCCACTCTGCCAGGGTGGGATCCACCGCCAGGGCCAGTTCGCCGATCACGCCGCCGACGAGCTCCCCGTTGCCGGGAACGTTGTCGCAGGGCACCAACGCCAACGGGCCGGCGCCGGCGGCGCGCCGGGCGGCCAGCCCGGCGACGAGGCGCGCCGGGGCGGTCGTCACCGGAGCTGACAGCTCGGCGCGCAGGTTTCCGATGTCGGTGGCGACGTCGCGACGCTCGGTGTCGAGGCGGCCGTCGGGTCCCCGGCAGTAGCCGGCCTCGGTCACGGTGACCGTGACCACCGCCACCCGTGCCGAGGCGACATGGGCCAGCCAGACGGCGTGGTCTGCCCCGCCGTGCGCTTCCGACACGCTGGCGACGACCTCGAAGGCGTCACGCGAAGGCCCGCGTTCGATGAGCGTGTAGAGGCAGTCTTGGGCTCGCAACGTCGCCGCCAGCTCGCCGGAGCGTCCGGCGAACGCCGCGTAGCCCCACTCGCCTGCATCGCGGGCATGGTCGGTGTACCACGCCTGGTGGGCCCGGAAGAAGTTGCCGAGCCCCAGATGCACGAGACCGACCGGTGCCGCCGGGCGAGCGTCGCCACCCGAGCGGGAAAGCCGCGGTGGTGCCGCCGGGCGAGGCGTCGTCAAAGCTTGAACACCCGCCGCGGCTGTCCTGCCACGAGGTCGGTCGCGATCGCGGACGCCTCGGACTCGTCGAGGCGCTGCTCTGCCACCAGGCGCGCCAAGAACCCCGCGTCGAGGCGGCGGGCCATGTCATGGCGGGCCGGGATCGAGCAGAACGCCCGGGTGTCGTCCACGAAACCCGACGTGCGGGTGAACCCGGCCGTCTCGGTCACTGCGGCCCGGAAACGGCCGATGGCGTCGGGCGCGTCGAGGAACCACCACGGCACCCCGACGTACACCGACGGGTAGAAGCCGGCCAGCGGAGCCAGCTCGCGCGACCAGACGGTCTCGTCGAGCGTGAACACCACCAGATGGAAGCCGACGTGGGTGCCGAACCGCTCCAGCAGAGGTCGCAGCGCCTCCGTGAGCTCGATCCGAACCGGGATGTCCGCCCCGACGTCGCCGCCGAACCGGACCGCGGTCGGCAGGTGGTGGTCGCGGCGCACTCCGCAGTGCAGCGACATGACCAGCCCGTCCTCACACGACATGCGGGCCATCTCGAACAGCATGTGCCGGCGGAAGGCGGTGGCCTCGGCCTCGGTCGCCTCGCCGGCGAGCGCGGACCGGTAGATACGAGACGCCTCGGGCTCGGAGAGCGGGTCGGTCCTGGCGTCGAAGTGGCTGTGGTCGGCCGACGTGGCGCCGTGCGCCAAGAAGTACCGGCGTCGGTTCTCGAGCGCGGCCACATACCCCCGGTAGTCGCCGGTGTCCACCTCGGCTGCCTCCCTCAGCTGGCGGACCGACTCCCCCCAACCCGGCGCCGCCGGTTCGAGGTAGCGGTCGGGGCGGAACGCCGGGATCACCCGGCCGGACCACGACGGATCGGCGGCCAGCGCGGCGTGCACGGAGAGGTCGTCGCAGGGGTCGGCCGTCGTCGACAGCACTGCGATGCCGAAGCGCTCGTACAGTGCCCGGGGGCGGAACGCGTCGGTCGAGAGGCACCCGGCGACCAGGTCGAAGATCGTATCGGCGGTCTCGGCCGAGGGGCGCAGCCGGACCCCGAAGATCTCCGCCAGCTCCGCCTCCAGCCACCACCGCACCGGCGTCCCGGCGAACACCGTCCAGCGCTCGCACAACCGCCGCCACACCCCACGGGCCTCCGCCTCGGGCAGCACCCCCTGACCGACACCGAGCTCCTCGAGCGCCACCCCGTCGGCATGCAGCAGCCTGGTCACGTAGTGGTCGGGAGTCACGAGCAGGGCGGTGGGGTCGGCGAACGGGCGGTCCTCGAGCAAAAGGCGCGGGTCGACATGGCCGTGCGGGCACACCAGCGGAAGCGTGGCCACCTGCTCGTACAACCGTCGCGCCACGTTCCGCTGGTCGGAGTCAGCGGGAAGCAGCCGGTCCGGATCCCCCCTGAGCAGGGGCTCTCCTGGCGTCACCTACCTATAGTGGTTTTCGACTCGTGCTGGTGCAACCAGCAGACCGGGGAGAGGCGATGATCGACCAGCAAGGCGCCAGCCTCGACGGAGAGGTCACCGCCATCGGCGGGCCCGGGGAGGTGCTCGTCGACGACCAGATCGAAGCCTTCGTTGCCGACCGCCTGGCCCCGTTGCCCATCGACGGTCGACGCGTCTGCGTGCTGGTCCCCGACGGAACGAGAACCTGTCCGCTCCCGCTCCTCCTCGGCGCCGTGCACCGGGCTCTCCGCCACCGGGTCCGTCGGCTCAGCATCCTCGTCGCTCTCGGCACCCACGCCGCCATGGACGACGCCCGCCTCGCCGAGCATCTCGGCGCAGCGCTGATCCGGGGCACCGAAGGGGACCGGCTGACCGACGTCGCCCAGCACGCGTGGTGGGATCCCGCCGCCCTGGTCGATGTGGGCACCATCAGCGCCGAGCGCGTCGAGGAGCTGTCCGAAGGCCGGTTGCGCCGCGACGTGCCGATACGGGTCAACCGCGCCGTGGTCGACGCTGACCTCACCTTGATCGTCGGCCCGGTGTTCCCCCACGAGGTCGTCGGGTTCTCCGGGGGCAACAAGTACCTCTTCCCCGGCGTGTCAGGGCTCGAGCTGATCGACCTGTCGCACTGGCTCGGAGCCCTGATCACCAGCGCCCGCATCATCGGCACCCTCGGCCAGACCCCAGTCCGCGCGCTGATCGACCAAGCCGCAGCCATGCTCCCTGGTGACCGCCGTGCCCTCTGCGTCGTCACCGCCCCAGGCAACCGCCTGCATGCCGCCACCTTCGGCGAGTCCAGGCAGGCGTGGGGAGCAGCTGCAGAGATCTCCGCGCAGACCCACATCCGCTATCTCGACGCTCCAGTGCGGCGTGTCCTTTCGATCCTGCCCGAGAGGTACGACGACATGTGGACCGGAGCCAAAGGCTTCTACAAGGTCGAGCCGGTCGTCGCCGACGGCGGTCAGGTCGTGATCTACGCCCCCCACATCACCGAGATCGCCATCACCCACCCCGCCATCACCGAGATCGGCTACCACTGCCGCGACTACTTCGTCGCCCAGTGGGGACGCTTCGAGCACTACCACTGGGGGGAGCTCGCTCACTCGACCCACCTGCGCGGCGGCGGCACCTACGACCCCGCTACCGGCGAGCACGACCGAGTCACCGTCACCCTCGCGACCGGCATCCCAGAAGACGTCGTGCGGGCCGTCAACCTCGACTACCTCGACCCCGGCTCGGTCGACCCGGCGCAGTGGGCGACACAGCCGGACACCCTGGTCGTGCCCGACGCGGGCGAGGACCTCTACCGGCTTCGCTGACGTGGGCGCTCGCGCGGCGAGGCCGGGGCGTCGACGACGTAGGCGCTCGGCGTGGCTGCTCGCACGAAAGCGCCAGCAGGCCGGGGCGTCTCCCGTCGATGAGCGTCCGGGGCCGTCGTGCGGGTGATCGCGCTCGACCTTTGGAGCCCGCACCACGGGCTGTCGATCGGCATGGTCGTGCTCACCGCGTTCCTCCTCGGGGTCGTCCACGGGGTGACGCCCGACGAGCACACCTGGCCCATCACCTTCTCCTACGCCATCGGCTCGTTCTCGGCCCGCAAGGGGATGCGCTCCGCGCTGACGTTCTCACTGTCGTTCACGCTCCAGCGGGCGCTGCTCTCCGAGCTCGCCTACCTCGGCCTGCTGCACGTGGCGGACAACGCCACGTGGAACTCGGTCATCTACCTCGTCGTCGGTGCCGTCATGGCGCTCGCCGCGTTCTACGTGCTGCGGCTCCGCTGTGCTCTGCACCTGCACCTGTGGCCGCCGTCGGTCGGGGGGTGCCACCGCCCGAGCCACGCGGACACGGCCGAGTGGGCCGGGCGCACCCCGACCCCGGCGATGGCGGCCGTCCACGGCTTCGTCGCCGGCTGGGGTCTCGGCGCCTTCGCCCTCATCATGGCGACGGTGCTGGCGCCGGCGATGCCCTCGGCCGCGCTCGGCTGGGTGCCGGGCGCGGCGTTCGGGTTGGGCACGACTGCCGTGCTCGCCGGAGCGGGGGCGGTGATCGGCGCGCTGATCCGTCACCAGCGTCTCCCCGAGCGCCTCGCCCAGCGGGTCGCCCAGGAGGGAGCCGGCTGGACGCTTCTCGTCGGTGGGCTGCTCTTCACGGCCGCCGGGGCAGCCGGCCTCGCCGTGCCGTCGATCATGACGGCCGGCATCTCGACGGGGATCCACGTCCACAACCTCGACCAGATCGGCGTCGGGACCCTCCTCGTGGTCCTCGTCGTGGTCGTCGCCGTGGTCACCATCTGGAGGACGGTCCACCAGCTGCGCCGCCTGCCGGTCGACGCCAGAGCTGGCGCACCGCCCGACGAGGCGGAGAGCGGCGCCCGTTCTGGCGATGGCGCCCGGTCTGGCGATGGCGGGCGGGCACGGGCGCGCGGCAAGCCGCGCGGTCGCTGACAAGTGGGTCCGGGCGACAGGCCTCACCTCCTCGCCGGGTGGCCGACGTTCGTGTCGGTGCGCACGCTGGCGAGCAGCGGGCCCTTTACGCAGTCGAGGCCGATCGTTGCGACCCCGACCACGGCGAGGACGACGGCGACGTCGAGGAGGGGGACGGCGGCCATGAGGATCCCCCGGGTGGCGAGGAAGGCGACGATGACGACGTCGGCAGTGCTGGCGGCGAGCATCGAGGTGCTGGGACGCGAGGCCCACAGGTGGCGTCGCTCGCGTACGAGGTAGACGGTGGCTTGGCCGGTGGCGACGAGCATGACGAACACGAGGGTCTGGGTGGGGGCGAGGGCGAGCCCGAGCGCGTGGCGGGCAACGAGGTAGGTGGCGAAGGAGAAGGCCAGCCAAGGGACGGCCACGGCGAGCGCGGCGAGGGAGAGCGAGCGCACGCGCCAGCGGTCGGGGCGCGCCGAGAAGCCGACGCGATCGGTGGCGAGCGACATGGTGACGAAGTCGTTGGCGAACAGCAGGAGCAGCACGAGGCGGGGCGTCGTCACGAAGCTCCCCGTCGCGAGCAGGCCGAGGCCGAGGAAGAGCGACACTTGGAAGGTCTTGGCGATCTTGTTGAGGGTGTAGGTGAGCATGCGCTGGTAGACGCGCCGGCCGGCCTCGACGGCGGCGACGACGTCGCCGAGCCCTTCGCCGGTGAGGACGAGGCTGGCGGCGTCTTTGGCGACGTCGGTCGCCGAGGAGACGGCGATCCCGACTTCGGCCCGCTTCAGGGCCGGTGCGTCGTTCACCCCGTCGCCGGTCATCCCGACGACGCGCCCGGCCCGCTGGCCCCGCTCGACGAGGGCCAGCTTGTCGGCCGGCAGCACTCCGGCGGCCACGTCGAAGTCGATCTCGCCGCCGCGGCCGGCTCGAAGGTCCTCGGCCGAGGCGAGGCGGTCGCCGATGCCGACCGTGCGGGCGACGGCGAGAGCGGTCGGGGCGGCGTCGCCGGTGACCATGACGACACGGATGCCGAGCTCGCCCAGACGGTCGACGAGCGCGGCGGAGTCCGGCCGGATCGGGTCGCCGAGGGCGACGAGGCCGGCGACGGCGAGATGTTCGGTCCCGGCGGCCACCGCCAGCACCCGGGCTCCCCCGGCGGCGAGCGCGTCCACCGAGGCGTCGAGGCTCTCGATGGCCGTCGGCGCCAGTGAGGCAACGACAGACGGAGCGCCTTTGGCCACCCGCAGCACGGCCCCGCCGACGGCAAAGGTGGCCTCGGAGCGTTTCGTGGCCGGGTCGAAGGGGACGAAACCGAGGCGGCGCCCCGGGCTCCGCGCGCCGGCCACGGTTGCGGCTGCGAGCACCGCGAGATCGATGGGGTCCTGGGTTGCCTCGTCCGAGGCGGCGGCGGCCAGGGCGAGCACGTCGCCCTCGTCGTGTCCGGGAAAGGGGTGAAGGCCGACGACGGAGAGGCGGTTCTCGGTGATGGTGCCGGTCTTGTCGCTGCAGAGCAGGTCCATGGCGGCTGCTTCCTCGATGGCGGAGAGGCGGGTGACGAGCACCCCGGCGCGGGCGAGCTCGACGGCGCCGAGCGAGGTGGCGAGGGTGAAGGTGGCCGGCAATGCCACCGGGACGGTGGCGACGACCAGGATGAGCACGAACGGAAGCAGCTCGCCGGCGGGCAGGTGGGAGACCAGACCGTAGGCGAGGATGGCGAGGACGAGCGCTCCGTCGAGGGCGAGGAGCGCCCAGACGATCCGGAAGATCGTCTCTTCGAGGTGGCTGGCGGTTCTGGCGGTCCGGACGAGCTCGGCGGTGTGGCCGAAGTAGGTACGCGACCCCGTGGCGGTGACCTCGCCGGTGACCTCGCCCCGGTGGACGATCGACCCCGAGTAGCAGGCACCCCCTGACGTCACCTCGACCTCTGCGGACTCGCCGGTGAGGACCGACTGGTCGACCGACACCGACCCCTCGGCGACGGCGAGGTCGGCAGGGACGATGTCGCCTACCCGGACATGGACCACGTCGCCTGGCACCAGAACGGTGGCGTCGAGGAGCTGCCAGCGGCCGTCGCGCCGGACACGGGCGTGCACGGCGAGGCGGCTGCGCAACAGCGACAGGGCGTCCTGGGCGCGTCGCTCCTGGACGAAGCTGAGCGCCCCGTTGAACACCACGAGACAGGCGACCACGACCGCCTCGGTGGTCTTGCCGGCGGCAAGCTCGAGCACGACGGCCGCCTCGAGCAGGAACGGGACCGGGCCGGTCAGCTTGGCCGCGAGCGTGCGGACCAGGTGGCGGCGCCCTTCGGGGAGGGCGTTCGGCCCGAAGCGGGCGAGGCGCTCGGCCGCTTCCGACTCGGACAGCCCGTCGGATGCGGCAGGGTCGCCGCCTCGGACCCCCTCGACGGCAGCCTGCTCTGGATGGAAGCTCTCGTCAGCTGGCGGCGGGGGCATCGAGGTCGGGAACCGGGGCGGAGGCGAGCACGATCGGCAGGTCCGCGTCGGCCGCGCGGTCGCACGGCGTCTGGGTCGGGTTGCCATCCATTACCGAGGCTTCGACCACGACCCCTCGCTCGTCGCCCAGCGGCTCGGTCACGACGCTGTCCACGTGCTCCTTCGCCCCGGCCACCACCATCACCTCGACCATCAGGGCACCTCCACGCGCCAATCCTTGCGCTGTGACGAGCCCGTTGACAGGGCCAGTGTGCCCGCGGCGATGCGTCCGGGATCGCCAGGATCCTCCCGTTCCGCGGGCGCCTCGGGTCGAGCTCGACCGGCACGCAGGGTTGGCGGATCCCGAGTGGGGCCCTTCCCCTGAACGCAGACATGTCGGTCCGGCGGACCGAGCGGCGGGCGGCCAGCGACGACACCGGTCCGACGTCGGTCGCAGCGGGTCAGGGAGCCGTGGCGACCTTCGTGCAAGCCGCCACCCCGGCGGCGTGGTCGGCCACCATCGAAGCGCCACGCTCGACGATCTCGACGGCCCGGGGATCGGTCGTGCGGTAGTAGGCGTACCGGCCGGCGCGGCGCACCTCGACAAGCCCGCAGGACACCAGGCAGGCGAGGTGGGCCGAGACCCGTCCCTGGGACAGCCCGACGTACGTGACGCAGTCGTTGCCGGTCCGCTCCTGTTCAGCGCAGAAGGCGAGCAGGGCGAGGCGGGTCGGGTCGCCGAGGGCGCGGTAGAAGCGGGCGAGCAGGTCGCGCCCCGCCGGTTCCTCGGGCACCGGCGGGACCGTGCGGGCAGCGACCGTGGCGGCAGTGGCGGGGCTCATGCTGCGCAGCAGGAGAGCTTGGCGGCAGTGGCGGGGCTCATGCTGCGCAGCAGGAGAGCTTGGCGACGTCGGTGGTGAAGGACTGGGCAGCGAGCTTGATGCCTTCGGCCATGGTCAGGTACGGCGCCCAGGTCGACGCCAGCTGCTCGACGGTCATGCCTGCCTCCAAGGCGTAGGTGGCGGCCACGATGGCGTCCCCCGCCCCCTCGGCGGCCATGTGGATGCCCACGACCTTGCCGGTCGCCACCTCGGCCACGATCTTGACCACCCCGCGAGCATCGCGGTTGACGATCGCCCGAGGCACGTAGGAAAGCGGCAGCACCCTGCAGGTGCACGACAGGCCGGCGTCGGCCACCTGGGCGTCGGTGAGCCCGACCGCAGCGAGGTTCGGCGTGGTGAAGGTCACCCGGGGCAGATGCGCGTAGTCGATGCGCCGCCCGGCTCCGGAGAACGCGTTGTCGACCACCATGGTTCCCTGTGCGGCGGCGACGTAGACGAACTGGGGAGCGCCGGTCACATCGCCGGCCGCCCAGATCCTCGGATTCGCCGTCCGAAGCTGGTCGTCGACGACGACCGCCCCCGACGGCTCGGTGGCGACCCCGACTCCGTCGAGCCCGAGGCTGGCGGTGGCCGGGCGGCGTCCCGTCGCCATCAACAGCTGCTCGGCTCGGACCTCACGACCGTCCGTGGTGCGCACCGCCACCCCGCCCGCGTCGCGGGCCACCCCGGCGAGGCGCGCCGTGGTCCACACCTCGACCCCCTCGTCGTCGAGCACCCCGGTGATCACCTCGGACAGCTCGGGCTCCTCGCCCGGTGCCAGGCGGTCGAGGGCTTCGAGAAGGGTGACCCGGCAGCCGAGGCGGGAGAACAGCTGACCCAGCTCCAGCCCCACGTAGTTGCCACCCACCACGACCAACGACTCAGGCAGGCGCTCCAGTGCCGACGCGCTCGTCGAGGTCAGATAGCCGACCTCGTCCAACCCAGGGACGTCGGGCACCCATGGTGCCGCACCCGTCGCGACCAGGTACTGGGACGCCTCGATCCGCTCACCGGCGACCTCGAGCGCGGGTCCGGCGACGAAACGGGCACCGCCGTGCAGGATCTGCCAGCCGTAGTCCGCGGCGAGGTCCTCGTACTTCTTCCTGCGCAGATCGCTGACGATCCCGTCCTTGCCGGCGACGAGGGCTGCCATGTCGACCGGCGCCACGTTGGAGGCGACTCCGGGAAAGCGAGCTTCGCCGGCCACGTGGCGAGCCTCGGCCGCGGCCAGCAGCGCCTTGGAGGGGATGCACCCGACGTTTCCGCACGTCCCGCCGGTCGTGGAGCGCTCCACCATCACCACCGACTTCCCCTGGCGCCTCGCTGCGATCGCCGCCGCGAACCCCGCTCCACCCGAACCCACGATCGCCAAGTCGTAGACCACCGGCTTCCTCTTCATATCTGTAGATCCGAATGGTAGCGTGTGAGCACGACGGAGCTCGTGCTCGTGCGCTCGTGCGCTCGTGCTCGTGCTCGTGCGCTCGTGCTCGTGCGACGGCCCTCGATGACCCGCAGCACGCGGAACGGGGCGAGCTCCCGCCCTGAGGCTGCACGCCACCGCCACCACGCCGATCGGGCCCGTCGACGGTTTGGAGCACGAAGACGTCCGGTGCGCCGACGTCCGGTGCGCAGACGTCCGGTGCGCCGGCGTCCGGTGCGCCGGTACGCGGCCGGCTCTGCGCTCCCCTCGTCGACACGTCTCCGAACCGGTTCCCGCGGCGAACCGTTATTAAGGTATAGACTAGAATATCGAAATGGAGGAAGGTGTGTCATGGCGGAGGGCGAGTTGCAGCAAGAGGCTCGGGCGCTCGGCGACCCGACTCGCCATCGCCTGTTCCGCTTCATCGCCGAGGCTTCCGGTCCTGTCGGGGTGGCCGACCTGACGGACTTCGTCCGGCTGAACCACAACGCGGTGCGCCAGCACCTTGCCGTGCTGAAGGACGCCGGCCTCGTGATCGAAGAGGTCGAACAGCGCACCCTGCCCGGTCGTCCCCGTCTTCTCTACCGCCTGGCGCCCGAGACCGCCGGGCGCTGGGACACGCCGGGCGCGTACGCCTGGCTGGCGGCCCTGCTCTCCGACGCGGTGCGTCGCCACCTCGAGCCCCGCCAGGTCGGCCGTCAGGAAGGACATCGGCGGGGAGCGGAGCTGGCCGGAAGCGGCGAGCCCGTCCGCCTCTTGGAGAGTGAGATCGAGCGGCGAGGGTTCAGGCCCACGCGGGTGGAGCGGGGCCGGAAGGTCGAGTTCGTGCTTGGACGCTGCCCGTTCGCAGACGTGGCAAGGTCGGATCCCGACACGGTGTGCCAGCTGCACCTGGGCCTTGCCGAAGGCTTGGCCGAAGGTCTCGGCGGCCTCGCCGTCGAGAGGCTGGTGGTGAGGGACTCTCGCCGAGCAGGGTGCCGTCTCGCCGTCCGGCGGGAGGGCGCGCTGACCGGCGCCTCGCCGTGATGGCCGAAGGTTCGCATCGATTCGGTCACAGCACCGGTCTGCGGCCGTCGACGCCTCGACGGCACGAAGACACCGCCTCGTTGGATTGTCTCGGGCCTTGCTCCATGGTGAGCATCACCGCAGGGAGGAGTCCGTCATGGAACCTGGAGAGGACGCAAGTGCAGGCGGCGACCCCGCGTGCTGGGCGCACCTGGTCTGCCCAGACTGCGGCGCGGTCGAGAGCGAGGGGCACCGGGCGGGATGCCGCTTCGGAGAACTGGGTGACGTGGACGCCGATCCGCCCAAGGCGCCTTCGCGCTGACCCGGCTCGCGTGCCATTCGCCAGACGAGCGCGGCGAGTGTGGAAACGTCGATGTCATTGACGACGAGCCTCGACACGTCAGGCCGGCCCGAAAGGCGAGTTCGCTTGCTTGACCTGTCGCGTCGATCGACACCGCGAGAGAGCAGCGCGGTCACGTGACCGCGGTGAGCGAAGGGGGAAGCGTCACGTCGACTCCGCGGGTGCTCTCGGTGAACGTCGGGTGCCCCGCGGAGAGGATGTGGCACGGCCGCACGGTGCGCTCGGCGATTTGGAAGGAGCCCTTCGCCGGGCCCGTCAGGGTCCGTCGGGAGAACATCGCCGGCGACGCGCAAGCCGACCGCACGGCCCACGGGGGGCCCGACAAGGCCGTCTACGCCTATGCCGCAGAGGACCTGACGTGGTGGAGCGACCAGCTCCATCGTCACCTCGGCCCGGGGAGCGTCGGCGAGAACCTGACCACCAGCGGTCTTGACCTCGCGGGAGCCGTCGTCGGTGAGCACTGGAGGGTGGGGAGCGTGCACCTGCAGGTCACCCAGCCGCGTATCCCCTGCTACAAGCTCGGCGTCCGCCTGGGAGACGACCGGTTCCCCGCGCGCTTCGCCGCGGCGCGTCGCCATGGCGTCTACTTGCGGGTCCTCGCCGAAGGAGAGCTCCATGCCGGTGACGAGGTCCACGTCGGCGAACGCCCCGCGCACGGGTTCCGTGCGGTCGAGCTCGCCCGTATCTTCTACGACCAACATCACCGCGCGGGCGAGTTGCTCCAAGTCGCCGAGCTCCCCGAAACGTGGCTCCGCTGGGCACGCCGCGTGCTCGGCCCCACCCTGCCCGACGCGCTCGCCGATCGCTGAGGATCACCGCTCGACCCGCGGCGTCGTACGTCCTCTTGTTAGTCTAGTACTGACTAGAGATAAAGTGATCTGCGAGTGTCGTTCGACGAGGCATCCGACGAAGAAGAAGGAGCGCGCCATGACCGCCACAGCCACCGCCAAGGCGACCGCCACGGACACCGGCGTCCTGGAGGCGATGCTCGCCCACCACGAGGCGCTCGCTGACGGAGTGGCTCGGCGAGTCGTTGCGGTGCGGGTCGCCGCCGAGCGCCACGACCGCTACGAGACGGCAGCGGCTGAGCTCGTCGCGTACCTGGCCACGGAGGTCCTGCCCCATGCCATGGCCGAGGAGCACACCCTCTACCAGGCAGCCGCGGCCAGAAGGGATCTCGCCGACACGGTCGCCGGGATGGTCGACGAGCACCGCACGCTCACCGCGTTGGCGGAGCGACTGGCGACGGCGGACGAAGCGGCCGCGGCCTCAGGAGGGGCCGAGGCGATCGGCGTGCTCTTCGCCGGGCATGTCGCCAGGGAGAACGAGCTGATCCTGCCTGCGCTCGCAGCCGACGCCGAGGTGGACCTGGCCGGGCTGCTCGTCCAGATGCACCGACTCACCGAGGCCGGGCAGGACGAAACGCCCGTAGACGACGGGTTGGCGACCCCCGACGCGGAGGCCGTCCTCGTCCGGCTCCTGCTCGGTGCCGCCGACCAGCTCGCTGACGCCGGGCACGGTGACGCCGCCTGCCGGCTGGCGGCCGAGGCCTGGGCAGCGGTGCGACTGGCGCGCCCGGAGCTCGCCGTGCAGGTGACCGCCGGGTTGCACCGGCTGGTGCGCTCGGCGACGTCCGAGCCGGTGACGCTGTCGGCGAGGCGGCCGGAGCCGGGAGGAGCCGAAGCCGTCCTCGACGTACGGGCCCTGGTCCCGGCCCAGCGCCACGAGAAGATCTTCGCCACCTACGGCGCCCTCGTCCCCGGCACGGCGTTCGTCTTGGTGAACGACCACGACCCGAAGCCCCTTCGCTACCAGTTCGAGGCCGAGCACCAGGGCACCTTCACCTGGGACGTGCTCGAGGCGGGGCCGACCGTGTGGCGGGTGCGCATCGGCCGACCAGCTCAGCAGCTGCGCGCCGCGACCGATGGCGCGGAGGTTGCCGCGACGCTCGGTCGCTGACCACGCGGCGGCCCTCGGTGGCTCTCGGCCAGGCTGGTCCCGGTCCGGAGCGCACGGACCGGAACGCATCCGGTCACACCCGGCGCTCAGCGGGCTCCGGCGGGTGGGCGGTCGCGCGGGGCCCGGGTGCGGTGCCTGACCGGACGGCGGTGAGCTGGCGCAGCGGGCGAACGGACAGGTTCGCGGCGGCCACGACGCCCGCCAACGCCAGGAGCATGCCGCCTGCCGCGATCACCGGGGCAGAGGAAGTGCCGATCCCGGCGCACAGCGCGCCGATGCCGGCAGTGACGATTCCGTAGGTGGCGGCTGCCCAGCCGTGATGGTAGAGGTCGGCGAACATGAGGGGCTTGCCCGAGGGTCCGCTCGGCGTGCCGTGCGACCGCAGCAACGACCACACGACGAACGGCACGACCTTGTGGGCGTGGCCGACGAGCGCTTCGAGCAGCCAGCCTCCGCCCGCCACCATCGCAGCAGCGACGAGGGCCACGCCCTCGTGGTGGTGGTGAGGAAGGACCAGGGTTCCGGTGACGGCGAGCCCGGCGGCGACGACCAGCCACGCGCCGGCGGTCACCACGAATGCCACGTGCAAGTCGGTCTTGCGCCGGCGGTGGCGGAGGTGCGCCCACAGCGACACGAGGTGCGCACCGAGGCCGGCGCCGAGCACGGCGGCGCCGGCCCAGTCGGCGACGGGGGCACCGTGGGCCAGCCCTCCGGCCAGGACCGCCGCGCCGAGCCAGGTGGCCCACACCGCCAGCGTCCCTGAGTGGTGCCGGCCTGGAACGTGGGCGAGCATGAACATGGGCCACAGCTTCTGCGCCACGCCGACGTAGGTGACCCCCAGCCAGGCGAACAGGCCCACGACACCCATCGCCAGGTCCACGTGGGCGGAGAGGACGAACCAGTGGCCCTGGCGGTCGCCGACGAAGGTGGCGCCGAGGAGCGTGGTCGCTGCCGCGCCGGCAAGGGCGAGGCGGAGGGCCGCGACCGGGGTGCCCTTCCCTCGCACCGAGAGCGGCCCAGCGAGGTTCCAGGCGAGCAGGACGAGCCCGACCACCGCCAGACCGCCACTGGCGGCGGTGACTGCGGTCTGCTCGAAGCCGACCCCGAGCGGCAGCAGCCACGACGTCGCCAGCCAGACGAGGAACGTGGCTCTCGCCACGCGCACCGATCGCAACGGGCGGCCGGTGATGACCGGGGTGAACTGGTGGGTGGCGCCGAGGACGCCCATGGTCAGCGCGGCGAGGACCCCGAAGTGCACGGCGGCGATCGCCGGATCGCTGTTGGGGTCGGCGGCCGCCGCGGCCCGCACCCACACCCAGGCGACCCCGCAGGCGACGAGACCGAACGACGCGGCCGCGAGGAACGACAGCGGCACCGATGGCGGCGGGACCGCGCCGGGCACCCCGGGCGGCCGGCCGGCCCACGAGCCGGAGGGCATCGCCGCTCGGGGTCCGCTGCCGTCATCCATCGTCGCCCTTTGTGGTCCTTCGAGCGTGTGCCGGCGTGCAGCGACGGCGGCGCCCGCACCGGGCCGCTGGCGCGCCTGCATGCTCCACGACGCGCCAGTGTATCTCTAGTAGTGGACAGATCTTCAAGGAGGGCTGGAGGTGGTGCGTGCCTTCCTGCACGCCACAGGACCAGCGCGTCGTCGATCGGGCGCCACGCGTCACTTCTCGAGCCCCCGTCTCGAGCCGCTGTTCTCGAGCCCCCGTCTCGAGCCTCTGTTCTCGAGCCACGGCCCAGGTGATGGTCCCGTGGCGCGGATAGCAGCTCCGGGGACCACCTGGCTCTGCTAAGTTCTAGTCGCTGGCAGAACTACATGAACGAGAACGAGAGGGCCGACCGGTCTCGATCGGGGCCGAGAAGGGAGCAACCGATGGCAACCGTCGATGCCCGCCCGATCATCGCGTCGGGGAACGAGCCGTTCGAGACGATCATGGCCGCGGCCGGTGCCCTCGACGACGGGGAGGAGCTGGTGGTCCTGGCCCCCTTCGAGCCAGTGCCGCTCGAAGGGGTGCTGTCCTCGCAGGGCTTCTCCTACGAAGCCGAGGCTCTCGACGGCGGCGACTGGCGGGTCACCTTCCGGCGGCCGTCGTGACCGGCGACGCGCCAGCCGGCGGGGCTGAGAGCGGCGTGCCGGCCGAGCCGGGACGCCGGCTGCAGCCTCCGGCGCCCGACATGCTCGACGCGGCCTGGGGTGCGCTCCGGGGCGTGTACGACCCCGAGCTCTACCTCGACGTGGTCTCGCTCGGGCTCGTCTACGACCTCCGAGTCGAAGCTGGCACGGTGGTAGTCGAGATGACGATGACCACGCCGGGCTGCCCGGCCTCCGAGGCGTTGTCCGAGATGGCCCGGGTGGAGGTCGCCCATGCCGTCGGCGACGCTGTCCCTGTGGACGTCCGAGTCGTATGGGACCCGCCGTGGAGCCCGGACATGATCGACGAGGAGGCGGCGGTGACCCTCGGGTTCCGGGCGCGGTGAGCACGGCCCGCGGGACCGCCGCCGGCGGGACCGCCGCCCCGAGCGTGGATGTGGAGGTGGTGCGTGTCTACGAGGACCCCGGGCGTCGCCACCGCGGGCACCGAGAGCACCGGGTGCTCGTCGATCGCCTGTGGCCCCGGGGAGTGCAGAAAGCAGCGCTCGACGTCGACGAGTGGGCGAAGGAGCTGGCGCCCAGCACGGAGCTCCGCCGCTGGTACGGCCACGACCCCGCCCGCTTCGCCGAGTTCGACCGTCGATACCGAGCCGAGCTGGACCGCGACCCTGGTGCCCCGGTCGTCGAGCGGCTGCGGGCGTACGCCGGTCGCGGCCACCTCGTGCTGCTGACCGCCACCCGCGACGTCGAGCACTCGGGGGCCGCGGTGCTCGCGGCGGTGCTCGCGGCGGGCAGCGGCGGGTAGGGCGGCGGTGCTCGCGGCGGTGCTCACGGCGAGCAGCGGCGGGTAGCGCGGTGGGAGTCAGCTGCGTCTCAGTGGTCCTCGCGGTCTCGGCCACGTCGGGGGCTCACGAACCCCCGGGGCCGGCACCGTGACCGGTCGACCGCTGCGGTGGCCATGACCCCTGCCTGGCTCTACGACCTCGCCCTGTGCCTGCACCTGTTCGGCGCCTTCTCGCTCGTCTCGGGCACCGTCGTGGCCGCAGTGGGCTTCGAGGCTGCGAGGCGACGAGCCAGCTGCAGAGAGATCGCCCTGCTGCTCGGGCTCGCCCGCGTCGGTGCCGTCCTGGTCGTGGGAGGGACGCTGTTCGCAGGCGGCTCCGGGCTGTGGCTGGTCGCGCTCGGTCACTGGGGCTACGCCACGCCCTGGGTCGACGCGGCGATCGGCCTCCTCGTCCTGGTCGTCGTCATCGGGTCCCTGGGCGGGCAGCGGCCCAAGCAGGCTCGCAGGCTCGCCACGGCCTTGGCCGCCCAGGACGCCCCGCCGAGCGACGAGCTGCGCTCGCTGCTGGGCGACCGCGTCGCCATCGCCCTGAACTACGTGGCGGTGGGAGCGCTCCTGGCGATCGTCGTCCTCATGGTGGTGAAGCCGGGCTCACCACATCCGTAGGAGGAGGGAGCACCGGTCGGCGGCGCGGGCACCACCAGCTCGCCCCGCCCGCCTCCTGCTCCACCCGTGGCACCCTGCCCCGCCACCGCACGCCCGAGCATTCGGTCGACCGCGCCCGGTTCGTCTTCCCGAGAACGGTTGCCGGCGCGGTCATCCCTTCCCGACAGGCGGGAGCTGCTCACCTGCGGGGTCGGGATCAGGGCGCAGAAGCGGCGATCGGCTGCGGATCCCCTCGACCTTTGACGGTGAGGCCCGGCACCCCCGTCCACGAGAAGCTCCCGTCCCCCCGCACATGGATCCCGAGACGCTCACGCCCGAGCCTGACGTCGTCGAGCTCGACGCTCCCCCACTCGGGCGGGAGCGCGGGTGACAGCGAGAGGGTCCCGTTCGGGACGTCGGGGTCGAGGCCGAGCAGCGCCGTGAGGATGCCGATGGGCGACGCCGCCGCCCAAGCCTGTGGCGAGCCGGCGGCGGGGTAGGGGACGGGGCCGGGGACCTCGTGTTTGTCGAACCCGCAGTAGAGCTCGGGGAGGCGACCGGAGAAAAATGCCGCGGCCTCGATCAGCCCTGCGGCCACCTGCCGGGCATGGCGCACGAACCCGTACCGGACGAGCCCGCCGACGCAGAGCGCCGTGTCGTGCGGCCACACCGAGCCGTTGTGGTAGCTCGCCGGGTTGTACGCGCCCATGGTGGTGGCGAGGGTCCGGATGCCGTAGCCGCTGAACAGCTCCGGAGAGAGGAGCCGCTCGGCCACCCTGGCTGCCTTGTCGGGGTCGACGACGCCGGCCCAAAGCGCGTGGCCCATGTTGGACGCCAACGCATCGATCGGACGTTTCTCCGCGTCCAGGCCGACCGCGAACCAACCACGGTCGGCGAGCCAGAAGTCCTTGTTGAAGCGGCGCTTCAGCGATGAGGCGCGATCTGCCCAATGGGACGCAGTCGTGGCGTCGCCGCGGCGAGCGGCCAGCTCGGCCCGGGCGCGGTAGGCGGCGTAGACGTAGGCCTGAACCTCGACCAACGCGACGGGCGGCTGGGCGACGTTGCCGTCGGCATAGTTGACGCCGTCAGCGGAGTCCTTCCAGCCCTGATTGCGCAGTCCTCGGTCGGTGGGCCGCGCGTACTCGACGTAGCCGTCACCGTCCTTGTCGCCGTAGTCCTCGATCCAGCTGAGCGCGGCGTCGGCGGCGGGGAGGAGCGCGTCCACGACCTCGCGGTCGGTGCCCCAGCGTGCGAGCTGGCCGAGCACGACGACGAACAACGGCGTGGCGTCCACCGATCCGTAATAGCGTTCGGCGCCTCCGAGGGCGAGGGAAACGTCGACGCCGAAGCGCAGCTCGTGGAGGATCCGGCCCGGCTCCTCTTCGCTCAGGGGGTCGACGACCGTTCCCTGGTGACGGGCGAGGGCTCGAAGCGTGCCGAGTGCCAGGTCGGGATCGACTGCAAGGGTGAGCGAGCTCGTGATGAGCGAGTCCCTGCCGAACAGTGCCATGAACCACGGCGCCCCAGCCGCGACCACGTCGAGTTCGGGCTCGCCCGGGTCTGCGAGGCGGAGCGCTGCGAGGTCGTCCTGGCTTCGCATCACGGTCAAGGAGAGCGGAAGCGACTGGGAGCGGAGCGTGGGGCTCTCCCGGTGCCGCTGGGCGATCTCGCGGACGGGGATGGTGTGCTCGATCGGCACGCCGAGCGGGAAGCGAACGGGAAGCTCCTCACCGTCCACCTCGGCCACGACGGCGACAGAGGCGTGCCACTCGCCCTGGGGCGGCACGACCATGTTGTACGTGAGCGAGTCGGCGGCCACCGTGGCCCCGGGGGCGAGCACTCTCACGCCCCGGTCGCTTCGACCGTGCCGTGCGCTTGCCTGCCAAGTCTCGTCCGCCGCGGTCACCGTGACGGGGGCGTTCGGCTCTTCGCGCCCCGCCTTCACGGCGAACAGGTCGGCGAAGTCGGCCGCCACCTCCAAGGTGAGCGTCAGGCCGGCCGCCTCACTGCCGTAGTTGTGGACCGAGAGGTCCTCGCGCATCCCGCTTCCTACGTAGCGGCGCCGCTCGACAAGGACCGTCGGCTCGATGTGGCCGTCCCTCAGCCTGGTGCGCGCCACGAAAACGCCCGCGAACGGCTCCGCCGTGTACCCGCCCAGGGGGTCGACACGAGCCCCGTCCAGGAGGAGTCGCCAGCGAGAGATGATCCGTGCGTCGCGGACGAACAACCCTTGGGTGGCGCCCTCGATGTCCCCGCCGCGGCCGCTCACGGCGAAGCAGGTCCCTTCGACGAGTATCTGACCGCCCCGATCGGGGGACTCGGCGCTGAAGCCCGAAGCCCCCTGCTGGCGCAGGTCCGCTGTGAACCGCACCCGACGGGGTGCCTCGCGTCCGTCACCTGCCTGCGCTGGGACCACGACGATCAAGATAACCACCCACATGACGGCACCTTCCGGCATCCGGGTCGGAAAGTCCTGGCGCGGGCAGCCGGTGGGCACCGGGGCGCAGGAGACGGAGCGCCAAAGGCCTCATTTCTGTCCGCAGCGCCCCGCCACCGCTTCACGCCACTCCGTCGCGCCGCCTGGCACTCGTCGTCTGAGAGTGCTAGCCTTTGCTCTGTCACCGTTGACGCGCGCGAGCGGTCAGCACGCGCGAAGTGGAGGTGATCGTCGTGTCCGAGGTCTCCCGACCCTCCGGTGCGTTGACCAGGTCCCGCGCCACTGCGCGGCCGACGTCGCAGTCGCCCATGTCGACGGGACTGCTCCACACGACAGCCCCGGCCGCCGTTCGACCGAGGGGAGGGGAGAGGGAGCCGGCCGGGACGGTTGCCCTGCCACGTGCAGACGTCGAACGCCTGCAGCAGGCGCCGGGCGGGCGACCACTTCGTATCGGGATCGTCGCCCCGCCGTGGTTCTCCGTGCCTCCCTCCGGCTACGGCGGGATCGAGGCGATGGTGGCAGGCCTGGTGGATGGCCTCGTGGCGCGTGGCCATTACGTGACCCTGATCGGCGCGGGTGACGGCAGAACCGCCGCCCAGAGGTTCCACGCCACCTTTTCCGAACCTCCGTCAGCCCGACTCGGCGATCCGATGCCCGAGGTGCTCCACGCCGCGGCGGCGGCAGCCCTCATCGAGCGCGAGGAGCTCGACGTCGTGCACGACCACACGCTGGCCGGACCGCTGCTCGCCCGGGGCCGGGGTGCGCCTACCGTCGTGACCGCGCACGGTCCGGTCCGGGGAGAGCCCGGCGACTATCTCGTCGCTCTCGGATCGTCGGTGGACGTCGTCGCCATCTCGTGGACTCAGCGCCAGCTGCGTCCCGAGGTCAACTGGCTCTCGACGGTGCACAACGGGGTGGACGTCGACTCCTTCCCAATGGGCAGAGGGGACGGCGGGTACCTCCTCTTCCTCGGCCGCTTCAGCCCCGACAAGGGAGCGCACCTGGCGATCGACGTCGCTCGGAGCGCGGGTCGGCGACTCCTCCTCGCCGGGAAGCTCAACGAGGCGGCCGAGAAGGCCTATTTCGCCGACGCAGTCGCCCACAGACTCGGTCACGGGGTCGAGTACGTCGGCGAGGCTGACGCCGCCACGAAGCGGGAGCTTCTTGCGGGTGCCGAGGCGCTCCTCTTCCCGGTCAGCTGGGACGAGCCTTTCGGTCTCGTCATGGTGGAGGCGATGGCCTGCGGGACTCCGGTCATCGCGCTCCGGCGCGGGAGCGTGCCCGAGATCGTGGTCCACGGCGAGACGGGGTTCGTGGTCGACGAGCCAGAGCGCCTCGTCGAGGCGGTCAGGGCGGTCGAGACCCTCGATCGCGGGCGTTGCCGGTCCCGGGCCAAGATGTTCGACACCTCCCGGATGGTCGAGGGCTACGAGGCCGCCTACCGGGCGGTCGTGGAGGGGCGGGAGCTTTGTGCCGCTGCGCGGCCGGACGACCCGGTGCTCGTCTCGGCCACGGCGCTGGACCACCTGACGCCCTCCGCCCGGAAGCAGCGGTCCGACGGCGTGACTCCGGCGGCGTGACTCCGACCGCTGATTCCGGCGGCGTCGGCACCGCTCGTTCCCCGCGGGCTCATCGTTGATCTCAAGATCCGAGGCGTGGACCGCAACGGGATTGGTGACGACCTCGATCTCGACGACCATGTCGGCGATGACACATGTTGCCGATGACACATGTCGCCGACGACCATGTCGGCGATGACGCCATGTCGCCGATGACGCGGAGATGCCGCTCGGCTCGGGCTGGAGCCTGGGGGCGACTCGCCCCGCTACGTGGTCGAGGCTGCAGGAGAGCACATCAGCTCGGCGCTCCGGATGCCGAACTCGTCGCGCAGTGCCCACATCGCCGCCAGCTCCCCGCACCGGCCATGGACACCCGGTCCTGGCGGCGTGGCGCTCGAGCAGAGGTACAGCCCGCGCAGCGGTACCCGGTAGGGGTTCCAGCGCGCCGCGGGCCTGGCAAGGGTCTGGCGGGCGTCCTGGAGCCCGCACCCGATGTCGCCTCCGACGTAGTTCGCGTTCTCGGCCTCCATGCGCGCGGCTGAGCGCGCCGACTTCGCCAGCACGAGATCGCGGAAGCCCGGGGCGAAGCGCTCGACCTGTGAGGCGATCGCCTCGCTCATGTCCCAATCGGACCCTGCCGGCACGTGGCAATAGGTCCCGAGGGTCTGCTTGCCTGCAGGCGCGCGCGTGGGGTCGACCACACCGGGCTGCACGGCGAGCACGAAGGGGCGCTCCGGGTGCCGGCCCCTCGCCACGTCCGCCTGGGCGGCCCCGACCTCTTCGAGCGTGCCGCCGACGTGAACGGTCCCGGCGCGCCGGCACGTGTGCGCGCTCCAGGGGACGGGTCCGTCGAGCGCCCAGTCCACCTTGCACACGCCCGGTCCGTACCGAAAGCGGCGGAGCTGGCGGGCGTAGCGGTCGGGCAGCTGGTCGCCGGCGATGGCGAGGAGCCCTCGCGGACTGACGTCGAGCAGCACCACGCGAGCGGCGGGGAGTCCTCGCAGCGACCTCACCGGCTCGCCCGTCACGACCGCCGCACCACGGTCGGCGAGGAACGCCGCCATCGCGGCGACGATGCCGGCGCTTCCCCCCTCGACAACCGGCCAGCCCACTCCGTGGGCGAGGCTCGTGAGGAACAGCGCGATGCCTCCGGTGACGGGAGTCGTGAGGGGCAGCATGGCGTGGGCTCCAGCGCCGGCGAGCAGCGCGCGTGGGCCGGTGCCCTCGAACCTGCGGGCGAGCGACTCGGTCGAGCGCCACCCGGAGGCGACGAGTCGGGCCCCCGTACGCGCGCCGGCGGGCACCGTCCGGTGCGAGGAGAGGACCGCGGCAGCGAGCGCGTCCGTCTCGCCCGCAAGTGGGCCGAGCAGCCGGCGGTACGCCCGTCTGTCGTCGCGGCCGAAGGACGCCGCGGTCTCGTCGACGCCGCGGTGCGCGGCGACCACCCGGTCTTCCCCGAGGGGGTGCGCGAACGGGACCGCGGGCTGGAGGAGGCGTGCGCCGTGCGTCTCGAGCCCGAAGCGCCGGAAGAAGGGTGATGCGGCGGCCATCGGGTGTGCCGCCGAGCAGACGTCATGGCGGAACCCTGGCAGCGTCAGCTCCTCGGTCCGGCAGCCGCCACCGATCCTGTGGGCCGCTTCGAGCACACGCACGGACAGTCCGGCCGCGGCGAGGACGACGGCCGCCGCGAGGCCGTTGGGCCCCGCCCCGACCACGAGCGCGTCGGTCCGGTCAGAGCCCACGGGACCCGCTCACCCGGACGCGTGTGCCCACCAGCGTCCGCCATGCCGCTCGAGGTGGACCGCGACGCCGTAGCACTTCGACACGAGCGGCGCGGTCAGCACGTCCTCGAGCCGCCCTGTGGCGAGCTTGCGGCCGTCGGCCAGGAGAAGGCCGTGAGTGAACCCGGAGGGCACCTCCTCGAGGTGGTGGGTCACGAGGACGATCGCCGGCACGCTCGGATCCGACGCCAAGGACCCGAGACGCGTGACCAGACGCTCCCGAGCCGCGAGGTCGAGACCTGCAGCCGGCTCGTCGAGCAGGATGAGCTCGGCCGCACCCATGAGCGACCGAGCGATCAGCACCTGCTGGCGCTCTCCCTCCGAGAGCAGGCCGAACGGGGAGTCGGGCTGGACCGCAGCCCCGTGGCCCGTGACACGCGCGAGCATGCGATCGGCCGCGGCCCAATCCGCCTGCGTGTAGCGGTGCCTGACCGGGAGCAGGGCAGCGTCTTTCCCGGTCACGACCACCTCCCTCGCGCTGAGGAACGGGCGCAGCGCCCGGACTGTGGACGCGCTCACCAAGGGGATCCTGGTGCGCACCGTCCGGAGATCGCTCCGTCCGAAGCGCTGACCGACGACCGTGACCGATCCGCGGCTCGGCATGAGCCTGGCGCCGGCGACCCGGAGGAGGGTCGTCTTCCCGGAGCCGTTGGGCCCGAGCACGACCCAACGGTCCCTCGGGCCGACTTCCCAGTCGACTGTGTCGAGGATCGGCCGTCCTTCGCGGACGACGGACACCCCGGAGAACGAGATCGCCGGCGTTGCGGCCTTGTCGGGCGCGGCGGGTTCGACGGCGGCGGGCTCGGGCGCGGCGGGCTCGACGGTGGCGGGCTCGGGCATCTACGGAGTCTGCCTCAGTTCGACCCACGAGGATCGTGCGGCGTGGCACCACGACGAGCGTCGGGCGACGGCGGGTATGGTGGCCCTGCGCGCCGTGTCCGATGGAAGCTTCGAGCGACGGCGTCTTGTCTGCGCACGAAGCCGGTCGAGGCGGTGCGGCGCACACCCGGGAGAGCGGGCGGTTCATCTTCGTGTTCACAGGGACGATCGGGCTCGTCGGCGACATCAACCTCCGGCGCTGCCTCGACACCGACGAGACGTGCCTCGACGAGGTGGCAGGTGAGCTCGCGTCGGTCGACGTGCGGCTGGGCAACCTCGAAGGCGCGTTCGCCGCAGAAGAAGAGCTCCCGTTCAAGCCCGGTTGGTTCCACGGCCAGCCGGAGATGGCGCGGTGCCTGGTGGGCCGCTTCGACGCCGTCGCCTGCGCCAACAACGTCCACTACGGGGACGCGATCGTCCAGTCCCTGGAGGTCCTCGACGAGCTGGGCATCGGCCACGCCGGCGCAGGCGCCGACTTCGTCCAGGCACGCACGCCGGCGATCGTGAGCTCCGCCGCCGGCTCGGTCGGCATGCTCTCCTACACGTCGGTCTTCGAGCCGTCCGGGCATTCCGCCACGGCGACGAGCCCGGGCGTGGCGACGGTGAAGGCCCTGACCGCCTACGAGCCGAACCCGCGCGTCCTCCAGATGCCGGGCGCGCCGGCACTCGTCCACACCTGGGCGGATCCAGAGGAGATGGAGCGCGCATGCCGGGACGTGCGGTCGCTCCGGGAGCACGTGGACGTGGTCGTCGTCTACCTGCACTTCGGCGTCTCCATGAGCCCGACGGTCCACGAGTACCAGCGACAGCTCGCCCGTGCGCTGGTCGATGCAGGCGCGAACATCGTGGCGGGCTCCCATTCGCACACGCCTGGAGGTGTCGAATTCTACGGGTCGGGCGTCGTCTTCTACAGTCTCGGCAACTTCGTGTTCAACACCGGGTTCCATCCGGACGCGACGCGAGACGGGGTGCTCGCCAAGCTGGAGATCCGCGGGTCGACGGTCCGCTCGTGCACCGTGCTCCCGACCTTTCGCGACACATCGGCTCGAGCCACCCTCGTCGCGCCGCCCTCTCGAGAAGGGGCCCGCATCTCCGAGATGGTTCGATCCCGCAGCGAGGAGTTCCACACGGTCGTGCACGCGTCAGAAGACGGGCTCGTGCTCACGTCCTCCGGTTCGCGCCGGCACGCACCTGTGCGAGCATCCGGCGGCCCGCCGCACTGACGAAAGGAAGCATCGTGGACTTCGAGATGTCGCCCAAGGCGGAGGAGTACCACGCTCGGCTGTCGGCGTTCCTGTACGAGCGGATACTGCCGGCCGAGGCCGAGTACGAACGGTACCGGGCAGAGCGGGTGCCCTCCGACCACTCGGTCCCGCCGATCGTGGAGGCGCTGAAGCACGAAGCCCGCGACCGCGGGTTGTGGAACCTCTTCCTCCCCGCGGAGAGCGGGTTGACCAACGTGGAGTACGCCCCCCTGGCCGAGCTGACGGGCTGGTCGGGGCACCTGGCCCCCGAGGCGCTCAACTGCGCCGCGCCCGACACCGGGAACATGGAGATCCTCCACCTCTTCGGGACCGCCGAGCAGAAGACGCGTTGGCTGCAGCCGCTGCTCGACGGCGAGATCCGCTCGGGCTTCGCGATGACCGAGCCGGACGTCGCAAGCAGCGACGCCAGCAACATCGAATGCCGGATCGAGCGCGATGGCGACCACTACGTCGTCAACGGCCGGAAGTGGTGGACGAGCGGCGCGCTCGACGCGCGCTGCCGGGTCCTGATCGTCATGGGCAAGACCGATCCTGCAGGGCCCAAGCACAAGCAGCAGTCGATGGTCCTCGTGCCGACCGACACGCCGGGCGTCGAGGTGATCCGCGACCTCACGGTCTTCGGCTATTCCGCCCAGCACGGGCATGCAGAGGTTCGGCTCACCGACGCCCGCGTGCCCGTCTCGAACCTCCTCGGCGAGGTGGGGTCCGGCTTCGCCATCGCCCAGGCGCGACTCGGCCCGGGCCGGATCCACCACTGCATGCGGGCCTTGGGCGCCGCGGAGCGGGCCCTCCAGCTCATGTGCCGGCGAGCGTCCTCGCGGATCGCGTTCGGCAGGCCGCTTGCCGAGCAGGGCATGGTCCAAGAGGCGGTGGCGGAGTCACGCCTGGCGATCGAGCAGGCCCGCCTGCTCACCCTCAAGGCCGCGTGGTTGATCGACCGCTACGGCGCCAAGGGGGCGCAGATGGAGATCTCGGCCATCAAGGTGGCGGTTCCCAGGGCCGCCCTTGCCGTCATCGACCGTGCGATCCAGGTGCACGGCGGTGCCGGCGTCAGCGGCGACACCCCGCTCGGTCAGATGTGGGCGTGGCACCGGGCCATGCGGATCTTCGACGGCCCCGACGAGGTGCACCTCCGCTCCCTGGCCCGTGCGGAGCTGCGCCGGCACCAGGAAGCAGAAGGCTGAGGGAGCCGAGTCCCGCCGCCGAGGACGCCGCGGCGGCCACCGTCGGTTGCGGGGTCCGCGTTCGGGCATCCCTCGACCTCGAGCCCGGCGGCTGGCCCGGCCGCGGGCCCGGCCGCGCCCGTGGTCGGCGGGCCTCGCGTATGCGAAGCTACGTGCGCCGTCGGCGACCGAGCCGATGCAGAGGAACGCCCCGAGGAGGAGCCGTGCGCTGGAACCTGTCTCCGCAAGACCTTCCCACGGCGTGGTTCAACGTGGTGCCGCACCTTCCCGCGCCGCTCGAGCCGCCGCTGCATCCGGGAACGAAGGAGCCGGTCGGTCCAGAGGACCTCGCCCCGCTCTTCCCGATGGCGCTCATCGCGCAAGAGGTGTCGACCGAGCCGGCGGTCGACATCCCCGGCCCCGTCCTCGACGTGCTGTCACTGTGGCGGCCGACGCCGCTGGTCCGCGCGACGCGCCTGGAGCAGGCGCTGGGCACGCCGGCCCGCATCTACTACAAGGACGAGTCGGTGTCGCCCGCCGGCTCGCACAAGCCCAACACGGCCGTGCCGCAGGCGTACTTCAACAAGGCGGAGGGCGTGCCCCGACTGACCACCGAGACGGGCGCCGGCCAGTGGGGCAGCGCGCTCGCGTTCGCGTCGTCGGTGTTCGGCCTGGACTGCATGGTGTACATGGTCCGGGCGTCGTTCGAGCAGAAGCCGTACCGGCGGATGCTGATGGAGACCTGGGGCGCTCGCGTGGCACCCTCCCCGGTCGACGACGCCGCCCACCCTGGGTCCCTCGGCACCGCCATCAGCGACGCCGTCCGCGACGCCGCCGGGCGTGAGGACAGCCACTACTCGCTCGGCTCGGTCCTGAACCACGTCCTGCTCCATCAGACGATCATCGGGCTGGAGGCGAAGCAGCAGCTGCAGCTGGCCGGGGAGCGGCTGCCGGACGTGGTGATCGGCTCGTGCGGCGGCGGGTCCAACCTCGGCGGCATCAGCCTGCCGTTCGTCCCCGACGAGGGGGTCAGGCTGGTGGCCGTGGAGCCGGCGTCCTGCCCAACGCTCACGGCGGGACGGTTCGAGTACGACTTCGGCGACACGGCCGGCCTCACCCCGCTTCTGCCCATGTACACGCTGGGGCACGAGTTCATCCCACCGCCCATCCACGCCGGCGGCCTGCGGTACCACGGCGACTCGCCGATCATCAGCGCGCTCGTGAAGTCGGGTCGCATGGAGGCGGTCGCGTACCCCCAGTCCAAGGTCTTCGAGGCCGGAGTGCAGTTCGCCCGCACGCAGGGCTCGGTGCCAGCCCCCGAGACGGCCCATGCCATCCGGTGCGTCGTCGACGAGGCGCTCGCGGCCAAGGAGAAGGGTGAGGAGCGGGTGATCCTCTTCAACTACTCGGGCCACGGCCTGCTCGACCTCTCCGCCTACGACGACTACCTGCACGACCGGCTGGCGGACTGAGAGAGCCCGCGTCCCTCCCTGCGCGAGGTTCCGCGCGCTGGCGAGAGCGCTGACCGGTCAGGAGGGCGGCAGGATGGGGGCGAGCAGCCGGCACCGGCGTGCAGGCCGGTTCGAGCGGTCCTCGAAGCGGTCTGCCGACCCCAGGACTCTGACGATCGCCTTGGACGCGAGATAGCGCAGAGGCTCGGGCTCCCAGGACCGTGCCCGGTGCCCGACCCATGGCAGCGTCACGAGATCCGTCTTGCGGCCGAGCACGAGGTCGGCGAGCGTCCTCCCGGAGATGCTCGCCGCGACGACCCCGTGGCCCGAGTAGCCGCCGGCACGGCCGAGCCCCGTCGCGGGGTCGTAGGTGATCGCCATGCACCAGTCCCGCGGGACGGCCAGCGGTCCTCCCCAGTGGTGGGTGATCGCCGCGCCCGCAGCCGCAGGGAACTGGCGTGCGATCGTCGCCTCGAGGCGCGCCCGGACCGCAGCGTCGTGCTCCGCCGCCTCCTGGATCGGCTGCAGCAGCCGATAGGGCGCGCCGCGCCCGCCGATGGCGATACGTCCATCGACGGTGCGCTGTGCGTAGAAGAACAGGTGGTGACGGTCCCCGATCACGAGCCCGTCCCGCCATCCGATCTCCGTCCAGACGTCGGGCGGGAGGGGCTCCGTCGCGATCATGAGGCTGTAGAGCGGCAGGTAGCGCAGCGCCTGGCCAGGGAGCTGCGTCGTGTAGGACTCGGTCGCGATGATGACGTGGTCGGCGGTCACCGTGCCCCCCCGGCAGCGCACCCGCCGCGGCGCGACGTCGACGGCTTCGGTGCCCTCGTAGATGGCCACGCCCAGGCGGTCGCAGGCGTCTGCGAGGCCACGGGCCAGGCGGGCAGGGTCGATCCGCGCGGCATGGGGCGAGAAGGTGGCGAGCTGGCAGTCCGGCAGGTGCACGAGCTCCTCGACGTCGGCGCGTTGGAGCAGCCGCACGTCTTCCTCGCCGATCCCGCGCCGGCGAGCTGCGTCCAGCTCCGCGTGCAGCCGTGCCGCCTGCGGGGAGCTGGTGGCGACCATCAGCATCCCCGCCTTCGCGAACCCGCAGTCGATGCCCTCGCTCTCGACGACGCGCCCGATCTCGTCGACGGTCTGGTACGTCGTCCGCTCGGCCCGCAAGACGGCGTCGCTCCCGCCGCGTGCCGCGTAGACGCCCCAGCTCCCGGCGATCTTGGACGAGACCCACCCGCCGTTGCGCCCCGTCGGGCCGAACCCCGCGATCTCCCGCTCGACGACCACGACCCTGATGTCCGGCTGGAGGCGCTTCAGGTAGTACGCGGTCCACAGCCCCGTGAACCCCGCGCCGACGATCGCCACGTCGCAGGCGACGTCGCCCGGCAGCGGCGGTCTCGGGAGGAGCGCTCCGGGAAGCCCGTCGAGCCACAGGCTCCGGTCCCGGTAGCGGCGCTCCATCTCGTGCGAGGTCTCTCGGATGGCGGAGAGCTTACGGTCCCGTGACGTGCATGCCCCAGTAGCGCGCGAGGGCGTGGGCGGCTGCTCCGGCGAGGAGATCGGCGCCCGCTGCCATGAGATGGACGCCGTCGGGAGTGCGGACCTGTACCTGGCTTCCTGTGGGTCCCGTGACGTCGAAGGAGAACGATCCGCCGGGGGCGAGGACGGAGTTCGAGTCCAGGTAGGCCGCCCTCTCGGGATGGCGGGCGACGACGCGCTGGGCGATGCCGTCGATGCGTGACATGCCCGCGTTCAGGAAGGCTGTCTCCATCGCGGGCTCTCCGACCCACAAGACGCGCGCGCCGGCGCGCAGCGACTCCGAGACGATGGATGTGACCCGTGCGGCGTACTGCGCGTTCCACGCCGGCGTGCCGTCGTAGAGGACCGCGGCGCCTGTCACCATCGACTGCAGGTCGTTGGCGCCGAGCAGGACGATGACGACCTGGGGGTGCGTGCGGGTCAAGAGGCCGGCGAGCTCGGCCGGCCAGTCGTAGTAGCCGCTGTTGGCGAGCCCGGTGTCGCCGCGCGCTGCCATCGTGAGCTGGACGTTCGCTGGCGGCCAGGTGCTCTGCATCGCCTCCCCGAGGTCGACGCCGAGGGAGTCGCCGATCTCGACCACCCGGAGCGGTCCGGTGCCGGCGGGCGTGGTCCCCCCGGTGCCGAGGCCCGTGGGCGTGGCGGTGCTGGGCGTGGCGGTGCTGGGCGTGGCGGTGGTCCTCCTGCCCGCGGGGCCAGGGGTCACGCCGGTCCCGGTGGTCCGAGCCGCCGTCGGCTTGGAGACCCCTTTTCCGGACCGCCCTCCGCCCGCGACGCTCGTCGGGGAGTCGGGCGGCGCGCCAGCCTTGGCGTGCGTTGGGCGCGCCGGCAGGAGCTGGGTCGCGAGGACGCTCGCTGCGACGACCGACAGAGTGAGGAGCGCGACACCAGCTCGCACGGCCGCGCGGTGGCGCCGCGGTCGGGAGGATCCGAGATCGAAAGATGTCCTGTCGTCGTCCATGAGGCTCTCTCGCCGCACGCCGCACGCCGCACGCCGCACGCCGCACGCCGCTTCGGAGCTCGAGCGAGAGCCGTCGGCTGCGCGACCGAAGTGTAGGTGGCGAGGTGCCGGCATCCTCGTCGTGCCCGTGCCCGTGCCCGTGCCCGTGCCCGTGCCCGCGCGGGCCGTTCCATCGTTGCTGACCTCCGCCACGTGACCGCGCGGTGGTCAGCATGGCCGGAGTCCGGCGACGACCCGCCGATGCCTCTCAGACGAGCGGCGCGCCGTTCAGCACGGCGGCGAACGTCACGGGTACGGGGTGCCGCAGGCTCTGGGCGGCGTGGCAGGCGCGTTCGGCGTGATCGACCAGCGCGGCGACGGCGCCCGCGTCCGCCGGGGAGTTGATCGAGAGTCTGACGGCCACCTCTTCGAAGTGCGCAGGCGCGTCGTCGATGCCGTACTTCTGCGTGTTGAAGAACCTCGCGCGGACGTCCGCCTCAGCATCCGCGATCTCGACGTCGTAGAGGGGCGCGAACCGCGCCACCTGAGTCAGCAGTCAGAAGGCGACTGCCGCCATCAGGAACTGCAGCGGCGACGGGCCCGAGTCGTCGCCGCCCCGGTCCGCCGGCTCGTCGGAATGCACGGTGAAGCGGCCAAGCCTGCCTTCGATCTGGGTGTCCGCGACGATTCGCGCGACGGCCCTCGTCGTCACGCGACGCTCCGGAACGGGCAGGGCCGACTTCTCCGCTCGGATGCGCTCGATCTCGGCGCGTTGGCGTGCGAGATCGACGCGGCCACGGGGGGACTCGCCTTCGGTCATCGGACGCTCATCCGGCCACCACCCTGATCCGATCGCTCGCCCCGGCGTCGAGGACCGCCGGCAGCAACGTCACCAATTCCACTCGCCCGCCCCTGGCGTACCTGCTCGATCGCCAGCCCCTGACCGCGGAGGAGGGTACCGTCGAAAGGGCGAGGCGTCAACGCAGCCAGCGTGCTCGAGCCGCTGCTCAGCACAGGGCCGGCGCGGCCGCGACGTCGGCGGCTGCACCACCGCCCGACCGGCTCGTCGCAGCGGCTGGTACCGTCCGAGCAAGGGTGCCGGAGCGGAGCGCTCGGGAGGAGAACCGTTGAAGCGAAGCGAGGACCGGATCCTGACCACGCACGTCGGCAGCATGGTGCGGCCGGCGAGCCTCGTCGCCCCGCCGGGGACGACCGGGGGCTTTTCCATGGCGAGCAGCCAGGAGCGGTTCGACCCCGCCGACGCCGAGCTGCGCGATGCCGTCCGTGACGTCGTCGCGCAGCAGGCGGAATGCGGGCTCGACGTCGTGAACGACGGGGAGTACGGCAAGGTCAGCTGGTCCGCGTACGTCTTGGAACGGATCTCCGGTTTCGAGGTCCAGCCCGACCGCTTGAAGCCCCTCGTCTGGCTCGGGCGGGATCGTGAGCGCTTCAAAGGCTTCTTCGCGAAGAGCGAGATGGCCGCAGCCGTCGCCGACGGCGCGCCGGCCGAAGTCTGCGTCGGGCCCGTCGCATACGTCGACGAGGCGCCGGTGCGACGCGACCTCGCCAACCTGATCGCGGCGGCGCGAGCCGTTGGCCTCGAGGAGCAGGGAAGGGAGCTCTTCTTCACGAGCGTCTCTCCCGCCAGCACCGCCTACCAGGGGATCGACGAGTACTACGGCGACGAGGAGACGTACATCTACGCCCTCGCCGACGCACTGGCCGTCGAGTACCGGTTGATCCACGAGTCCGGGGTCATCCTCCAGGTGGACGACGCGGTCTTCGCGAACATGTACGACTATCTGATCGAGCAGGGGGAGAGCGTCTGGAGGCGATGGGCTCAGCTGCGCGTCGAGGCCCTGAACCACGCGCTCGACGGCATCCCTGCCGAGCGTGTCCGCTACCACGTCTGCTTCGGGAGCTGGCACGTCCCCCACGTGGCCGACGCACCCCTCGCGGAGATCCTGCCCTTCATGCTGCAAGTGAACGCTGGCGGCTATTCGATCGAGGCGGGCAACGTGCGGCACGAGCACGAGTACCGGCTCTGGGGGGACACCGCGCTCCCTGACGACAAGGTCCTCCTTCCAGGGGTCGTCACCCACCACACGACCACGGTCGAGCATCCCGAGCTCGTGGCGCTGCGCATCGAGCGGTTCGCCGAGCTGGTCGGACGGGAGCGGGTGATCGCCAGCACCGACTGCGGCTTCGCCCAGTCGAGCAGGCTCCAACGGGTCCACCCCGAGGTGATGTGGGCCAAGCTCCGGGCGCTCACCGAGGGCGCGGCGATCGCGTCGTCGCACCTCTGGCGCTAGCCCTGCGACGGGCCGCGACCCGCTCTGCGAGGTTCAGGGTACGGCCGCGACCTCGGACGTGGCTGCCTGGCGGAACGCCCGGGCGACGATCTCTTTGACCATGCGCTTGCGCCACACGTAGCTGAGGTCGGCGTTGTCGAGGGGCTTGGCGAGCCGGCTCGCCCCGCTCGCCACCTCCTCGATCGCCTCCTCGTCCAGGGGCTGTCCCACGAGCCCGTGCACGAGATCGCTCAACTCGACCGGCTGCGAGGCCACGGCTCCCAGGACGAGGCGGCACCCCTCCACGACGCCCCGGTCGATCTTCAGCGCCACCGCTGCCCCGGCGAGCGGGAAGTCCATCGACGAGCGGCGCCGGAGCTTCACGTACGAAGAGCGCCAGCCGTCGGGGGCCGGCAGCCGGAGGCGGGTGAGGATCTCGCCGCGTCCGAGCGCGAGGTGAGCGTTCCCGTCGTCACGATAGAGCGAGGCGACGGGGACTTCCCGTTCCCCTTCGGGACCCGCGACGACGGCCGTCGCACCGAGCGCGACCGCGATCGGTGCCGTGTCCGACGACGAGATCGCCCAGCAACGCGGGCTGCTCGGGGCCAACCGGCACAGCTCGCCGCCGGTCTTCAGGCAAGAGCCGCTGGCGGTCCGCCACTCCTCGCTCATGTCGTAGTAGTTGCACCGGGTGTCGACGCAGAGGTTCCCGCCGACCGTGCCCGTGTTGCGCAGGGCCGGCGAGGAGACGAGGCCGGCTGCCTGCGCGTACCCCGGCTGGTGGTGGGCGAGCTCGGCGTCCTTCAGCACGGAGGTGAGCGTCCTCGAGGCGCCGATCTCCACTGCACCCGACGCCGTCGTCTCCCGGTGGGAGAGGGCCTCCAGGTGGGCGATCCCGACGAGGACGGTCGGTTGCACCTGGCGACGCTTCATCTTCGGGAGCAGGTCGGTGCCGCCGGCGATCACGCTCGACCGGTCGCCGTGGTCGGCGAGCATGGCGACGGCCTCCGCCACGCTGGCGGGGCGGAGGTAGCTAAAGCGTGGCAGACGCAGCATCGGGAAGCGCCACCTTCTCGCACGGAGGATAAGGGATCTCGGGGAAGGAGCGAGGGCCGGTTCGGGGGTCGCTCCCTTTGGCGTGCGCGTCGAGGGCGCGCAGGATCTTCTCGGGCGTGACCGGGACCTCGTCCACCCAGACGCCGAGCGCGTCGTGGATGGCGGACACGACGGCGGGGACGACCGGCAGCAGCGGGCCCTGACCGACCTCTTTCGCTCCGTAGGGGCCCTCGGGATCGGGTTGCTCGACGAGGAGTTGCTCGATCTCGGGCATGTCGCTTGACAGCGGCGTCTTGTACTCGAGCACCGAGGGGTGGTGCAGGAGACCGTTGCGGTACGCCTGCGCCTCCATGAGCGCCTCACCCAGCCCCATGTAGACGCCGCCTTCCACCTGCCCCCGCACGAGGACCGGGTTCAGCGCGCGACCGATGTCGTGCGCGATCCAGACCTTGTTGACCCGCACCTCCCCGCTGACGCGGTCCGCGTCCAGGTCGACGACGGCCGCGGAGTAGCTGAACGCCGGGCTCGGACCCACGGCGGAGCCGCGGTACTTGCTCGCGGAGATGCTGGGAGGCGGCGCGTAGCTGCCGACCGAACCGAGCGTGCCGTAGCGCTCCTCGGCAGCGGCCACAGCCTGCTCGAAGCTGAGCGGGCCGATCTTGCCGCCCGCCACGGTCATCTCGGCCGGCCGGCTCCCGCTGTGCTCGGCGGCGGCGGCGACGAGCGTCGCGCGCATCTTGCGGGCCGCCTCGATCGCCGCGTTGCCGGCCATGAAGGTGACACGAGAAGAGTACGAGCCGAGGTCCACCGGGGTGAGCCCCGTGTCCCCGGTCACCAGCCGCACGTCGCCGCGCTCGAGGCCCAGCTCCTCGGCGACGAGCGTGGCGAGCACGGTGTCAGAGCCCTGCCCGATGTCGGTGGCCCCGCAGAACACCGTGACGCCGCCGCGGTCCACCTTCAGGCTCACCTCGCTGTGCGGCATCCGGTTGAGGTACATCGGAGTTCCGGCGCCGCAGAGGTAGGCGGAGACGGCGAAGCCCTGGCCGTGCCCGTCGCGCCGTTCGCGCCGGGAGAAGCCGGAGGCCGCCAGGACCTCGTCGGTCACCTTCTCGATCGCGCACGAGGTGATCCGCAGGCCGTTGACCGTCCGAGAGTTGGGTCGCACGTAGTTGCGTCGTCTCAGCTCCACCGGATCCATGCCGAGGTCCTCGGCGAGCTTGTCGAGGTGGAGCTCGAGCGCGAAGCGGGGCTGCGGGGTGCCGTGCCCGCGTTTCGGCCCGCACGGCGCCTTGTTGGTGAAGACCCGGCAGCCCTCGAAGCGGTAGGCCGGAAGGTCGTAGGTCGCCGGCTGCAACGCGCCCGTGTAGTAGGTGGTCGCCGCGCCGAGAGAGGCATGGGCTCCGCCGTCGAGGGCCGTCCGGAAGTGCATCGCGCGGATCCGGCCGTCTTGCGTCACGCCGGTGCGCACCCACATCAGCACCGGGTGCCGGCCACGGTGGTTGTAGAAGACCTCCTCACGGGTGAGGGTGCACTTGACGGGCCGCCCCGTGATCATCGCAAGCTTCGCGACGACGATCTCGTGGGAGCAGGGGTCGACCTTGCCGCCGAAGCCGCCGCCGTGCGGCGTCGCCACGACGCGGACGCGTCGCATCGGCAGCCCGAGCACGCTCGACAACGCTCGGTGCACGCTGTGCGGCGACTGCGTCGAGCTCCACACGGTGAGCTGGCCGTCGGAGAAGATGGCCGTCGCCGAGTGCTCCTCCATCGCGAGGTGGTTGCTGCCCTCGTAGAAGAAGACGTCCTCTCGGACGTGGTCGGACGCCGCGAAGCCCTCGTCCACGTCGCCGAACTCGAGGGACGCCAGGCGGTGGACGTTGCCGTCCTTCGAGGCGGCGTGGATCGGTTCGTCCATCGGGACCTCGAGCGCTTGATCGATCGAGGTCACCGGCTCGAGAAGCTCGTAGTCGACCTGGATCATCTTGCAGGCCTCGCGCGCCGTCGCCTCGTCGCGGGCAGCCACCGCCGCCACCGGCTCGCCCACGTAGCGGACCTTGTCGGCGGCGAGCGCCTGCTCCTCCTCGCTCGACGGGCTGACGCCGAAGCGCGTCGGCATCGCCGCGCCGGTGAGTACCGCCACGACGTCCGGGAGCCCGGCTGCCTCCTGCACGTCGATGCAGCGGATCCGGGCGTGGGGGAGCGGACTGCGCAGGAGCACGCAGTGGAGGGTCCCGGGGAACGAGAGGTCGTCCGCATAGACCGTCGCACCCGTCACCTTCGAGACGGCGTCGACCCGCGGCATCGCCTTGCCGACGACCTGGAACGCCCCGTCGCCGTCCTCGCCACCCCCCGGCACGGTGCCGAGCCGCCGGCCCACCCACTCCCGAGAGGTGCTCACCGCGCACCCTTAGGTGCCTTCGCCGCCAGGGCGACCGCGTCGACGATGCTCGCGTAGCCCGTGCACCGGCAGACGTTGCCGGCCAGGGCGGCACGGATCTCCTCGCGGGTCGGGTCGGGCTGCTCGTCGAGCAGCGCCTTCGCGCTGAGCAGCATCCCCGCGGTGCAGTAGCCGCACTGCGAGGCCCCGAGCGCCATGAACGCCTCCTGGAGAGGATGCAGCACCGATCCGTCAGCGAGCCCCTCGACGGTCGTCACCTCGGCGTCGTCGATCTGGTCGGGCAGCACGAGGCAGGCGAGCACCGGCGTCCCATCGAGGAGCACCGTGCAGGCACCGCACTCGCCGAGCTCGCAGCCGTGCTTGGTCCCCGTGAGGCCGAGCCGCTCCCGCAGGATCTCGAGGAGCGTCTCGTTGCTCTCGGTGAGCGTCTCGTACGTCTCGCCGTTCACCCGCAGCCGCAGCACGTTCACTGCCTGCTCACCCAGCTCTCCACGAGCTCCCGTGCCGCCGCGGGGTCCTCGAAGTGCATTCGGTTGATCCGGGTGAACTCCTTCCACTCCGGCCGCAGGTCCGGCTCGAAGGCGATCGCCTCGACGGGGCAGGGCTCCACGCACGCCGCGCAGTCGATGCACACCTTCGGGTCGATGAAGAGCATGCGGTCGCCCTCGTCGGCGCTGATGCAGTCGACCGGGCACACGTCCACGCACGAACGGTCGAGCGTGTCGATGCACGCTGCCCCGATCACGTAGGCCACGACGTCCACCTCGCTTCCTGTGAGCCCGGTCCGACCCCGTCGGTCTCCCCGGTTGCTCGGTCCTGTATCGGCATATCACGTCCCTTCGCGGGTGAGGTGCACGCCTTCTCGGGAGGGAGGCGCCGGCCGCGCTGCTTGGCGGCGAGGCGCTCGAGAAGGGCGGACGCCTCGGCCAGCTCGCTGGCCGGCTTGGCCGCAAGGACCTGCGCGTCGATCATGGCCGACACCCACTCTGCGGCGATCGGCGTGCGGACGACGGCCATCGTCCACCCGTCCATGCCGACGCCCCCGGCCGAGAGATCGGCCCATTCGCCGGCGAAGTCGGTGCAGCTCCCGCACTGCGGGCGCACCGTCGGTCGGACCTCGCGAAGGGGGATCTGGAGGACGTTCCCCTCCGCCACGGTGGCCCTCGAGTCCGGGATCCGCCCCTCGGCGACATGGTCGAGGCTCTGGTCCGTGTGGACGAGCAGCCTGCCCTTCACGTTGACCTTCGTGACCCGGCCGAGGTCGAGCCCGAACTTCCCCTCGAGCAGCCCGTGGAGGAACGCCTCCTCCTCGAAGGTCTCGCTGCACATGAGGGCGATCGACAGCACGACGGGGCGGAAGCGCTTCAAGCCACTCGCCTGCCCTTTCACGAGCCCCGCCACCTGGCAGGGCAGCCCGACGAAGGCGAGACGGAGCTTGGGCGGGGCGTCTTGGAGCATGAGCAGGTTGCGCGAGTAGGTGTAGCGGGAGCCGGCGGTCGTGAGGACCTCGTCGGGGTCCGTGACGACGACGGGCAGGTTGCGCCAGGGCTGATCGGGGTCGTGGCGGCTGACGACGGCGCCGTCGACCCGTCCGGTCCGCATCGCCCAGGCGAGCATGGCGGTGACGAGCCCGCCGTCCTGGCCGCCCCCGCCGACCGCCCTCAGAACGAGACGGTCGAGCTCGGTCCCCACGACCTCTTCGGGCCGCCGGGCACGTCCGAAGCGACCGACCTCGAGCGCGGCCTGGTCCGGGCGGAAGCGCGCGCAGACCCTCGTGCAGACGTCGCAGCCGGCCTCGCCGAAGCGGCAGCCGGCCGGACCGGACTCGTCGTCGGTCTGGTAGGGACGGGTGCCCGTGGCGGAGTAGTCGAGGACCTTCCTCGGGCAGGCGACGACGCAGGCCCCGCAGCCGGCGCACACGTCGGTCCCGACCACCTCGCGGTACAGGTCGGACCAGCTCGGCTTCTCCGAGGGGTCCGTGGAACGCGCGGGACTGGTCGTCTCCCCGATCGCGTCGATCGTGCCCGGCGCCGCGTCGACCGTGGTCATCGCCGCGCTGTCAGACCGCGACCCGTCCGCGGGTCGCGGTCTGGTGGCGGTGGCGTCCGGCCAGGGCGGCCCCGAGCGCGAGCACGTGCTGGACCTCGTCGGGCGGCGGCACGTGCACGTCGCCCCCGAGCGCGTCGGCGAGCACGGACGCCATCGTCTCGAACCGGAGGATGCCGCCGATCAACGTGAACTCGGGCTCCATCTTGGCCCGCTTCATGAGCTGGACCGAGCGGGACACGAGGGAGGCGATCGCGCCCTGCATGATGTCGGCAGGGGCCACCCCCTGGGAGAGGTGGTTGATCACCTCGGCCTCGGCGAACACGGCGCACACCCCCGAGATCGGGACCTCCTCGCGGGAGGTGGCGGCGAGCGGTCCGATCTCCTGGGTGGAGAACCCCATGTACCCGGCCGTCTTCTCGAGGAAGGCGCCCGTGCCCGCGGCGCACTTGTCGTTGAGGCGGAACGAGGTGACGGTGCCCCGGCCGTCGGTCCGGGAGACCTTCATCGTCTGGCCGCCGACGTCGAGGATGGTGCGGGTGCCGGGGTAGAGGAAGCAGGCGCCCCACACCGCCGCGGTGAGGTCGGTGGCGTTGAGCTGGCGGGCGGCGAACTGGAACCGCCCGGTGCCGGTGGTGGTGACGTAGGCCACCTGACCTTGTTCGAGGCCCCCTTCGGCCAGGGCCTCGTCGTAGGCGCGCTGGGCCGCCTCGGCGAGGCGGTAGCCGGTGCGGCGCAGGGCGCGACCGACTACCTCGCCGTCTTCGGCGACGACGACCGCCTTGGTGTAGGTCGAGCCGATGTCGATGCCGGCGTAGTGATCCATCACTGCCTCCCTCCTCAGACTCGTGCGGGTGCGTGCTTGGCGACGATGCGGTCCATGGCGAACAGCGACGCGCCGAGGGCACCCATGAAGTGCGAGTCCTCCCCGGAGTTCACGGGGAAGCCGAGCATGCCGGAGACGACGTTGACCATGCCGGCGTTGCGGGCGACGCCGCCGGTGAAGGTGACCTCCTCTTCGATGCCCACCCGGCGGAGCAGCCCGAGGGCCCTCGAGGCGACCGACTGGTGCACCCCGAGGAGGATGTCCTCGTCTCGCTTGCCCTTGGCGAGCCAGGCGAGGATCTCGGACTCGGCGAAGACCGTGCAGGTCGTCGAGATGCGCACGGGCTTGTCCGAGCGCAACGCGGTGGGCCCGAGCTCGTCGAGGGGGAGCTCGAGCGCCGAAGCGGCGGCGCCGAGGAAGCGGCCGGTGCCGGCCGAGCACTTGTCGTTCATCGCGAAGTCGAGGACCTCGCCGCGCTCGTTGACCTTGATCGCCTTCGTGTCCTGGCCGCCCATGTCGAGCACCGTCCGCGTCCCGGGGAACATCTGGACAGCGCCGCGGGCGTGGCAGGAGATCTCGGTCGTCTGGGCGTCCCCGAAGGTCACCCGGAACCGGCCGTAGCCGGTCCCGATGACGTAGCCGACCCCGTCCTTCTCCTCGTCGATGTCGCCGTCGCGCAGGGCGAGCTCGTAGGCCCGCTCGGCCGCGAGGGTCACGTTCGAGCCGGTGTCGATGAGCGCCCGGCCAGCGATGCGGAGGTGCTCGTCGATGATCACGGCCTTGGTCTGCGTGGAGCCCACGTCCACACCTGCCGCGTAGGTCATTGCCCGTCTCTCCTTTCCGCTGCTCGCCGGGTCGCCCGCTCCCGGCCCGGCCCGGTCCCGGCATGCTCGGCGCGCTCGCGCCCGGATCCCGTCACGACCGTGCCCCGGCGAGGAGGCGCCTCGTCTCGAGGCCTTCGAAGAACGCGTCGACACGGTTGCGCATGCCTGCCTCTGCGACGACACGGGGATCCATGTGGTCCGAGTCGATGAGCAGCGCGTTCACGTCGGCCTGCTCCAGCACCGCTCGCCGGCTGTCCGCGAGCCCGGACGACACGGTCCGGCAGGACTTGATCGCGTGGAAGACGATCCCGTCGATGCCGTACGGCTCGGCCATCTCGGCGAGGACCCGGTCGACGTGGAACATGGTGTCCATCGCCGCCCGGCCGGTGACGAGCAAACCTTCGGCCAAGCTGTCGAGGGGGTGGGCGAGGTCGTACTCGTAGCCGGTGCTCCATCCGCCCGAGGCGAACCAGGTGTAGCTCGAGCCGACGAAGATCCCGCCGTGCTGGGTGAACATCTCGGAGAACTTCCGGTAGATCGGGTAGCACGGGACGCCTACGAAGGCGAGGCGGTGGCGCTCCTCGAAGGGCGTCCCCAAGCCGTGGGACGCTTTGTACTCGAGCTCCTCGACGACGTCTCGGAAGTAGTCGGCACCCTCGACGCGGCCGCGCAGGGCGTTCACGGCCCCCAGGTAGACGGTGCCGTCGGTCACCGCGTTGTACACCGCCGGGCGGGACTTGTTCAGCTCGAGCACGCGCACCCAGTCGCGGGTCATCGAGTTCGCGTGGGACATCGCCTCGACGAGGCGGTCCTGGTCGAAGCGGCGTCCGCTGACCTGCTCGCAGACCTCGACGAGCTCGTCGACCTGGCCGCGCACGTAGGCGAGGTCGTTCTCGTAGTCGACGTGCCCGCGGCCGGGCAGGCGACCGGCCGCCCTCGAGCCGGGGATGTCGAGGGTGACGACCGGGACGTGGTACAGCCGCTCCCAGATCTCCCCCCACTTGATGTAGGTGTTGCAGACGTTCGTCTGGAGGGCGAGATCGGGGGGCGGGATGCGGCCCATGGGGTGGTCCCCGCCGCGCAGCTGCATGCCGACGTCGGCCTTCACGTAGCCGCACACGTCCGTGGCGAACCCGTAGCCCTCCGCCTGGTCGATGTAGTCCTCGGCGACGTGGCGCACCGCGGTCTGGAGCCCGTTGATCTCGGGCAGCACGAGGTTGAAGCCGAACGACTCGAACAGCTCGGCGGCGCTGCCCATCACGAACACGTACGCCGCCTTCTCGCCCCGCTCGGGTCCCGAGCTCACGCGGCCGTACCACTCCTTGAACAGCCGGTTGCCTTCCCGGTTGCCGCGGCCGACCAGCTCCGAGGAGTCGAGGGTCGCCTGCGGCGCGACCTTGGGGCTCGTGTCGTTGTCCATCGTCATACCTCCGCGCCGGCGAACAGGACGTTCTCGATGAACGTCTCGAGCTGGATCTGCAGCGAGTCGAAGCTCGTCATGTTCTCCTCGAACTCGTTGACGAAGTAGGGGATCCCCTCCGCCTCGAGGGCCCGCACGTAGGGCACCTGCTCGTCGAGGCCGGGCTCGCACATCTTGGCGGCGCTGATGATGGCCGCCCCGGCGCCGGACTCGCGGATCCGGCGGAGCAGCATCTCCTCCTTCGGCTTGCGGTCGTCGTGCTGGACCGGGCTGTAGGACGAATGGTCGAGGTAGGCCGTCGCCAGGTTGGCGAGCGGGTCGCCGTCGGTGGCGACGTCCTCGGAGAGCCAGCGGAGCCCGATCAGCAGGTCGTCGTCGACGACGTAGGAGGACTGGGCGATCGTCGTCAGCAGGTCGAGGGGCGGCTGCTCGCAGAAGCCACCCTCGAAGACGATCCGCATCCGGTCCTGGGGAGCCGTCCCGCGCTGCTCGAGCATCGGGATGACCGCTGAGAGGAGGAGGTTGTGCTCCTCCCTCGGGATGCGCCCGCCGAGGGCAACGAGCACGTACGCCTCGTCCACCTGGAGGAGCCAGGGGGTCTCGCGCTTGATCTCGTAGAGGCGGCGAAGGAGGCGCCGGTTCTCGTTGTAGACGGCGATGGCCCGGCGCAGGTCGTCGTCGTTCACGGTCCTGCCGGCGATCTCCTCGACACCGCGCTGCAGGCGCTGGTACTCGCCGCGCAGGTACGTCGCCGCATGCCGTGACGTGGCGTTCTGCGGGAGGTAGAGGATCTCGCAGGGGTACGGGACGTTGCGGCCCCACACGGCCGCCAGGTTCCGGGCGGTGTCGCAGATCGGGTGGGACACGAACATCTCGAGCTCGAGACGCCCGGAGAGGGCGAGCTCGAGGGAGGTCTTGACGATCGAGCAGAGGTTCGAGCCGAAGTGCGCGTCGCCCTGGCGGGCCTCGATCGGCGCCCCGTGGATCTTGACCGGGAGCAGCCCAGCCGCCGCGACGATCTCCTCGGGGAAGTAGACCTCGAAGTGGCCGACGACCTTGCCGCCCGCCTCCCGCCACCGGCGCACCGTCGGGTAGTCGGGGTCCTCGACGAGGTCCCGGCAATCGCGGAGGAGCTCGTCGAGGGAGAGGCCCCCCCAGTCGTCCAGCACGTGCGTGCCCATCTCACCCTCCCGGTATGCCGCTGCCGGCCTACTATTTTTTCTACTCACTAGCCGGTCAACTGAATTGATCGGAGTATAGGCAATGTCAGCATGCAAGTCCAGGGACCTTCGGCCCTGTGCGGCCGAGAATCCGTGCGGCCGAGAATCCGTGCGGCCGAGAAGAGATCGAGGGGGACCGACGGTGCGGCCGTCCCGCGCGACGGGTCGGTGACCGGCGCCGAGTCAGCCGGTGGGCCCGAGCAGGAGCTCGATGCAGGTGCTGGCGAAGCGCTCGGGGTCGTCACGACCGGGGTCGAACCACTTGTAGACCCAGCTCGTCATCCCGAGGATGGCCTGGGCCCCGTAGCGCGGGTCGACGGGCGAGAGCGAGCCCTGGTCCACGGCGCTCTCCACCGCCTCGCGGAAGACACGGAGGTACTGCCGCTCCTTGGCGCGGATGTCCGATTCGTAGGTGGAGGCGAGGCGCGGTCGCTGGTCGAAGAAGACCGTGAAGAAGGCGGGTTCGCGCGCGACGTTCACCGTCTGGTCCCTGATGAGCGCCTCGAGGCGCCGGCGGGGATCCTCGATGAGCAGCGCGTCCGACAGGCGCGCCAGCGCCAAGGTGATCGCACGGTCGAACACCCGGTAGAGGAGCTCGGCCTTCGAGTGCACGTAGTAGTAGAGGCTGGCCTTGCGCAGGTCGAGCGCGGCAGCCACGTCGTCGAGCGAGCCGGCGTCGTACCCCTTGGCTTGGAACACCCGCGCGGCCGTCTCGACGATCTCGCTCATGCGGGCTACGAACTCCGGGCTCGGCTCCACGTTGCGTGGCCGGCCGGGGCGGCGTGGCGTGGTGCGCTCAGCGACCATCGATCGGCTCGCTCCGCCGTGCGAGCACGCCGGGGCCGTGATCCCGTCGTCGGCCAGAGGGTGCTCGCCGAGGCCGGCCCCCGGGGGATGCTCGCAGTCGTTCCACCGTTGCCTCCGTCACCTCGTGCCTGCCGTCGCTGGTGCCTCGAACCCGGGCTCGACCTGCCGAGCTCGACACCCGTGCCCGACTCCGAGCTTGACCTACCGGACGTCAGAAAAATATACTCGACGAGCGAGGGAGCGCTGGCGATGACGAACGACGGGAACGGCACGGACCGGGACGGCGGCGCCGTTGCCATCGTCGGCGGCGGCCTCATGGGGAGCGGGATCGTGCATGCGTTCCTGCTCGCAGGTCGGCGGGTGGCCCTCGTCGAGATCGACGACGAAGCAGCGGCGGGGAGCCGCCAGCGGATCCGGGCCCATCTCGAAGAGAGCGCCCGGCGAGGCCGCCTCGGTGAGCCGGTCGAAGCAGCCCTTTCCCGCGTCGTCGTGCACTCGGGCCTCGCAGGTCTCGAGGGCGAGGACGTCACCCTCGCGATCGAGGCGGTGCCGGAGATCGCGTCGCTGAAGCTCGAGGTACTCGGGGCCCTCGAGGCTGCCGTCGAGGACGCCGCCGTGGTGGCGACGAACACGAGCAGCATCGCCATCGGCGAGCTCGCAGCCGGGCTCGCCCGCCCCGAGCGCTTCCTCGGCCTGCACTTCTTCAACCCGGTGCCCGCCAGCCTCCTCGTGGAGGTCGTCGTCGGTCAGGACACGAGCGCGACGACGGTCCAGCGAGCCAGGTCGCTCGTCGAGGCGATCGGCAAGCAGGCTGTCGTCGTGAGGGATTCACCCGGTTTCGCCACGAGCCGCCTGGGCGTGCTCCTCGGGCTGGAGGCGATTCGGATGCTGGAGGAGGGGGTCGCTTCTCCCGAGGACATCGATCGGGCGATGACCCTCGGCTACAAGCACCCGATCGGGCCGTTGCACTTGACCGATCTCGTCGGGCTCGACGTGCGCCTCGCTGTGGCCGACTACCTCCGCTCGGTCCTCGGCGACCGGTTCGAGGCACCGGCGCTGCTGCGCGAGAAAGTCGAGCGGGGCGAGCTCGGTCGCAAGTGCGGGAAGGGCTTCTTCTCCTATCCCGAGGGGTGACGGGGGCCCGGGCGCGCTGCGCCGGGCAGGTGGCGCCTCAGGGGTGACGCCCCGTCCAGACCGGCGGTCGCTTCTCCGCGAAGGCGAGCGCTCCCTCGCGGGCGTCCGTCGAGCGGCTCACGACAGCGGCCGCGTCGTCGTTGATCCGCCACCCGGATGCCTCGTCGGTGTCGGCGGCGGCGCGCAGCACGGCCTTGGAAGCCCGTACCGACAGCGGTGCGTTGGCGGCGATCACCTCGGCGAGGTCCAGGGCCGCGTCGAGGGTCTGGTCCCGGGGCACCACCCGGTTGACGAGCCCCAGGGCACGGGCCCGCTCGGCGTCGATCGGCAAGCCGGTGAGGGCGAGCTCCAGAGCGACGGCGAGGGGCAGGCGCTTCGGCAGCCGCACGAGCCCGCCGGCCGCAGCGAGCAGTCCCCGCGTCACCTCGGGGATGCCGAAGGTGGCGTGGTCGGCGGCGACGGCGAGGTCACAGCTGAGGACGATCTCGAACCCTCCGGCGACTGCTACCCCGTTGACCGCCGCGATGAGCGGCTTTCCGAAGCTGCGCCGGGTGATGCCGGCGAACCCCCCCGAGATCGAGGAGGTCTCGGGCATCTCGCCGGCGGCGAATGCCTTCAGGTCCATTCCGGCGCAGAAGGCCCGATCGCCCGCCCCGGTGAGGATGACCACGGCCACCCCGTCGTCGGTGGCGAGCTCGTCGAGCGCGGAGGCGATCCCCCTCGAGACCGCGCGGTTGATGGCGTTGCGCTGGTCGGGCCGGTTGATCGTCAGGATCTCGACGGATCCACGACGCTCGCGCAGTACTGCGTGGTCGGACACGGGCACCTCCTCCTTCTGCTCCCCTCGCTGCTCCGCCCGCGCCACTCGCGCCGCCCTCACCTCGCCGGCGCGTCGGCCGGTCCGCCCTCCGGCGGCCAGCCGGTGCGCAGGACGTGGCGCTGGAGCTTGCCCGAAGGGGTGCGGGGCAGCGCGTCGACGAAGGTCACGCTGCGCGGGACCATGTACGCGACGAGGTGCGCCCGCACGAGCTGGAGCAGTGCCGCCCCGAGCTCTGCGGACGGGGCTTGTCCGGGTGCAGCGACGACGAAGGCCTGAAGGCGGGTCGCGCCGATGGCGTCGGGGAGGGCGACGACGGCCGCTTCCTCGACGGCAGGGTGGCCCAAGAGGATCCCCTCGATCTCGGTGGGTGCCACGGAGATGCCACCGACCATCTCGAGGTCGTCCTTTCGACCGTGGTAGTGGACGTCGCCGTCCTGGCCGAGGCTTACCCGGTCGCCGGTGCAGAGCCAGTCGCCGACCAGCGTCCGGGCGTTCTCCTCGGGCCGGTTGTGGTAGCCCACCATGATGGTCGGACCTTTCACCCACAACGTCCCCACCTCGCCGGGGGGCACGGGGTCGGCGAGCTCGTCCCGGACGCTCAGCTCGTAGCCGGGCATCGCCTTGCCCAAGGTCCCCGGGCGGCAGTTCCCGAGGGTGTTGGAGATGAACGGGGGCCCCCCCACCTCGGTCGCCCCGAGCCCGTTCAGCACGGGTGCCCCGAGGAAGGCTGCGGCGCGCTCTTGGAGCGCCGGGGCAAGCGCTTCGCCGGCCGAAAGGCAGACGCGCAGCGAGGCGAACTTGCTCGCGTCCCCCTCGGCGAGGAGCACGGCGTAGAAGGTCGGGACGGCGAACAGCACCGTGGGCCGGACCCTGGCCACGAGCTGGGAGACGGCCTCGACGGTGGGCAGCTCCCGCTGGAGGACCGCAGCGACGCCGGTCGACAGGACGCACAGCAGGCTGTTGCCGAGCCCGTAGGAGAAGTAGGCCCGCGACACCGAGTACAAGACGTCGTCGGGGGCCGGCTCGAAGGTCGCCCTGAGCACCGCTGCGTGGTGGGCGACATCGGAGTGCCGGTGGAGCGCGAGCTTGGGCTTGCCGGTGGTGCCCGAGGTGTACAGGCCATAGAGGAGAGCGTCGGGCGGCAGGCTGGCGGGGGGCGCAGGAGGCTGGGAGGGTCCGAGAGCCTCGAGCTCGTCTGCGCCGAGCGTCTCGACGCCGGAGAAGTGGCCGGCGAGCTCGTCCTCGCACACGGCGAGCGTGGGCTTGGCGTCGGCGACCATGAAGGCGTGCTGCTTCGAGCCGAGCCTCGGGTTGACCGGCAGCGCGATGGCACCGAGGCGGGCAGCGCCGAGGAAGGCGAGGACGAAAGCGATCCGGTCCTGGGTGGCAATGAGGACAGGCCGGCCCGCGCACGCGCCACGCTGCTCCAGGAGGGTGGCCGACGACGCCACTGCGGCCGCGACCTCTTCGTAGCTCCAGCGCCGGTCGCCGTCGAGGTAGGCGACGCGTGTGAGCCATCCCGACGACCTGGCGAGCTCCTCCAGCCACACGGTCACGTTGTGGGCGGGCGAGCGGTCGTGACGCGGGAGGGGTGAGCCCCCGGGTTTCACCTGCAGTGCCGTCGCGCCGAGCTGGCTGTTGGGCACTCTCTTGGTGCCTCGGAGCACGATCCCCCCCTTTCTTCGTGAGGCCGGGTCGCGCTCACCCCTACCGTCCCTGCCACGCGGGGGGGCGCTTCTCGTTGAACGCCGCGTGGAACTCGGCGTGGTCGGCGCTCTTCATGAGCAGCGCCTGGGTCATCGCCTCGAGCTCGATGGCCGCCGAGAGCGGCATGTCGAGCTCACGCGACAGCAGTGACTTGGTCTGGGCGTAGGCGAAGGACGGCCCGTGGGCGAGCCGTTGGGCGAGGGCCGCCGCGGCAGCGTCGAGCTCGCCGTCCTCGACGAGCTCGGACACGAGCCCGTAGCGATCAGCGGTCTCGGCGTCGATCGTGTCGCCGAGCATGAGCAGCTTCGTCGCACGTCCGAATCCCACCAGGCGCGGCAGGAGGTAGGCCGAGCCCATGTCGGCCCCTGCGAGGCCGACCTTGGTGAACAAGAAGGCGAAGCGGGCCGAGCGGGTGAGGAGGCGGAAGTCGGCGGCCAGGGCGATCACCGAGCCGGCGCCCGCTGCCATCCCCTGGATCGCTGCGATGATCGGCACGGGGCACTCCCGCATCGCCTGCACCACCGCGCCGGTCATGCGGGTGAAGTCGAGCAGCTCGTCCGGGCGCATCTTCAGCAGCTCACCGATGATCTCGTTCACGTCGCCGCCCGAACAGAACGCCTTCCCCTCGCCGCGGATGACGAGGGCGCGGACGTCGTCGCGCTGGGGGAGCTCCCGCAGGAGGTCGCGGAGGTCTGCATAGCTCTCGAAGGTGAGGGCGTTCAGCTTCTCGGGCCGGTTCAGCGTGACCGTGGCGACCCGATCCTCGAGGGCGAACTCGAAGTGCTTCCAGGCCGACGTGGGGCTGACCGAACCGCGGAACGGGCTCATCGATGGATCTCCTCTGCTCGTGCTTCTCGTTCGTCTCGTGCTTCTGTTGCTTGTCGTGCCGTCCTCTGGCCCCGGGCGATGGTCGTCCGACCGCCATCTCTGAGACACGCATCGGGCATCCCCGGAAGGCTCACCGCAGGAGCTCCCGGGCGATGATCGTCCGCTGGACCTCCGACGCGCCCTCGTAGATGCGCGTAGCCCGCACCTCCCGGTAGAGGTGCTCGAGAAGGTGGCCCCGGACCAGCCCCCGGGCGCCGTGGAGCTGGAGAGCCCCGTCGATGATCCGCTGGGCCGCCTCGGTGGCGAAGACTTTGGCCATCGCCGAGGCCCGGGTGACTGCGTGGCGTGTCGCTCCTGCGTCGTAGGCGGTGGCGGCGGCCCGAACGAGCAGCCGGGCGGCCTCGAGCTCCGTCGCCATGTCGGCCAGCGAGTGCGCCACGGCCTCCAGGTCGGCGAGCCTGCCGCCGAATGCCTCTCGCTCCTGGGTGAAGGACACCGCGGCGTCGAGCGCGGCGCGGGCCATCCCGACGGCGAAGGCTCCGACGCTCGGCCGGAACAGGTCGAGGGTGGCCATGGCGACCCCGAAACCCCGGTCGACCTCGCCGAGCACGTCGTCGGGGCCGACCTCGACGCCGTCGAGGAGGAGCCGACCGATCGCGTGGGGCGCGAGCAGCTCGACGGGCTCTCCGGAGCACCCGGGCCGCTCGGCCGGAAGCGCGAAGGCGGTGACACCTCGAGCGCCGCCGCCGGCGGTGGTCCGGGCGAAGATCGTGTAGACGTCGGCTTCGGGTGCGTTGGAGATCCACAGCTTCTCGCCGTACAGCCGCCACCCCTCGCCGAAGGGCTCGGCTCGCAACGCGAGCTTGGCGGCGTCCGAGCCGGCGCCGGGCTCGCTGAGCGCGAAGGCGGCTACGGCCTCGCCGCGGGCGATCGCGGGGATCCACTCCTGCACCAGCGCCGTGCTGCCGCCCTGCAGGATCGGGTAGCCGCCGAGACCCTGCAGGGCGAGGGCAGTCTCGGCCTCGGTGGACACGCTTGCCAGCCCCTCGCGCAGGCAGCACAGCTCGGTCGCTGCCACCTGCCCGCTCGGCTGGCCCGCGGCGGCACCGGGGAAGAGGGCGTCGAGCAGCCCGTGACGTGCCATCGCCGCCAGAAGCGGTCGGTTGACGCGTCCTTCGGTTCCCGACCGCGCCAGCTCGACGAGCTCGTCGGCGGCGACGGCACGGACCTCGTCCACCCGCGCCCGCCAGGCACTGTCGGCCAGGTGCGCGGCAGCCGCCGACGAGGAGCTCGCGCCGGGCGAGACCATCGTCCTAACCGGCCATCGTCAGGCCGCCGCTCACGCTCAACACCTGGCCGGTCACGTAGGAGGCCTGCTCGGAGGCGAGGAAAGCGACGACGTAGGCGATCTCCTCGGGCTGCCCGAAGCGGCGGAGCGGGATCGCCCGCAGCAGCGCGTCTTGGATCTTCTGGGGCTGGACGCGGAGCAGAGGGGTGTCCGTCGGCCCGGGGGCGACGCAGTTCACGTTCACGCCGTGCCGGGCCATCTCGCGCGCGAGCGATTTGGTGAACGCGATGACGCCGCCCTTCGCCCCCGCGTAGACGGTCTCACCGAGGCTGCCGACCCGGCCCGCGTCGCTCGAGATGTTCACGACGCGTCCGGGGCGACCCGCGTCGACGAGAGGAGCCAGGAACGCCCGGCAGATCCAGATGGGGCCGAGGAGGTTGAGCGCAATGGCGTTCTCGACGAACTCGGGATCGTTGTCGAGGAATGGCTGGCCGGCGTTCCATCCGGCGCCGTTCACGACGATGTCGACGAGCCCGAAAGCGTCCTGCGCGGCGCGCTGGAGCGCCTCGACGCTCGCCCGGCTCCGGACGTCCACGGCGAAGGCCCCGACTGCCCCGCCCATGTCCGCGACGAGCTTGGCCGTCTCCGTGGCCGCCTCGAGGTTGATGTCGGCTGCGACGACCGTCGCCCCCGCATCGGCAAGGGCGACGGTCGTCGCCCGGCCGATGCCCGATGCCGCTCCGGTGACGACCGCCGTGTGCCCTCCGAGGTCGATCCTCACGTCCCGCACCTCCGCCGCTCGATCTTCACCTGTGGAACTGAACGTTCAGTCGTTTCAACTGAACCACCGTTCACACGAGGAATTTACCCCGGCCTGGCGCGATCGTCAAGCGCCTGTCGAGGTGTGGTGCGTCGTGTCGAAGACTTGGTACGATGCTTCAATCAGGTTGAGCCGACGTTCAGTCGCGGCGCGGTGGAGCCCGGCCGGGGCCAGGTGGCCGGGCGCGGTCGGGCGCGGTGGGGCCCGGTGGTGGAGCACCCGAGCGGGGTCGGGCGGAGTGCAGCGGAGCGTGCAGGATTGGAGCCCACGGGGAGATGACGCGGGACGCGGCCGAGGTGGAGGCTGGCCCAGAGGCGATTCGAGCTGCCCGCACGTCTTGGCGCCGCCGCCAGATCGTGGAGGCGGCCACGCGCCTGATGGAAGAGCAGGGCTTCCACGACATGCTGGTCAGCTCGCTCGCTCGTGAGGCGGGGATCAGCGTCGGCACCGTCTACCAGTACGTGAACAGCAAGGAGGGCATCCTCCTCGCCGTCTTGGAGGACGTCCTCGACACCTACGCCAGCGAGGTGCCCGCCGCGATGGCCGGTCTCGCCGATCCCGTCGAGCGCCTCGCTGCGGGCTTCCTCTCGTATTGCCGCGTCATCGACGCGCACCGGATGGCGGCCGTGCTCGCGTACCGGGAGAGCCACTCGCTCGGGCGGGAGGACCTCCAGCGGGTCATCGCCCTCGAGGTGGCCACGACCGGACTGCTCACCGCCGAGCTCGAGGCCGGGCGCGCGGCGGGGGCGCTCCGGCCGCACGACCCCGAGCTCGTCGGGTGGAACCTCACCATGCTTGCCCACATGTGGGCTCTCAAGCACCGACACCTGGGCGCGTACCTCGACGTCGACGCCTACGGGCGGGCGCAGCTGTCGGCCGTGCTCTGCGGTCTCGTGGTCGACGCCCAGCGCGAGCGGTACGCGGCGCTGCTCGAGGGTCCCGGCTCGGTGGCGGGGCCGCTCGCAGCGCCCGAGAGTCTCGACGGGGCACGATGACACGCCGGTACGCCCTGGTGACGGGGGCCTCCCGGGGCATCGGCGCGGCGATCGCGCGCCGTCTGGCGGACGAGGGGTACGACCTCACGTTGGCTGCCCGGCGCGAGTCGCCGCTCGACGAGGTGGCAGGCGAGCTGGCCGCCGGCGGGGCGATCGTGCAAGCGGTGACGGGCGACCTGTCGAGCGAGGAGGAGGTGCGCCGCGTGGCCGACGCCCACCTCGAGCGGTTTCCCCTCCTTCATCTCCTCGTACTGAGCGCCGGGATGTCCTTCGCCGGCGAGGTGGCCGACTTCCCGCTCAGGCGCCTGGACCGGATGGTCGCGGTCAACCTCCGAGCACCCGTGGTCCTCGTCCAGGCGTGCCTGCCCGCTCTGCGCAGGGCGGCCGCCGAGGATCCGGCCCGGGGGGCGCGCGTCGTGGCGCTCGCCTCGCTGTCCGGGGTCGTCGCCGAGCCCAGCCTCGGCCTGTACGGCGCGACGAAGGCGGCGCTGATCTCGCTGTGCGAGGCGGTCACCGTCGAGGAGTCCGCCCACGGTGTCAGCGCGACGGCCGTGTCGCCGGGATTCGTGGACACCGACATGGGCGCCTGGGCGGCCGACCGCATCGAGCCGTCCTCGATGCTCGAAGCTGCCGACATCGCCGAGCTGGTGGTGTCCCTGACCCGCCTGTCGGCCCGCGCGGTCGTGCCGAACCTCGTGGTCGCCCGTGCCGGGGAGCAGGTGTGGCGGGCCTGAGCCGTCGAGGCCGGGGGTGCGGCGTCATCCGCTGACCGGACGCCGGCGCCGGCGCCCCGCTCCTTGCGCCGGCGAGTGAGCTCGATCGCGAGAGAGGCAGCTCGCCCGGCCCCTTGCTCAAGGGCGCGTCGGGCCGCCCGGGCCGGTCTTGTAGGCGTGGCGCCCCGCGTCCTCGAGGCGGGCCTGCCCCGGTCCCGCAGCGGGCCCCTCCCCCTGGCCCTCGTCGCGCGCGGCCTGGTAGCTCTG
>JAJZMD010000165.1:0-4175 GCA_021803085.1 Actinomycetes bacterium
ACGGGACTCAGCGGCGCAGGGGGGAAGGTACCGCTAGACCGAGCCGTTCGCGGTCACGACGTTCACGAGCCGGGGCGCGCGCACGACCACCCGGGCGGGGGTCGCGCCGCCGAGCGCGTCGGCCACGCGGGCGGACGCGAGCGCTGCGGCGCGTGCGTCGTCCTCGCCGATGGCGGCGGACACCTCGATCCGGTCACGAACCTTGCCGTTGACCTGGACGACCATCGTGACGGTCTCTTCGATCACCAGGGCGACGTCGAACTGCGGCCACGGGCGGCTGTCGAGACGGTCGGCGTGGCGCCGCTCCCACAGCTCGGCGGTCACGTGCGGAGCCATCGGCGCGAGCAGGTGCAGCAGCGCGTCCACGGCCTCTCCGAGCACGTCCGCGTGGGGATCGTCTTGCGCATAGCGCTGGAGGAGGTTGACCTGCTCCATGCAGCGCGCGACCGCGGTGTTGTAGGACCAACGCTCGACGTCGGCGGTGACCTGCTGGATCGTCCGGTGCGTCGCGCGCCGTACGCCGAGGTCCCTGTCGCTGTGGACGCCCGTCCGGGCGCCCTCCGACGCGGCGCGCTCCGACGCGGCGCGCTCCGACGCGGTCCCCTCCGACAGGCGCCAGAGGCGGTCGAGGAACCGGCCGCAGCCCTCGATCACCTCGTCGGTCTGGTCGGTCCAGTCGAAGTCGTCCGTCGGCGGCCCGACGAAGAGATGGAAGAGCCGGAGCGCGTCGGCCCCGACGGTCTCGTAGTAGCGCGCCGGCGCGATCAGGTTGCCCTTGGACTTGGACATCTTCGACCCGTCCATCCTGATCATCCCCTGGGTGAACAGGCGGCGGAAGGGCTCTCGCGGGAGGTCCGGCGGCGCGAGCCCCACGTCGATGAGCGCGCGCGTGAAGAACCGCGCGTACATGAGATGCAAGATGGCGTGCTCGATGCCCCCGATGTACTGGTCGACGGGCATCCACCGGATGACGGCCGCCGCGCTGAAGGGAGCCTCCGCGTCGAAGGGATCGCAGAATCTGAGGAAGTACCAGCTGGAGTCGACGAACGTGTCCATCGTGTCGGTCTCCCGGACAGCAGGCTCGCCCCCGATCGGGCAGGTGGCGCGCTTGAAGCCCTCGTGGAGCGCGAGCGGTGACTGCCCAGTCGGGAGGAACTCGACGTCGTCGGGCGCGAGGAGCGGCAGCTCGTCTTCGGGGATCGGGACCGCGCCGTGCACCGGGCAGTGCACGACCGGGATCGGGCATCCCCAGAACCGCTGGCGCGAGACGAGCCAGTCGCGCAGGCGGTAGTTGACCTTCCGTCGGCCGCGCCCCTCGCGCTCGAGGAACGCGATCGCGGCCTCCTTCGCCTCGGCTACCCGGAGCCCGTCGAGGAACCCGCTGTTCACCTTCACGCCGTCACCTGCGTACGCCTCGCCACCCTGCTCCTCCCATCCCTCGGGGGGGGCGACGGTGCGCACGACAGGCAATCCGTGCAGCTTTGCGAACGCCCAGTCTCGTTGGTCCTCGGCCGGGACGGCCATGATCGCTCCCGTGCCGTAGCCCATGAGGACGTAGTCCGCGACGTAGAGCGGGACGCGTTCGGCGTTGAACGGGTTCACCACCCAGCTCCCGGTGAACACGCCGCGTTTCTCGAGCGAAACCCCTTCGGCCGCCGCGGTCCGCTGGATCTCCGACTCCGAGGCGGCGCGCGCACGCAGCTCCGCGACTGCCTCGCGCTGCTCCGCCGTCGTCAGTGCCTCGGCGAGCGGGTGCTCGGGCGCCATCACCGCGTAGGTCATCCCGAAGGTCGTGTCCGGTCGGGTCGTGAACACCGTGAGCGTGAGGTCCGGGTGTCCCACGACCTCGAGGTCGATCTCCGCGCCCTCGGACCGGCCGATCCAGTTGCGCTGCATCACCTTCACGCGCTCGGGCCACTCGAGGTCCTCGAGCCCTTCGAGGAGCTCGTCGGCGTAGGCGGTGATCTTGAAGAACCACTGCTCGAGGTCGCGGGTCTCCACGACGTCGCCGGACCGCTCGCAGCGGCCGTCGGCGAGAACCTGCTCGTTCGCGAGCACCGTCTGGCATCCCGGACACCAGTTCACGGGCGCGTGCGCACGGTAGGCGAGACCGGCCTCGAGGAGCCGGAGGAAGATGAGCTGCGTCCAGTGGATGTAGCTCGGTTCGTGGCTGCGCACCTCGCGTCGCCAGTCGTAGACGGCGCCGAGCCGGAGGATCGACTCCTTCAGCTCGGCGATGCGCGCGTCCGTGAAGACCCGGGGGTGGGTGCCGGTGCGGATGGCCGCGTTCTCCGCAGGCAGCCCGAAGGAGTCGAAGCCGAGCGGCGAGAGCACCGCCTTCCCCTGCATCGTCTGGTAGCGCACGACGAGGTCGCCGAACGTGTAGTTCCGTACGTGGCCCTGGTGGGCCGGGCCCGACGGGTACGGGTACATGCACAGGGCGTAGAAGGGCGGCCGCGGATCGTCGTTGTCGACCTCGTAGGTCCCCTCGTCACGCCATCGGGCCTGCCACTTCTGCTCGATCGCCTGCACGTCGTAGGCCCTCGTCATGGGCGGCGATGCTACCGCCGGGAAGCGGGAACCCGACCGGACGACGTGCCCGGCGCATCGCTGCCGAGGGTTCGCGTCCGGCGCATCGCTCGCCGTGCGTCGCGCGCGAGTCCTCGTACCCCTCACCTTCGCGTCCGGCGCATCTGACCGCGCCCCTCACACGTCGCGTCCGGCGCATCTGACCGCGCCCCTCACGCGTCGCGTCCGGCGCATCTGACCGCGCTGCGGCAACCGCCGCGCATCCCCTGCTCCGCGCCAAGGACGTGCTCTGCACGTCGCCCTGTTGCCCGCGGCGCCCGGGCGACCACCGGGCAGAGGGTCAGGGCGTCGCGCAGTGCGGCGCGGGCGTAGTCACGGTGCCAGCCCGTGAGCCCCACGAGCTCGTCCAAGACGACGGACTTGTCCGCCCTGGTCGCCCGCTTGTAGCGGATCGCCAGCTTCTTCGTGACGGCCTTGCGCTCACCCACCGAAAGCTCCATCACTGGGGCGTATCCGCTGGGCGCCGGCCAGTGGTGGACCTCAGCGAGGCGGAGCTTCCCAGGTGAGGCAACGTAGCGATCTACGCGGAGGTTTTTCGTGAGTCAACTCGGGTCGCTCCCGGCGCCCGACGGTGCCCTGGTAGCATTCATCCTCGCACTCGGGGGCGTAGCTCAGTTGGTAGAGCGCTTGACTGGCAGTCAAGAGGTCCGTGGGTTCGAGTCCCATCGCCTCCACTCGGAATTTGCATCGCGTCGATGCTGGTCAGGCCCGCACGCTTGGCGGACAGTCGACGGGAATCGAACTCGGCTCGGACTCCAAGAACCAGCCGATGGCCGGACCACCGCGTCACACCGTGCGCGTACGTTCGAAGCTCGTGAAACCCGAAGCGCTGCTGCACCGCCTTCTGGCTGGCGTTTTCACCAACGTCGCGTTTGATGATGCTCGAAGGCTACTGGAAGCGCTCGGCTTCGACGAGCTGCGCGTCAGAGGAAGCCATCACGTATACGCGCGCTCTGGCATCGCGGAGCAGCTCAACGTCCAAGACCGCGGTGGACAAGCCAAGCCCTACCAGCTTCGTCAGCTCGTGGCTCTCGTTCGCCGGTACGATCTGAGAATCGAGGACGACCGATGAACCAGCCTGCCTATCCGATCACTGTGTTCTGGAGCGCCGAGGACGAAGCCTGGGTTGCTGACGTACCCGACTTGCCCTACTGCTCGGCCACCGGTGACACTCCCCACGACGCGGTCGCCGAAGTTGAGGTAGCCATCGCAGCTTGGCTAGAGGCGGCCCGAACGAGTGGTCGTCCCGTCCCCGCTTCGTCAGGCAGGCTTGCCGAGGCCTGAGGCGAGCGATCTCAGCTGGACGATCAGGCCCGGGTGGTTCGAATGGCGACGACTCAGCACCACCGCAAGGTTTGGTTTCGCGCGCTCCTCCGCCATGGCGCGCGCCGCTGACGCACCGGCGGGGCTCGGTCAAGCTCCCTGACGACCGAGCGACTGGTCAGAAGACCAAGCCGCCGTCGAACGACTTGCGGGCGCTTGTTGAATCCTCCCCACGGCTGAAGCCGGGGGATTCCTGGCTCAGGCAGCCAGGACCGGAGGCTCCGGCCCTGGTCTTGCGCCCTCAGCACCAGCAGGGACGAAAC
>JAJZMD010000165.1:4185-4720 GCA_021803085.1 Actinomycetes bacterium
GGCCCTGACGACCATGACGGCCGCTGCGTTCTTGTCTCTCGGGAGCACCACGCCGCAGGCTTCGCAGGCATAGGTGCGTTCCGAGAGGTCGAGGCGGTGCTTGGCTCTCGCACCGCAGATCGAGCAATCCATCGTCGTATGGGCGGGATCGACGAGGCGAAGGTCGCGGGCGTGCTTGTCGGCCATGTGGACGAGTGCCGCCTTCGTCGCCCCGATCGCAGCGTCGGCCGCCTTCTTCGCCATCGTGGAGCGAGCGAGGAACTTCGGACAGAAGTCCTCTGCGGCGATCTGGTCGAAGTCGACGACGACGCCCTTCGCCCACTTGCGAGCGTCGTCGCTCCGCTGGCGGGCCACCCGACGGTGGACCTTCGCCACCTGGCGCTTCGCCTCTCGGTAGCCATTGGAGGGGGGCTTGCCCTTCGGGTGCCTGCGTCTCGCCATCATCCGCTTATAGCGGGCGAGCTTCGCCTCGGCGGACCTGCGTCGTTGCGGATGGGCGAGGTCGTGATCGTCGTCGGTCGTCGTCGCGATGACC